>JBJKSJ010000208.1:0-3049 GCA_046704085.1 Ktedonobacterales bacterium | reverse complement strand
TTTCCACACAGCGCAGTCCCTCCCCAAAATGCAAGCGCAGCACCTCCTGCTGGTAGGAGGGTAAGTGCCTAATCGCGGTGTACAACTGGCGCTCTGCTTCGTGCTGCAATGCGACGTGTTCGGGCGCCTGCGCCTCATCGGCATACAGCGTGTCTGCCACCGCTTCCAGAGCTACTGCTGACCGTTTGCTCTCTCGGCGGTAATGATCGGCCAGCTTATGGCGCGTGACCTGACGCAGCCAGCCGATCTGCTCTGCCTCGGGCCAGGTGGAGATCTGCTCTTGCTTGGAGGCTGCCAGAAAGACCTCGAGAAGGATATCCTCGGCATCTTCCTGTGAAGCGGTCTGGCGGCGTATATAGGCAAACAGACCAGGCGCATGCCGTTGATACAAGTGAGCAATAAATGGCTCATCCAGTCGTGATGGGCTGGATCGACGGTGCATCATGCTGGTTCTACCTGCTTTTTTCTGAGATAGCTACCTCATCTACTATATCGGAGGGGCAGGCAAAAACGTCACCATGAGAAAACAACGAATCGACACTGGCAAGCTAACTACCTATCAGGTGAGGCAAACGCTTGGCTGGACCAAGATGACAGCATGGGCGTTCGTTCTCAAATACCTGCTCTCAGGCGGTTGGAAAACGTGGATAGGCTATGCTGACAAGCAATTCTCCCAGAGGAGGCAGCGATGAGCCGAGAAACGTGTCAAGCAGCAAAAGCCCAGATGATTGCGGAGATGCTGCGCGGCCAATCCTGGAAGGAGGCGGCAAGGAGTGCTGGCGTGCAGACCAGCCGAACCGTAGCCTACCGACTCCTCCAGCGGGTGCGGACCAGGGGCGAGACCGCTTTCCAGGATCAACGCCATGGGCATCCTACCAAACTCGGTGAACCAATTCGGCAGTGGCTCCTGCACTACTGTCAAGCATCTCCAGCACACAGGGCACATCGTGCAGGCGGCACTCTACGAGCAATTTGGCCTTACGGTGAGCGTGAGCCAGATCAATCGCCTCCGCGCGGCCCTGGGCGTCAGACGCCAGGTGTCAGGCGCGGGAAAAAATCAGCGGAACGACCCACCGGCGGAACCGACCTGGCAAAAAGGCGCCGGGAGTATCCTCTTGCTCGCTGCAGCCCACGAGACTGGCCTGATTACGGCCTTGGAGCAAGCGCTACCCACTGGAGAACAGGTGGCTCCTCGGTTGGCGCACGCCACTGCAGCCACGCGCCGCCAGTCCCTCTTGACGCTGCTCTTTCTCAGTGCGGCAGGGCTGCGACGCACGTGGGAGTTACGGGGTTATACTGGCGAGGCGTTAACATTGCTGAGCGGACGGTGGCAAGCGCATGGCTTTTGGCACACCGAGCGCTTTCTCTCGCAGATCGCACGGGCCGGGGGCGACGAAACCCTGACGAATGCCCTGGCGCAGTGGACCAGCACTCTCTGGTTGGAGCAGCAGTCAGAGCCAGATCAAGCGCCTCCTGCCTTCTACCTGGATGGACATAAGATGCCGGTCTACACCGATCACTTGATCCCCCGCGGCCTGGTGGGTCGCACCGGGAAGGTGCTAGGCTGCCGGGCGCTGCTGCTCCTGCATGATTCCCAGGGCCATCCGCTCTTCGCCACCACGCATCGCGGCGACCTGCATCTGACCAAAGGGGCAACCGACTTCCTCAATCGCTATGAGCAGGCGAGTGGGTCCAGCACACTGACGCGGCTCATCATCGACCGCGAAGGGATGGCGGCGGAGTTCCTGGCAGCGTTGGTCGCCCAGGGGCGCACGGTCGTCACGATCCTCCGTTCGAATCAGTATGCTGGGCTCACCTCGTTCACCGAGGTCGGGGACTTTGTGCCCCTGTGCCGGGATCGCCTCGGGGTGGTGACACGCGAGGTGGCGAGCGCTCGGTTTGTCTTGCCCGTGCCTGACCATCCGGACCAGACGCTCCCGCTTGCGGTGGCCCTCATCCGTGATTGGCGCACGCAAGTGCCGCTTGCTACCTCGTCAGCGGAGTCTACCGATCTGGAACGCTGGGATGCGGATCTGGCGGGAGCGAACCGGCTGTGGTGGAAGCCAGGCTGGGTGGCTCCTCCCACGCCAGCTGCCCCCACCGAACCCAAGCTCAGTCCTATTGTGACCACCGCGTCCTCATCCGATCCCGTCGAACTGGTTCAGGTCTACACCCATCGCTGGCCCGCGCAAGAGAACAATCTGCGTGATTTCCTGATCAGCTTGGGGTTGGATACGAACCACGCCTATGCCAAGCGTCTGGTGGAGAATTCGGAAGCCGCCAAGGACCGAGCCGTGCTGGAACGGAAGCGCGCCAAAGTCCAGCGCCAGGCGCAAGCAGCACGGGAGCATCACGAGCGTGCTTTCGCCCGCTCCCGCACGCTGGAAAAGCGCCTCAAACAGGAGCGCGCCCAGGCAGCGCGGGCGCTCGTCGAGCGTACTCAGGCGTGGGAGGCGCGAGGCGTGTGGCCGTTCCTGCTGCGCGAGAAGCGCGAGGCGTTCCAGCAGGAAGCGGCGGCCAGGCTGGCGCTCCAACAGCGCAAGCGGAAAGCCGAAGATGCCATCGTGGCGGCCTTCACTGCCTGTGAGCGAGCCTGCCAAAAGGAGCGCGACCTCTTGCGCCAACTGGAAGACCTGGCAGCGAGCGAACGGGCCATGTTTGAACTCGACCACGCCAAGGATCAAACGATGACCGTCCTCAAGCTGGCCCTGGCGAATCTGGTCATGTGGACCAGGGATACATACTGCCCAGCCACCTACGCCCTGGCAAGTGTAAGAACGGCGCCAGCCGCTTCCACTTGCCTGGCCGTAGGTGGCTGGGGGAGAGATACCGTGCGAGTAGAATTGCGTCCGTTCCATGATCGTCGCCTCACGCGCGATCTAGCGGTACTGTGTCAGCGAGTTGAAGCCGCCCAGCCTCGCTTGCCTGATCAACGCAGAGTGGTGCTCAGGAAGTGAAACTTTTTCAATGCTGCGCGTCTAGACTCGGACCTGGTCAGATGGTACAATGCGGCCAGAAGATCGCCCGACTGCTTGAATAAGGACGGACT
>JBJKSJ010000207.1:0-8013 GCA_046704085.1 Ktedonobacterales bacterium | reverse complement strand
CTGTATTGGGCTGAGCTGACTGGTAACTAACTAACCCAACAACAGTTTCGGGATTTGCTTCGCCCTTTTATCGAGACAATGAAGGTTCCTCTCCGGGTGACGGGTTTGTCTCAACAGCAAACAACTTTTGCAGGAATGCCTGATGCAGATCAAAGCGCTTCTGGATCACTGATTTATAACCGACCTCTGATGGATGAACTTCAGCGGAATACGTGTTATGAACTCGTCGTCTAATGAGATGTTAAACCAGTAAAGTCCCTCCATGTCTGGTTTCATCTTAAATGGTAGAATGAGGTTTACTCCGCGGTCCTCACCTTCAAAGAGTACAGGCAACTCCTGCGGAGGTCTCTTGATCCCATTGGGAGCCTCCAGTTCTATTTTGACCGTGCTTTTGCCACGCGCGTCCCCGGATTTGAAAGAGATAAAAAGGGTCAGGTTGAATGGCTCTACCTCTGGTTGGGGAGGTGTTGGCCCTTGAGGGTTTCCTATGTTGATGGTGATGGTATTAGTGATGAGGCGATCTATCACCCGAACAAGGGTTGGGGTGTTATCTTGCTCAATTAAAACCTTCTCGCAGAGCAATGCGGCGCTTACATAGGGGCCGCTTGGAGATAGAGGCATTCTACTTTCCTCGCTTTGTAGTAGAAGTTGATCTTCTGTAGTATACACCAAACGTTAGCTTTTGTGGTGGCATTCTCAAGCCAGCTTTCAACTACCCGCCTCTTGATTACTATCCACTGGCAGGTAGCCTCTATCTATCTGGCAGTGCAACACGCAGCGCCTTCCTGCTTCGCTGCGCTCTACCTGGAAGGCAAGCATGGCGGACCCGAAGAACTATGCTGGCAATGTTGATCCTGCGTATCTGGCGCTGGCGGCGGAGCATGCGCGCGAGGATAAGCGCCTGAGCTACGCGGCCATGCGCCTCCAGCCGGGCCAGCAGGCGCTGGATGTGGGCTGCGGGCCAGCCACCGATACGCTGACCCTGGCCGGGCTGGTCGGCGAGAGCGGCGCGGTCGTCGGCGTCGATTATGACCCGGAGATGGTCGCCGAGGCCAACCGCCGCGCTGAGCAAGCTGGCGTTGCTAGCCGCGTGCAGCATCTGGTGGCCGACGCCGCCTCGCTGCCCTTTGAGGCTGCCCGCTTCGATGCCTCCCGCTGCGAGCGCCTCTTTCAGCATCTGCCCGATCCAGCGGCGGCGCTGGCGGAGATGATCCGCGTGACGCGACCGGGCGGCTGGGTCGTGGTGCTGGAGACCGATTACGCCACGCTCTCGATTGACAGCGACGAGCGCGAGATCGAGCGGCGGCTGGCCCTGGCGACGGCGGAGCGCGTGCGCAGCGGCTATGCCGCGCGGCAACTGTACCGGCGCTTCAAGCAGCAGCATCTGGCCGACGTGTCCGTCGAGGTGCGCCCCCAGCAGTTCAGCAGCTACGCGGTTGCGCGCATTGGCTGGCTAGACACGGTTGAGCCATTGGCCCTGGCGCGCCATCTGGTCACGCAGGAAGAGCTTGATCGCTGGCATCAGGAGCTTGAGCGCAGCGAGCAGGCGGGCTTGTTCTTCGCCAGCCTGAATCATCTTCTAGTGGCAGGCCGCAAGCAACACTTCGGCGAATGAATTCGCCGCTACGGGTGGCGGCCAGGAAGTCCGTCGGTACGGACTCCCCACCCCAGGACGGCCCGGCTAGAAGCCGGGGGTACAGTACAAGCACTCAGCCGCGAGCGTCCGGTGAGGGTGGAGAGCCTCCGCAGGGAGGCTTGGTGGCGCAGCCTCTAGCCGCGAGTGTACTCGCCAGGCGCCTGGCGTTGGTGATTACTTGATCGACGTTCCTAGCCCGCGCAGGCGGGCTTCGTGGCGCCGCAGCGCCTCTAGCCGCGATCTTTAGTCGCCAGGCTCCGCTCGCCAACCGAGCGGAAAATGCCCGGTTGCTTACCTGCCATAGCGCCGCTGGCGGGCGTTGTAGGCGCGGAGGGCGCGGAGGAAGTCCAGGCGGCTGAACTCCGGCCAATAGGTGGGGCAGAAGTGGAATTCGGCATAGACGCTCTGCCAGAGCAGGAAGCCGCCGAGGCGGAGTTCGCCGCTGGTGCGAATGATGAGGTCGGGGTCGGGCAATCCTGCGGTGTAGAGATGCAGGGTTACGGCGTCTGGCTCAAAGGCTGCGGCGACCTCGGCGAGTGTTTTGCCCTGGGCCAACTGCGCCTGCATGCGCGCGCGCACCGCCGAGACGATCTCCTCGCGGCCCCCATAGCTGATGCAGATGTTAAGCAGATACTGGTCGTAGCCTTCGGTGGCAGCCTCGGCAGCGCGAATGGCTGCTTGCACATCGGGCGGCAGCGCCTCCAACTCGCCCAGAAAGCGAATCTTGATGCGGTTGGCGTGGACATCGGGCCGCAGGATGAACGCTTGAGCTTTGCGCTTCACCAGTTCAAAGATGGTCTCCACTTCTTCGGCGTCGCGCTTGAAGTTAGCGGTGGAGAAAATCCAGGCGGTGACAATCTTGATGCCAAAGTCCTGGCACCAGTGCAGAATCTCTTCGAGCTTGTCGGCGCCCTCGTCGTGCCCGAAGCGCCTGCGGCTCACATCCCAGATGTGGCGCTTCCTGGCAAAGCGGCGGTTGCCGTCCAGGATCAGCGCCAGATGGTAGGGAATATGCCACCCGCTGGCCTCTTTTTCCAGCCGCTTCAGTGAGAAGCGATAAAGCTGCTGTTTGATACCCTGCCCAATCAGGCGGAATAGGTTCATCAACTGAAGGAGAAACCGATGTCTGGATTTATTGACGAACTGGGGAATCTGGCCGTTGCCCACAGCACGGAGCGCCTGGCGCGCCAGGGCCAGGCGTTTAGCGGCGCGAGCGGCAAGCTGACCCTCGCGGCGGCGGGCGCCGCTGGCGTCGCCCTCTGGAATCCCGCCACGAGCGGGCGGCAGGTCTTTGTCTCTGGCGTCCAGGCGCTGGCCGACAGCGCCGTCGCCTTTGGCGCGCTGGCCGCGCTGACCGCTGACCCCGGCTGGACGGCGGTTGCCGCGCTGAACAAGCATCGAACGAGCGCGATCACGCCCGGCGCCGCGATGGAGGCAACCAACAACGCGGGGGCCGCGCCCGCTGCCGCCACGACGCTCAAGCTCTTCTCGCTCGCGGCTGGCGCCCTGCTCCAGTGGACGCCCGACCTGGCCGAACTGCTGCTGCCGCCGGGCACGGGGCTGCTGCTCTGGCTGCCCCTGGCGGGCGCGGGCAACGTCGCCGTCAACCTCGACTGGCTGGAATGGTGAGGTTATTCCCGCGCGACAGCCGCCATCCAGCAGCCCAACGTTGCCACCCATAAGGCCGCGCTGACGCCCAGCGCCAAGAGCAGGGCGTTCATCCCGCAGGGTTCCAGGTTGGGGCAGACAGTCATGTCGGCGGGCGGCGCTTTCAGCGTCCAGACGACCACCGGGGCGATCAGCCTCAGCGCGCCCAGCGCCCCGGCCAGCCGCGCGTGAAAGCGCGCCCGCTCGCTCAACTGCTGCCCGGAGAGCAGCGCCAGCCAGGGCAGCAGATTCAGCAGCCCCGGCGCCAGGATGACCGGCCAGAGCGGGTCGCTGAGGTAGCGGCCATTGGCAGGGTCGATATGCAGCGATGGTGGCCCCGTCTGGATCAGCAGCGCCAGCAGCATCGTGACGGGAACTGTCACGATGGGCAGCAGCAGCAGATAGCCATACAAGCGCGACGGCGCGCGATCAACCCAGCGAAAAAGAATCATCGAGTGATTGCTCTATATCAGCGTGAATGGTTGCCTTGCTGCTTCAAGTATAGCATAGCGCCATGAGTGCGCTGTGGCAGAGTTCACAGCGGTTCTTCCTAAAGATGGTATCCCTTGTAGCGCGGGCCGGAAGCCGACGCTACAGGTGGGCCGCCAGACCGGCGGCCCACTTCAGGCCCTGCTTGCCCCAACCCATCGGCTGGGGAATCTGCCACACTACGAGGATGTTGGTTCAAGGGTTCCCGTGACCGGCTCATCGTCTGTCGGCATGCAACTGCTGCACGTCATAGTGGCTGATGGGTGCGTACCCGAATCTGACGCCCCCGCGAGGCTGAGGGCAAGTTTGCCGTTCCGCGCGCGGCGCCGCAACAGGTAGACAATGATCGATACAAGAAAACCCAGCAAGGCGATGAAAAGGAGCCAGATGGGCAAATGCCAGCTTGTCGGCGCCGCGCGATACAGACTGATGATGCCAATGAACAACAGGAACCGCGCCATAATATTCTTCAGGATGTCTTGCTGAAGCCGTCCTGCCAGGAAGCCCGCGATCTGCCCACCAACGAGCGGGCCGAGCGCCGCCGGGATGTAGACATTCCAGGGAAATGGACTGGACTTCTCGCTGGCAAGCACGATCAGGTGCGTGACTGCGGCGGCGAACGTTCCGCCTGCAATAATCAGGTGGGCATTCCCGGTGGCAATGCGTACCGGAACCCCGCGCAGCACCTGCTCCACCGTGCTGGTTTCGCCAGAGGAGAAGCCGACCAGCCCCTGGAAGATGCCGCCAAAGCTGGCTGCCGCTGCGCGCACACCGTCATTCTGCCGGACGTAGGTATAGACCCGACCCTGCCCATCACGGTGTTCCGTGACCATAGTGGGCAAAGCGCCGCTGCGCCGCGCAACCAGTTCATCCGAAACGGGCACCACAGTGGCGTCGCGCAGCAAGAAGAAAGAGAAGCCGGTCAGGACCAGGCCAATAATCACGAGCAGCACGGGCGAGGGCAGGACGTTTGCCAGCAAGGCTCCCACGATGGCGGTCGGAATGACAAAGATCAACGCAAACGTTGCTATCCTGAAGTCAATCAGCTTGCGTAGCCAGAAGGCTGATGTCGAACTCATAAAGCCTACGAGTTCGATGAAAATCCCTAGCTGCACCGCCTGTACTGGCTCCAGCTTGAAGGCGATGAGCGGGAACACGATGGTAAAGAAGGGGACAAAAAGCACGGCCCCCGATACTCCCATCGTTCAAACCGTCACACAGATGCCCATTGCTATGGGGAACATCCACCAGTATTGGAACCAGTAGGCGATACCCATGCTTTCGCTCCTTCTAGAGTGTCGTTCACTTGATACACACCTGCTCAGTCGGCAGTCACGCTGCGCGTGGCCCTGGCCTTGCGCCGAAGTGTAGCATACATTCCGCAAAAAGAAAGCCCCCGGCCTCACATAGGCAGGGAAAACTGCTTCACAGCGCGCGCTCCTGCCAGGAAGAAACGCTGGCGAAACCCCTATTTGCCCCTGGCTCTAAGCGGCTTCGTTGCGCGTATATCAAGAGACCATTACGAAAATAGTAAGGAATGTAGGAATGAGTAAAGGAGGGAAAGGCCAGCGCCCCTGCCGGGCGTTGGCCGCGAGAAGATGCTGACATTGCTGGAACATGGGCTGGATGCGCTGGGCTGGGTGAATGTAATCATCGCCGTGCTGGTCTGCCTGGCGGGCTGGGCCGCCTGGAAAAAGACGGTTGCCAGCACCTCGCAGGAGATTTACCAGCGCGTCGCCCAGGCGTATAAAGCGGAAGTGGAAGCCTTGCAGGAGCGCATGCGCCTGCTGGAGCAGGAGAATGCGGGGCTGCGCCGCCTGCTGGAGACGATCAAACGCTCGCTGGCGCGGCGCGGCCTGCGCGTCACCGAGGAGGGTCTGGTGGAGCGCGGCGCTACGCGACGTGCAGGAACCAGGGGATCAGCGCCGAGAACACCCCCACAATGATTCCCATCAAGACCATGAAGACAATCGCTACCTGGATCGCCAGCCGCCGCTTTCCGCGCGGAAAGCGGAAGACGCGAACCCACAGATAGAGGGCGAACAGCCCCGCGAGCGCGTAGAGCGCGATCTGTGACGGTGTTACTAGCATCGCTGCTTTCCCTCCCTTGCAAAAATTGTCATGGCTGCGATCCTTGCATCAACCATGCCGGATTGGACTGATTGGAGTGTCTCATGCCGACCATCAAGATCGATTGTGAGATCACGCTGGATGGAACCGGCTATCTGGTGAAGCCGGGCAGCTATCTGCTGGAGCGCCCGCGCGTGCGCCGGGCAACGGTGCGCGCCGATGGCAACGAGAGCTATGTGGACCTGGGGCCGGGCAAGCGCGCCTGGCGCTTCACCGTTCTGGCGCTCAACGACCTGACGCAATACGACGGCACACCCACCGGCCTGAGCGGCCAGCAATACCGAGACGCGCTCTGGGCCTCCTACGCCAAAGTGGCGACGGCGCTCAGCTTCACCGACCCGGAGGGGATGACCGCCCAGGTCCATTTCGATGATCTGATCGAGCGCGTTGCCAACCTGCGCAGCCAGCAAGTTGGCCTCAGCTATGAACTTGATGTGGCCCTGGTGGAAGCCTGAGGCGCCAGCCGCGTCAGTTCCGCCTGCACCGCGCCCACAAAGCGGCGCACCAGCCGCCAATCGAACCAGAGCAGCCCCAGCGCCAGCAGCCCCAGCACGAGCAGCCCAAGCTGCTCGCCCTCTGGCGTGCCTGGCGCGGGCCGGAACCAGTTCAGCGCAATGGCCGCGATCACCACTGCCTCGCTTAGTCCCTCGATGGCGAGCAGTCGCAGAAACGCCACCAGCGACGGGCGCGCCTCTTCTGGCGCGGGCTGGCGCTCTGCCACCTGCGCTTCGTCCGCCCGGCTCCTGGCGCGCTGCCTTTGCAGCGCCTTGCCGGATAGGCGCGCCGGGCCAGAGGTCCGATTGCCGTTCGTGATCGGGTCGGGCAGCGGCAGCGTGGGCCGGTGCGGCGCCAGGAGCAGCGCGCTCGCCATCGCGCTCACCTGCGCGTTGAGCGCCTCCCAGGTGTGGCCCTCGCGGCGCTTGCCACCAAACCAGAGCGCGATCAAGTCGTCGCGGGGCATGCCAGTGACGTGGCGCGTCACCCGCTGCATATCGCTCAGCGCGCCCAGCAGCGTCAGCGTCGCCAGCGCCATCGCGCTAAAACGCAGCAGAAAGCCGAACTGCGGCGAGACCGATGCCGCCAGCGCGATGACCACCATCAGGAAGGGCAGTCGCATGAAACGCATGGCGATTCCTTTATATATGTCTCTCTATGTCTCTTACTTTGGTGAGAGGAAGCATCACCAGACCTTGATGCCATTGTACGACGTGGGCAGAGGAATAACCAGCAGCAAAGAGCGTGGGCTATGGCTGAGGTTGTCGGCAGCACAGTCGCCAACGCCTGATGAAGCGCCGCGTGGCTGGCGGATACATCCGCGCCTGCGGCGGCGGCTTCGCCAGAGCCGCTTTGCCTCACTTGGTTCGGCCATTCTCGCTCGCCTGCGGCTCGCGCCACGAAGCCCGCCTGCGCGGGCTCAGACGAAGACGTGGCCGCGTCGAAAAGGCAACCATCATAAGGCGCCAGCGGCTGAGTCTATCGCGCTTTCCACGAGAGCGGTATTTACGCTCATCCCCACCTGGGAGATGCGCTCGCCCACGAAATGAAAGAGCGCCCTGCCCGCCAGGCTCTGCATGCGGTCGTTCGGCCCTAGCCAACTGCTGGTATATTGCACCACCAGACCTCTGGGCGTGGGAAAGATGCGCGTCTCCTCAATGACCAGGCCGGGATAACGAGGCTGCATCGCTTCGACATAACTATGATAGGTGCTGAACCCTTGAATCCGGCGCTCAGGATGCGCGGGCGCCAGCGGGTAGTAGATGACATCCTCGGCGCAGAGCGTCGCCAGTGTCTGCCAATCGGAAGCGACCAGCGCAGCGAAGAAGCCGCGCGCCACCTCGGCCCGGCGCTCTTCCGCCGCGCTGAGCGGGCGATTGATCGTCGCGGCGATGAGACTCAGGAACTCATCGATCTCAAACGGCTTGTGGATCAGGAAGGCGAAGCCCTGGCGCAGCGCCTCGGCTGGCTCGATCTTCTGCGTGGTCAGCAGACCCACCGGGATCGGGTGGGCGCGGCGGCGCAGCAAGGAGGCTTCGGCAAAGGAATGCTGGGACTGGCCGATGAAGAGATCGGCCAGAATGAGCGCAAAGACCTGCTCATCCAGCAGGCGCAGG
>JBJKSJ010000206.1:0-5524 GCA_046704085.1 Ktedonobacterales bacterium | reverse complement strand
CTTCATCGGCATGCTGGCGTACAAGGCAAAGCTGGCGGGCATTCGCTTTGTGCTGCAAGAGGAGTCCTACACGAGCAAAGCATCGTTTCTGGACCATGACCCCATCCCGACTTACGACCCGAAGCAGGAAGGCAAACACGTCTTCAGCGGCAAGCGCGTCAAGCGTGGTCTGTATCGGGCCAAAGATGGGCGCCCGCTCAATGCGGATGTGAACGGGTCTGCCAATATTTTGCGGAAAGCACTCCCAAACGCCTTTGAAGCCGATGGGATAGAGGCCGTCCTAGCAGTTCGGCCTGTATGGGTAACGCTTGCCTGGTCAGTCCAGCCTCGTGCGCTGGCGGCAGCGGGAACCATACCAACCAGAGCATAGTTGTCTATGCTTTGTGATACTGTAGCACTCTACAAGCCCTCATTCGCCTCTCTGAGAGGAGCCAGAAGTTCTGGAAATGATGCGAAGGCAACGCCGCTTCGTTATACTTCAGAGGGATATGAGATTCGGCTGCTCTGAAGAGAGCAGCCGAAGGGAGTATAAACGGAAGGTGCGCTCATGCCTGAGCAGGTCCATCTGGCCTGGCGGCGATTCCTTGCGCCGCTGCTATCCACGACACTCATTCTCGGCATCTCTGGCCTCCTGGCCCTGACACTGGGGCTGGGCGCGCCCTCGCTGCTGGGTCAGACACCGCGCGCCTGGGCCTGTGGCATCAGTGCGCAAACCATGCTGGCGAATAATTCTCCGGCTATCCCGGTGCCAGGGTCTCAAGCCCTGCTTGCCACCAATCAAGGGGCAACAAACCTGCCCGGCTTCTTCCCTGGCAACTATTATCGCGGCCAGGCAATTACCTTTACCGAAGACCTCTCGCAAGTGCCTGGCGCCCCGCCCAAAGACAGCGTGAAATGGCGCTGGGATTTTGGCGACGGCAGTGGTTATGGCTCAGGCGCTGAGCCAACGCACACCTACCAGCGCGCCGGGAATTACACCATTAACGTCAGCAATTATGACGACATCGATAATACCTGGAACCCGTTCGACACCGCGAGCATCACCATTCTGGATACCCCCCCAAGCAATCCACCCATTGCCAGGGCAACCGCCGATAAGACCCTGGTCACACTCAATGACACCGTCACCTTTGACGCCACCGGCTCGCATGCTGTCGTTGGTCCACAGCTCACCTACGATTGGAACTTCGGCGATGGCTCGCCAGACGCGCAAGGGGCACACGTCACCTACCAGTTCAGCATCCCAGGGCGCGCGCTGGTCACGCTGATTGTCGCCGATAGCCGGGGCGCGCACAGCGCAGCAATCATCCCCATCCAGGTCGTCACTTTCATTCCCCAGGTCCATCTCACGGTCTCAGCCACCAGTGCCACCGTAGGGCAGACCATCAGCTTCGATGCCTCCCAGGTCCAGCTAGAGGGGGACGGCCCGATCAGCAGTTACATCTGGAACTTTGGCGACCAGACGCCAGCGCAAACAACCACCGCCAGCAAGATGAGCCATCGCTATACAAAGCCGGGGCGCTATCAGGTCCAGGTTCAGGCCATCGACGCGCAAAACATTCCCGGAACCGCAACGATCAACATCACGATTCAATCAGCAGCAAGCTCTGGGAGCAGCAATAGCAGTTCATCACACACCTTCATCCTGATTGGATTAGGACTGCTCATCGTGCTGGCTCTCGGAGCCTTGCTCGCCTCATCGCTCTGGCGCCGCCGCGCCGCTCCAGCCACCCAGGGAAACGGAAGCGCCAGCCGACGCCTGACCAGGCCGCGCGGCCCCTCAGGCGACAACACTCAGGCAGCCCGACGAACCATCCCACGCCAGCCATCAATGGGCCAATCAACAGAAACTCGCCCAACAACCGGCTCACGCGCCAGACCGCCGCAGCGCCCACCAGTCTCAGGTCCAGAGCGCCTTACGCCTGGTTACGATGAGCGCATGAAAGAGCGGAACGTGCGGGAAAAGTTCAATCAAGGGGTGGACTTTCCTCGACGCTAACAGCACATGCGGCTGAAGGCGGCTGGTCGCCTCGCCATCCTGGCGTACAAGCGACGATCCATCGTCCTGGTGGCGCGACGAGATCAGGCAATATGCAAGGGTGACAACCAATGGAGGACGACCGCTTTCAGAGGCTCCTGGCAATGTGGCAGGCGCTCCCTGGCAAGAAAGAAGACGAAAGTGACCAGACGCGCAACGACCTGAGCCAGTTCGACGCCAAACTTGACGCACTCTGCGCGCTGTATCTGGAGGCCAGCGCAGGAGACCAGGAAACGTTGGCTGGTTTCTTTACACGCAAGGCGGGCACAGCGGCTGAGCAATTAGCAGCCCAGGCGCGCACCGACATCCTGCTCAGCTACATTCGGCGCGTCGCCCGGCGGATCAAATCCTCTAAGGATGGAGGACTGGCGCGTTGGGGGCTGGTGGCTGCGCTGCTGGCCTGTGAAGGGTCAGATGAGCTCGACATTCTGATGGCCTGCGCGTTCTTACAGCACGCCGCCAGACAGGCAGGTATTGACCTCGGGCCGCTGATTGAGGCGATGATGGCTGAAACGCGCCCCCAGGCGCAGCGAATATTGGCCGCGCTGCGCAAGAGCGACGACGCCACCATCACACGCATTATTCGCTATCACGAGGGCACAGGCTAACGCTCTTTCACATGGCGACCACAGGGCCATTGTTACGCGAGGCAGCCACCGCCGCGACAACAGCCAGCAGCAGGCTGGGGAACGACAAGACCCATAGATCCAATCCGGCTACCCCTGTGATGAACAGCAGGATCACGCTAGCCCATAGGAAGAGCCGCCAGCCTCTGCCACCAAGGCGCCAATGCAACAGCGTGCTGGCAATCACACCGAGCAAGACCACCGATAGAGCGATAAAGTACAGCAGCCCAAGCAGCGGGATGCCATGATTGACCTGCGCCAGCGTGGCCTCTCCAGTGGCGCTACTATCACCCAGGCCACTGGCGCTGCTCGCTGTAGCCGTCTGATAGACCGGACCGAACAGCACCCAGCCGACGATCAGCAGGCCTACAATACCAGCGACCAGCCCGCTCCCTAACTCAAGCCAACGAGAGGGCATGGTAAGTGCCTCCTTCATTGAAAGCGACCATCGTCAATGAGCCTGATGAGATAATAAGACTTTCCGAGCCAACACGCCAACGGCGCTCGATCTGGGCCTGGCACGCCGGATGGTCAGTTTAAGCAGCAGCAGGCATATTGGAGCTTTTCAGCGCATCTGTATGCTATGCTATTCTATAAGGCGCGCCTGATGCTTTGCTACCTGGCGCAAGGATTGTTCCACTTCCACTTTGAGGCAGGAGAATCACGCATGACCGAACCAACCACTGCTGACACTGCCGTCTCCCGTGAAAAGAGCGAGCGCACGCTGAATGTGCGCGGCATCGAAACTCATCTCTTTGAGGCCGGGTCTCCGGGCGCCCCGCCGCTGCTTTACCTGCACGGCACCTTTCTGGGCAATCTCTGGCTGGACTATCACCAGCGGCTAGCCCGGCATTTCCACCTCTTCGCGCCCGATACCCCCGGCTTTGGCCTCACTCAGCGGCCCGATTGGATGCGCGACATGAGCGATTACACGCTCTATTTCCGCGATCTATTGGATACACTGGGGCTGGAAAAGCCGATCTTCGTTGGGCACTCGTTGGGCGGCTGGATGGCCGCCGAGGTCGCCGTCTGGTTTCCAGAGCGCGTCAGCAAGCTGGTCCTCGCCAACGCAGCGGGCATTCGCGTCAAGGGGTCGCCCATTGCCGACCTGTTTGCCATGAACCCGCAGGAGACCCTTGCCGCCTGCTTTGATGACTTCTCAGCAGCGGCCCCGCTGATTCCAACCGAGATGAGCTTCGACTACATCATCGATCAGTTCCGCCAGCGTACCACCCTGGCCTCACTGGCCTGGAATCCGCATTATGATCCCAAACTGGAGCGGCGGCTAGAGCGCGTGCAATGCCCCACGCTCGTTATCTGGGGCGAGAATGACCGCCTGATTCCAGCCGTTTATGGCGAGCGCTACCAGCAGTTGATTGCAGGCGCGAAGCTTGTCACACTCCAGGGGACAGGGCATATGCCGATGTTCGAGAAGCCCGCCGAGTGGAGCGAGCCAATCATCACGTTTTTACTGACTGAGGGATAGGCGCCTGATAGCATAGCTCATCGTTCCTCATACACCGCATGAGTATCAAGGAGTATCTGCGCATGAGCAAGCTGCAATTTCACTACTTCCACCTGATGCCCTGGCCCTACCTGCCAGCGGACTTCGATGAGAAATACGACTCCGCGTGGGTCACGCTCCCTAATTCTATTTACGACCCGGTGAAGGGCCACGAGGTCTACAATCGCTATTTCGATGAGATCGAGCGCGCCGACAAGCTTGGCTGGGACAGCGTCATCGTCAACGAGCATCATCAGAACGCCTACGGCACCATGCCCTCGCCCAATCTCATGGCCGCCGTGCTGACGCAGCGCGTGAAGCGCGCCAAAATTGGCATTGTCGGCAACGGGCTGCCGCTGCACGATGACCCCCTGCGCGTGGCCGAAGAGATCGCCATGCTTGATGTCATCAGCGGCGGGCGCATCATCTCCGGCTTTGTGCGCGGCACGGGCATGGAGTATTTCAGCTACAATGTGAACCCAACGCTCAGCCGCGAACGTATGAACGAGGCGCACGACCTGATTATCCAGGCGTGGACGCGCCCCGGCCCTTTCGCCTTCGAGGGCGAACACTATAACTACCGCTACGTCAACATCTGGCCGCGCCCGATCCAAAAACCGCATCCGCCCATCTGGCTACCCGGCACGGCCAGCATGGAAACAATTGACTTTGCTGCTAAATACAAATACCCCTACATGACTGTCTTCATGCCGATGGAGCAGCGCAAGATGGCCTACGAACTCTATCGCCGCGTCGCCGAGGAGAAATACGGCTACGAAGCGCAGCCAGAGCAACTGGCATTCTGTGTGCCGGTGATCGTCGCTGAAACCGACGACCAGGCCATGAAGGACGCCGAGAAGTATATGATGTGGCTCTTCAACAAGGGGTTGAAGGTGCGCATGGAGTTTAACTTCCCGCCGGGCTATATCAGCGAGCGCAGCCTGATGGCCGTGCTGAAGAGCGGCGCGATGACCCGCCCGAAGCCGACACTCAAGGATTTGATTGATAACGGCGTGGTCATCGTCGGCGGTGTGGATACGGTCATCGAAAAACTGTCATACTATACTGATCAACTGCACGCTGGGATGCTGGTCACGGGCGGGCAGGTCGGCGAGATTCCCGACTATCTGGTGCTGCGCAATCAGGAACTGATGGCAAAGGAGATCATGCCGCATTTCCGCGACAAGCCAGGGAACTGACGCATGGCTATCACCACCGAGAACTTCAAGGCGCTCCTCGCGCACCTTGCCGGTGCCGTTACCATCATCACCACCCGCGTTGCCGCCGGGCAGGTCTGGGGGTTTACGGCCAGATCGGTATGCTGCGTCTCCCTGCAACCGCCGCTGGTGCTGTTTT
>JBJKSJ010000205.1:0-13905 GCA_046704085.1 Ktedonobacterales bacterium | reverse complement strand
AAGACGCGCATGGCGGCGGCTGGAAGGAAGTATATATCTGTCACTCGCTGAATGAATTACTGGAGAATTATAACCAATCTGGCCTTTTGACAATGGTCGTGCAGGAGTTCATCCAATGGGATCAGTTCGTCCGCTGCATCGCCCTGGGGCAAGAGGAAGTGCTGCCGATCAAGTACGATCCCCGCGAGCGCAAATACTTTGTGGAGCATGACCACCTCAACCCTGAGCTTGGCCGCCGTATCGTGGAAGATTCGCTCAAGCTCGTGCGCGCCCTGGGCTATGATATGAACTCCCTGGAGTGGGCGATCCGCGATGGTATCCCTTATGCCATCGACTTTATGAATCCGGCGCCGGATATGGACCTCTACTCGCTCACGCCCCATTACTTCGAGTGGGCCGTCAAGCACATGGCCGACATGGCGATTCGACTGGCAAAGGAGCCTCGCCCCCAGCAACATGATCTGCGCTGGGCCACGTTGTTCACTGCACACCGGAAGGACCAGGCGAAATCTGTCACGGCCAGGAAGGCTCCAGCAGGAGACTGAACTGGCCTCTCTTGCTGCGGAGGTTCTTTTATGCTGCTGCGGGAAGCGATCCAGAACTATCACGATCTGCTGACCGACGATCTGGCCGCTGATTCACAGGTCCAACTTGACGATCAGCTTCGACGGCGCGGCCTCTTCTTTGGGCAGCGCGCGCTCTGCACGGTCCTGCGCCCGCGCTTCATCACGCCAGAACAATATCGTTTCCTCCAGACGCGCGTGCAGGCATTGCTGCGCGCCTTTGATACTGCCTATCGCGTTGCTCTGGAAGAGCAGGCGCTGCGCGCCCAGTTTTGCCTGACCGATTGGGAGGAAGAACTGGTGCGCCACGACCCCGGTTTTCGCGCGCCCAGCCCGACTTCGCGGGTCGATACATTTTTTGTCACCGATCAAGGCGGGCTGCGCCTGACGGAGTATAACGCCGAAACGCCCGCAGCGCAGGCGTACAACGACGTGCTGACCGAGGTTTTCTATGGGCTGCCGGTGATGCGCGAGTTCTTGCGCCGCCACGAGGTGCGCCCACTGCCTGCCAGACATACTCTGGCGCATGTCCTGCTGGATGCCTACCAGCAGTGGTTGGGGCGGCGCGAAGCACCCCAGATCGCTATTCTGGACTGGCGTGAAGTGCCCACCTACAGCGAATTTGTTCTCTTCGATGAGTATTTCAAGTCGCAGGGCTTGAATTGCATCATTGCCGACCCGCGCGAGGTCGAATATCGCAATGGCCGCCTCTATGCTGGTGAGGCGCCGATCACGCTGATCTATAAGCGCGTCCTCATCAACGAACTGATCGAGCGGTGCGGCATGGACCATCCGGTGGTGCGCGCGGTGCGCGATGGGGCCGTGTGTATGATCAATCCCTTCCGCTGCAAAATCCTGCACAAAAAGGCCAGCCTGGCCGTGCTGAGCGACGAGCGCAACGCTGGCATCTTCAGCGCCGAAGAGCAGCAGGCCATCGCCGCGCACATCCCCTGGACGCGCAAGGTCGAAGAGCGCCACACGCTCTATCGAGATGAGCCGGTTGACCTGATCCCCTTCATCCTGGAGCAGCGCGAGCGCCTGGTGCTGAAAGCGAACGATGAATACGGCGGCAAGGGCATCATCCTGGGCTGGCAGACGGAGGCCCACGAGTGGGAGCGCGCCGTTCAGGTCGCGCTGAACGAGCCGTTTGTCGTTCAGGAACGAGTGGCTGTGCCCAGCGAGTCCTATCCAAGCCTGGTTGCCGGACAGCTTCAACTGGTAGATCGCATAATGGATACCGCGCCCTTTGCCTGGTATGGCGAGTATATCGACGGCTGCCTGACACGTCTTTCCACCGATGCGTTGGTGAACGTCACCGCAGGCGGCGGCTCGACGGTGCCGACCTTTCTGGTCGAAAAACGCTAGGCTGAGCGCGGAGCGCGTTTATCTGAGTAGCAAGCAGATCGCATAAGAGGAGGCCACCGCTTTGATGAAGCCCCCATCCCTTACGATTGGCATCGAAGAAGAGTACCAGATCATCGACCCGGAGACACGCGAACTGCGCTCTTATATCACGGAGATGTTGGAGGAAGGCCAGACGCTGCTCCTTCAGGAGATCAAGCCGGAACTGCATCAATCAATGGTTGAAATCGGCACGACCATCTGCCGGACGCCAGCGGAGGCGCGGGCCGAACTCGTGCGGCTGCGGCGGGGCGTAATGGAACTGGCGGCCAAGGGCGGCCTGAAGATTGCCGCCGCCGGAACGCACCCGTTTTCTTCCTGGATGCAGCAAGAGATCACCCCGCTGGAGCGATACATGGGGGTGCAGAAGGATATGCAGGAACTGGCGCAGCGCCTGCTGATCTTCGGCACCCATGTGCATGTCGCCATCGAGGACCGCGAGTTTCTGGTGGATGCCATGAATGTCGCGCGCTATCTGCTGCCGCATTTGCTCTGCCTGTCTACCAGTTCGCCCTACTGGATGGGCCGCATCACTGGGCTGAAGTCCTATCGGAGCATGATCTTCCGCAATTTCCCGCGCACCGGCATCCCCAGAAGCTTTCAGTCCTGGGGCGATCTCACCTCTCTGGTCGATATGTTGACGACGACCAACTCCATCCCCGATGGCACGAAAATCTGGTGGGATCTGCGCCCGAACTGGAAATATCCCACGCTGGAGTTGCGCATCTGCGATGTCTGCACCCGTGTCGATGAGGCGGTCTGCGTGGCGGCGATCTTCCAGGCCATCATCGCCAAGCTCTGGAAGCTGCGCCGCGATAATCTGACCTTCCGCGTCTATCCCGCTGAATTGATTGAGGAGAATAAGTGGCGCGCCGTGCGCTATGGCCTGGATGGCAATCTGATTGATTTTGGCAAACAGGCGGAGCTTCCGGCCCGCGAATTGATCGGAGAGCTGATCGGCTGGTTTATCGATGATGTTGTCGATGAGCTTGGCAGCCGCAACGAAGTCGAGTATGCCGCGCGCATTCTGGCAGAAGGCACCAGCGCCGACCGCCAGATAGCCACGTACCGGCGCACCAACGATTTCAAAGCGGTGGTCGATCAGTTGATCCAGGAGACGAGCGAAGGCGTGATCGAGTGAATCTGCCTAGCTGATTCTGAAGACTGGCCCCTACGCCAGCGACTGGTAATCTATCCAGGTATTCACGTTTGCGGGCAGGGGACGGCCCATTTCAACGCTGCGGACCCACTCAGGATGCTGATCGAGCAGTTTCCAGGCGGCTTTATCGCCATACAGCGCGGCCAGTTGGGGGAAAAGCTGGCGGTCAAATACGAGGGGATGACCAAGAACGCCTTGATAGGAGGCGGCCAGAATTGGGCCGCCAGCGATTTGCCAGGCATCGGCGACACGCTGAATGGCCTCCACATCAATGCCAGGCTGATCGCTGAGCAAGATCATGGCTCCCTCCGCCTGCGGATTGGCAGCGGCAAGGCCAGCGCGATAGGAGGCGGCACAGCCCTCGCTGAACTCAGTGTTCAGCACGGGCCGCGCGCGCCCTAACGTCACGCTTGCCAGAATGGTATCGCTGGCCTGGCCGAGGATGACCAGCACCTCATCAAGCGCCGGGCTGGCTTCTGCCTGGGCTATTGCCCAGCCCAGCAGCGTGGTCCCTCTGTAAGGCAAAAGCTGCTTGGGCTGGCCCAGGCGTTTGGACATGCCTGCCGCCAGGACCAGCCCGGTTAAGAAACGCTGGCTGCTCATGTCGCCTCGAATTTCGCCTGGCAGCCAGCGCAGCAGAAGTAGTAGATCTGGCCGTTGCGTTCCGTCTTGTAGTGGGCGGTGGCAATGTCCACCGTCATGCCACAAATCGGATCGATAGCTTCAGCGCGCTTTGCTGGAGCCTCTTCCGGCGCCAGACCCGCGCGCTGGCGGCGAAGATCCAGCAGTTCGGCCATCACGCTGAAGGCAATCTCGGCTGGCTGCAACATCTGGCCCGGCAGACCCTGCGGGCGTTGGAGCCGCTGAAGCTGCTCCTCTGGCACTCCATGCTCTTGCAGGTAGGTCTGGACGGCAGCCAGACGTTTCTGGCTGGCGACCAGACCTACATAGCTCGCCTGGCTTTCCAGCGCAACCTGAAGCGCGGCCTCGTCATAGCCTCCAAAGGTTGCCACGATGACATAGTTGCGAGCGGTCAGTTGCGACTGGAGCGCGTCGAGACTCTCAATGAGCCGATCAGCTTCGGGAAAGGCTTCCATATCGGCGTCAGGGTCGCAGGCCCACACGTCAAAGTCGAGCAGGCTTCCCAGGCGTGCCAGCATCCTGGCAACCGGGGAGGCGCCAATCACCACCAGTTCAACGTTGGGTAGAAATGGCTCGATGAAAATCTGAAGTTCTCCTTGCCCGGCGCAAGTCATCTCCACCGGGATGATCCCAGATTTGGCGGTACTCATCGTCGCCGCATCCGGGCTGAGGACCACCAATCGCGGCGACCCATCGGCCAGCGCCGCCAATCCCTGACGAATGACCGTCGGCTGCGCGCAGTGGCCGCCCACCCAGCCCTCAATCGTCGCATCCGTCCGGATGATGGCTCGTGCTCCGGGCGTGCCAGACGTTGGCCGACTGGCGGCGACAACGGTCGCAAGGGCAAACGGACGGCGCTCTGCGCGCAGCCGCTGGACTTCTTCAAGGATGTCGCGCTGCATGGCCCCGTCCTTACGCGCTCGCTGTGGCAGCAGGCGTTTCCACCTTCTGGCGCACGCAATCAAAGAACTTGGTCGTCAGCTTCCGTGCCGTGCCTTCCATCAAGCGCGCGCCGACGCTGGCGATGGTTCCACTGACGTTGACATCCGCTTTCCAGTGCATCTGGGTCAGAGTATCGGATTCAGCCGTCAGGTCCATACTCCCTGACAGATCCACTGCGCTCCCGGCGGCGACGCCATGGCCTTTCACCACCGCATGATCTGGCTCATGAAGGTCTGTGAGCGTCACATCCAGTGTGAAGGTGGCTTTCACTGCGCCGATCCCCACGCCAACCCTTGGCTTGAAGTGGTCTGGCCCCAGCACTTCCATCGACTGAAAGCCTGGAGCGCAACTGGCTACCTGATGGGGATCGGTGAAGAACGCATAAATGGTCCCGATAGGCGCCTTGATCGTTATGTTGTCCTCAAAGTGCATGGACTACACCTCCGTCAGCCCGTGAGCTTCCAGAATCTGATAGACCTTCCAGGGGGTGATGGGGATGTCCAGATGGGTCACTCCCAGGTGGCTCAGCGCGTCCACCACTGCGTTGACGATTGCAGGCGGCGCGCCAACAGTAGCCGATTCGCCGACCCCTTTCGCGCCCAGCGGATGATGCGGTGAGGGCGTGCAGGTCTTGTCTGTCTCCCAGGCAGGCGTCTCCATCGAGGTGGGCAGCAGATAGTCCATGAACGTGCCCTGTTGGATGTTGCCGTTCTCGTCGTAGGAGATGCCCTCCAACAAGACAGGCGCCATACCCATTGTCAGGCCGCCGTGAATCTGGCCCTCGACGATCATAGGGTTGATGATGTTGCCGCAGTCATCCACCGCCAGGAAGCGGCGAATCTTGATCTGGCCTGTGCCCCGATCAAGATCGACCACGCAGATATACGCCCCGAACGGGAAGGTCAGATTCGGCGGGTCATAGTAATCGACAGCTTCCAAACCCGCTTCCATGCCTTGCGGGTGATTGGTGTAGGCGGCGAAGGCCACATCAGCCATCGTCTTGAAGCGGTTGGGCGCGCCTTTCACCTGGAATTGATAGTTGACCCACTCGATGTCGTCCGGGCTGGCTTCCAGCAGATGCGCAGCGATCATTTTGGCTTTCTCACGAATCTTGCGCGCCGCCATCGCCGTCGCGGCGCCAGCAGTTGGCGTGCTGCGGCTGGCGTAGGTGCCCAGACCGTAGGGGGCGGTGTCGGTATCGCCATGCTCAACGGCGATATTCTCTACCGGCAGGCCGAGTTCTTCGGCCACAATCTGGGCAAAGGTCGTCTCGTGGCCCTGGCCCTGCGTCTGCACGCCAATGCGCACAATAGCCGAGCCGGTGGGATGCACGCGAATCTCGGCGCTGTCGAACATCTTGATGCCCAGGATGTCAAAGGTATGCGTTGGCCCGGCGCCTACGATCTCGGTGAAGGTCGAGATGCCGATGCCCATCAACTCGCCCCTGGCGCGCTTTTCGGCCTGCTCGCGGCGCAGGTCAGCATAGCCAATCTTCTCCATCGCCAGCTTGAGCGCGCCAGGATAGTTACCGCTGTCGTACTCCCAGCCGGTGGGCGACTTGTAGGGGAACTTGTCCGGCGGGATAAAGTTCTGCATGCGCAGGTCCGCCGGGTCCACTTTCAACTCCTGCGCCATCCTATCCACAATGCGCTCGACAGCATGCACCGCCTCAGTGACGCGGAACGAGCAGCGATAGGCCACACCACCCGGCGGCTTGTTGGTGTAGACGCCATCGACCTCGACATGCGCCGCCTCCATTGCATACGAGCCGGTACACACGTTGAATAGCCCGGCAGGGAACTTGGAGGGGTTGGCTGCCGCGTCCGCCGACCCATGATCGGCCAGTGTCTTGACACGCATCGCCGTGATCGTGCCATCTTTCTTGCCCGCCAGTTCGACATCCATATGATAATCGCGGGCAAAGCTGTCGGCTTGCAGATTCTCCGAGCGGTCCTCGATCCACTTGACTGGCAAGCCGGTCAGCACCGAGGCCGCCGTTGCGATGACATAGCCCGGATAGACGGGCACCTTGCCGCCAAAGCCACCGCCGATGTCGGGCGAGATGATGCGAATCTTATGCTCAGGAATCTGGCCGACCGCCGAGGCCGCCGTCACCAGCGAGAAGACGGTGCGGATGGCATGCGGCGCCTGGGTCGTCATCCAGACGGTCAGCTTGCCGCTGACCCTATCGAACGAGGCCACGCAGCCACACGTCTCGATGGACGAAACATGGATACGCGGGATATACATATGCTCTTTGACGACGACTTCCGCCTCGTTAAAGAGTTGATCGGTGCGCGCCTTGTCGCCGCTCTCCCAATGCCAGATGTGGTTGGTCTGTTTATCCGCGTGGTCCGGGCGGACGAGCGGCGAATCTGGCTGGAGCGCCTTGTAGGGATCGACGACTGGTGGCAGTGGCTCGTAGTCCACCTCGACCAGCGCCACCCCATCGGCGGCAATATAGCGTTCGGTGGCGATCACCGCTGCCACTTCCTGCGCCTGATAGACCACGCGATCAATCGGCAGCACCATCTGGGTGTCGCTCATCAGCGTGGGCATCCAGGCCAGCTTATAGGCGTCCAGGTCTTTGCCGGTGATGACCGCCAGCACACCGGGCAGCGCCAGCGCCTTGCTGGCATCGATGTTGAGTATCTTCGCGTGGGCGTAAGGGCTGCGCACGATGTCCATATAGATCATGCCTGGCAGCTTCACATCATCGATGTAGTTGCCCCTGCCGCGAATGAAGCGCGGGTCTTCTTTGCGCTTGACGCTGTGGCCCATGCCATGTACTTCAGTAGCCATCTTCTTATACCTCCGCGCTCACCGCTGCTGGCGCTGGCTCGCGCATCTTCTTACCGGCGTACTGGATTGCCTTGACGATGTTGACATAACCTGTGCAGCGACACAGATTGCCCGAAATGGCCTGGCGTATCTCCGCCTCTGTTGGGTCAGAATTGCGCTCCAGCAGCGCCTTGCCCACCAGCATCATTCCCGGCGTGCAGAAACCGCACTGCAACCCATGCTCTTCAACGAAGCCCTCCTGGATCGGGTCTAGCTTCCCGTTTTGTTCCAGACCCTCCACCGTCTGAATCTCTGCTCCGTTGACCTGGACCGCCAGCAGCGTGCAAGATTTGGCTGGGACACCATTCACCAGGACCGTGCAGGCGCCGCAACTCGTCGTGTCGCAGCCAATGTGCGTGCCGGTGAGGTTGGCGACCTCACGGATGAAATGGACCAGCAGCAAACGCGGCTCGACTTCCGCCTGATAGGACTTGCCGTTGATCGTCAATTGAACCTTGTGAGTCATGCGGCTCCCCCTCCTGCTGCGCGTTGGACCGCCAGGCGCAACGCGCGCGCGGTCAGCGTGCGGACCACCGCTTGCTTATACTCCGCAGGGCCACGTAAATCCGAAGTCGGCTCCGCGGCTTCTCCGGCCAACTGCGCCGCCTGGCGGATGGTCGCTTCGTCCAGGCGCTTGCCAATCAAGAACTGCTCGGCCTGGGTGGGCCGGATGGCTTTCGGGCCAACATTGGTCAGCCCCAGCCCCGCGTGCGCGCAGACACCGCCGTCCAGCGTGACCTGCGCTCCAGCGGCGGCAATCGCATAATCGCCCACTTTGCGTTCCAGCTTGACGTAAGCCGAGCCGGTGTGGGTGTGATGCGGGATATGAATCTCAAGCAGGATTTCGTCGGGGGCCAGCGCAGTCTCAAATGTGTCTACCAGAAACTCGTCAATGGGAATGCGCCGCTGGCCTTTGGGGCCGGTCGCCACGATCTGCGCGCGCATGGCAAGCATCATCGCGGGGTGGTCGTTGGCCGGGTCGGCGTGGGCCAGATTGCCGCCAAGTGTGGCGAAGTTGCGCACCACCGGGTCAGCGACGACCTCACTGGCCTCAGCCAGACCAGGGTAATGCTGCCGAACGAGCGCCGAGTTTTCGATGGCGGTTTCGCGAACCATCGCGCCGATCACGAGCGAGCCGTGCTGTTCATGCAAGGTGTCGAGGCCGGGCACTTTCTGAAGATCGATAAGATAACCTGGAGAGGCCAGACGCAGTTTCATCAGGGGAATCAGGCTCTGGCCGCCCGCCATGAGCTTGGCCTCCGGGCCATACTGCTCAAGCAAGCTAATGGCCTCTGGAATGCTCTGGGGAGCAAGGTACTCAAATTGGGGAGGAATCATGGGGCTTTTCACCTCCTCTGGTGTAAAGCAATAGCCAACACGCAGCCACAAGGGATGTGATGGTTTGGCGCCGTTGCCGAGGGATTACACATACAGTAACATAAGCAGGGTAAAGCTCAAAAGGGCCATCTGGCTCATATTCTGAGCCAATCGGCGCACGCGCAAACCAGGCGCTCAACTGCCGATCAAACTAGCCCGCGCCGCACTGCCTCAGCGGCGGCCTGGGCGCGTGTCATCACACCAAGCTGATCGAAGATATGCTGAACCTTGCGCTTAATGCTGGCTTTGCTCCAACCCAATTCTCTGGCAATCTCCTCGTTGCTTGCCCCCGCCGCCACCCGCTGAAGCACCTCGATGTCCTGGTCACTCAACCCGACTTCCTGCTGGATTTGCTGATGACGCACCTGGGCGAACTGGCGCAGCACGCGATCAAGCAACTCCGGGCTGATCAATCGCTCACCCCGATACACCGCCCGGATCGTCCAGACCAGCGTCTCATCCGAGACGCTCTTGAGCAGGTACGCCTGGGCGCCAGCCTCCAGCGCGCCCGTCAGGTACTCATCGTCATCATAGCTGGTGAGGATGATGATGTGGGTCTGCGGGCAATCGCGCTGGAGCAGGCGCGCGACCTCGATGCCCGTCATCCCTGGCAGGCGAATATCCAGCAAGACGACATCGGGACACTCGCGCCTTGCCACCGCCAGCGCCTGCTGCCCCTGCTCGGCTTCCGCGATGATCTGCACATCGGGATAGTTCGAGAGCAGGCTGCGCAGCCCCTGGCGGACGACGGGATGATCGTCAACAATCAGGATGCGAATCGGCTGCCGGGATGTGTCCATTGCCCTGCTCCTTCTCCGTCGATACGGGCGCCTCGCATCGGTCAGTCATCGGCACATCCAATAAGACTCTGGCGCCTGCCTGGGGGCTGGTTTCAATATAGAGGAAGCCGCCCAGATTTTGCGCGCGCTCATTCATGCCGACAATGCCAAGATGCCCCTCGTGCTGCGCCATGATCTGCAACAGATCAAAGCCCTGCCCATTATCACCGACCTCCAGGTGGACTCTCTCTGGCAAAAAACACAGATGCACCCATGTCTGGGTCGCGTGCGCGTGGGCAGCCGCGTTCTGAAGCGCCTCCTGCATGACCCGATACAGGCCGATCTCTGTCTCTGGGTCGAGACGGCGCGGCTGGCCGGTGGTCTGCGCCTGGCAGGGCAGGCCGGTAAAGAGGTGATAGCGTTCAGCGTAGCGCGCAATGGCGGAAGGCAGCCCCAGCGCATCAAGCGTTGGAGGGCGCAGATCGTGGATAATGCGCTTGATCTCGCTATCTACCTGCCCCAAAACGGCGCGGACACGCTGCAACGCCTCGTCAACATTCGCGGCCTTCCTCCTGGCTAAGCGTTCGCGCGCTGCCTTCACCTCCAGTATCGCTCCGATGATGAGTTGATTAACGCCATCGTGCATGTTATGGGCAATGCGGGCGCGCTCGCGTTCCTGGATGGTGACGGTCTGGGCCAGCAAGAGCCGGAGTTGGTGGGCCTGATGCGCCAGCGCCTCCTTGGCCTGGTCCAATTCCTCTGTACGCGCGGCAACCTTTTGCTCCAGGTCCGCCTTGGCCGCTTTGAGTTCCTCGTAGAGTTGGGCGTTGCGGATAGCAATAGCAACCTGCGCGGCGTAGGTCATCAGCAACTGCTCATGCTCATCGGTATAGGCATCCGGGCGATTGGCGACGCCGATCATCCCCATCGGCGTGCCCTGTGAGCGCAGCGGAACGCCCAGGAATGCCTGCACAGGCGGATGGCCCCTGGGCTGGCCGATGCGCGTAGGGTCAGTCATGGCATTCGCGCTGCGCACAGGCTGGTTCTCCAACACCACGCGGGCAAAGATATTGGGGCGCAGAGGGATGAGATGGAAGTGTTCATAGAAGCGCGCGCTTGCCTGGAATCCCTGAATGGCAACCACGTCCATTGCCGTGCCATCGGATGTGTTCAAGCCGATAAAGCCAAACTCTGAGCCGGTCAGTTCCAGGCAATAGCGCAGCGCCGTATCCATCACTTGCTGAAGGTCATGCAGTTCGGCAATCTCCAGCGCCAGTTGATAGAGCGCCTGGAGTTGTTCCCGTCGTTCTTCCGCTTGTAGGGAGAGGATGTCTGAGGAGAAGGTCATCGTTGGCTCCTTTCGCCCCTGCATAGCCTGTATTCTATCACAGCAAGGGTACGAGAGCGGCCAAGTCGATGAGTGAGGTTCTTCTGGTTCTCCCCAAAAGGCGGGGTTGTCCCTTGTAGCCTCTGCATCCCTACCGACTATGGTGGGGATGCCGCGCCAGCCTCTTTCACCTGCGCTTGAGTAGAGGTCAACTCGTGGGAGCGGCAGCCGACCCGGTAAGCGTCTGAGCCAGTCGGCCCAGTATTTCGTTGTAGATGCCGCGCATGCCCACTGGAGCAAAGGTACGCTCGAAGAAGCCGCCCATGCCGCTGGCCCCTTCCCACTCAGTCTGTATGGAGACGCGACTCTGCTGTGAGTTCGCTCCCTGATTCACCGTCCAGGTCGTCACGAGCGATGAATTCGTATCGCGTTCGCGCAGCACTTTGCCCTTTTCAGGCTCCTCGATCTCCATATGATAGGGCCGTTCGCGTCCGCCCGCATGGAGGCGAAAACTAATCACTGTTCCTGCTCCGATCCCGCCTTTCTCAACCTTGTAATCAAGAAAGTTTGAGGTCAGAATGGTTGGATGTTTATCACTGTAGTCTGCCAGGAACCTGTAGACCTCTGCGGGCGAGGCATCAATCGCGCGCTCAACCTCGACATGAATGAGGCTCATCGTACTTACCCTTCCTCTGCCGACCCTCTGACCATCGGCGTACTCTTGAATCTCTGGCCTATCTGATCGGGCCGGAAAAGCATAGCAGCAAGAGCAGTGCCTCGAACCGTAACCAGATGATCGCCCAGAGACACCAGTGGCTCCAGTCGCAGAGACTGGAGCCACCGGGTTTTGTGTATCTGTGTCGAAATGGCTGATCAGACTGCTCTACAGCCTACCTGATCAGGCTTCTTCCACCGGGCCGCTGGTCGGGGGAGTGGATGGGCCACTCGCGCTCGCCGGAGCCTGGCCGAGAAACTCATTAAGCTGGTTGCGCGTGTTGGCGATGATCCCCCGCAGGCGAGCCAGTTTCTCCGGGTCGCCGCCTGCCGCCATCACCGAGGCCCACAGCAGCCGCGCCACTTCCGCGCTCTCCTGCCGCAGCGCGCCCAGTTCCGGCTGCGCCTGGCGGCCAAAGGGGCCACCATGTCCATGATGATGACCACCCCAGCCGCGCGGTCCGCCAAAAGGCTCAGCGCGCTGGTTCTGTTCCTCCAGTGCCTGGCGGCCAGCGTCAGTGATGGTGTAGACTTTCTTGCCATCAGCCGTCTGGCTTGTCACCCAGCCGCGATCCTCCATCAACTGCAAGGTGGGATAGATCGCGCCCGCGCTGGGGGTATAGAAGCCGCTGGCCTGTTCCTCTAGCTCCTTGATCATCTCGTAGCCGTGCTTGGGGCGCTCGCGCAGCAGCGCGAGCAGCGCGTATTTGAGGTCGCCACGCTCGAAGGCGCGTGGACCCATCGGCCCCCTGCCGCCAGGGCCAAAGCCGGGACCAAAGGGGAAACGTCGGGCCATGCGCCAGGCCATCCAGCCAAACGGCGGACCAAACGGGCGCGGCCCTGCCCAGGGCGGCCCAAAGGGTGGGCGCTCTGGCTGCCCCCAGGGTCCAAACTGGTGCCCATGTCGCGCCCAGGGCGGACCAAACGGTGGGCGCTCTTGGCGCGCCCAGGGCTGCCAGCCCTCCTCGGCATCAGGCCGATTTCCGCCGCCCCAGGCAAACGCGGGGCGACCTTGTTGAAAATGTCGTTGACCAAACATCGTTATCGCATCCTTTCAGCAGAAGTCACTTTGTGAGCGCCGGGCCAATCCCGGCAGACCTATCGAAAACAGCTTCTGCACCTCGATATAATTCGATATAACAAGATATATCTTATTTTTGCAGATTTGTCAAGGGTCTGGCTAACAAGTTGCGCGTGAGCGTTCTCTTCGCTTATGCTCTTAAATGGAGAAGCTATTACCCTCGTGAATCAGGCGCGGCTCAGGCGGATGGTGAGCAGCCTTTGATGAGCGCAGCGCAGGAAGGGTGGTATTGATGAGCAGCGAACAGCCCGGACACCTGGGGCACACACCACGCAATACACATAATCGGCTGCGCCAGCCAGTCACATCGTCGCGCGCAGAACCCATCGACTTGCTGCGCGCCGACGTGCATTTGCTTGGCGAGTTGGTCGGCGATGTGCTGCGCGAGCAGGGCGGACCAGAACTCTTTGCAGCGGTAGAGTATATCCGCACGGCGGCGATTGCCTTGCGCTCCAGGGAGTCGGCAGACACCGCGCAGGAGCGCAGCCTGCTCCAGTGGGCACAACGCCAGCCGACGGATCGCCTGCTGCAACTGGTGCGGGCCTTCAGCGTGTACTTTCACCTGATTAACCTGGCAGAAGAACACCATCGCGTGCGCACCCTGCGCGAGCGCGAGCAGAGCGGCGCGCCATTGCAGGAATCTATTGCCGCCGGGCTGGCAGCCCTGCGCAGCGCGGGCATCAAAGCCGAAGCCGTGCAGGCATGTTTGCAGCAGCTTGAGGTCCATCCGGTCTTTACCGCGCACCCCTCCGAGGCGCGGCGGCGCACGCTGCTGCATCACCTGGGACGCGCCGCCGACCTGATCACGCAGCTTGACGATCCACGCGCCACGCCGCCGATGCGCGCCGCCACGCTGGAGGAACTGCGGGCGCGCATCACCCTGATCTGGCAAACAGCCGAGACCCGGCTGGAGCGCCCAACCGTGCTGGATGAGGTGCAGAGCATTCTGCATGTGCTATCAGGGACGCTCTACGAGCTTGCCCCGCGCATTCATCGCACGCTAGAGACGGCGCTGGGCGCGACCTACGCTCGCCAGGGACAGATGCAGAAGACCCCTTTCCTACGCCTGGGGTCATGGG
>JBJKSJ010000204.1:0-8930 GCA_046704085.1 Ktedonobacterales bacterium | reverse complement strand
ATAAGATTGGCCTGTGGGGCCAGGGCAAGCCCGGCGGGCTACTGAAGCCGCCCCCAACTGGTTTGCACAGCGTGCCTGCCAGGCTGAGCCTGGCAGGCACGCTCAGGAGATATTGCGGTTCTGACGCTCAGTTCTCCAGACCCTTGAGGCCGCCGGTCAGCGCGAAGATGAAGCCAATCAGCGCGAACCAGAAGCCCACGCCCAGCAGCAGAAAGCCGCCCCACTTATCGCCGCCCGCGCTATATTGAAACGTGTAAGCAGATTGCTCGAAGAATGCCTGAAGGGCGTAGGCTATCCCCAGGAGCGAGCTAAACAGGATGATCGCCGCCGCAGTTCTGCGCATTCTGAGGGCAAAGGCTCCGCCAACCAGCAGCAGAATGGCACAGGTAAGCTCAACCCAGGACACGCGCGAAGCGATGCCGCCAGTGAGGTAGGTGAAGAGGCTATCACCGATAATGAACGCAGAAGCCACCCAGGGCAAGAAAAAGCCCAGCAGCCCCAAACAGCCACCAATAAAGGCGCGGTTGTTCGTATTGGCATCCATCTCTGCACGCTCATATTTCTTTGATGTTGAAGCGCTCACCACTTCAGCGGGCCATTGGGCCTTTTCCTTGATCTCTTGCTCTTCTTTCCGGCCCTTGAGCGTGCCGATCAGGCCAACAACGAACCCAACGGCGGCCACCCAGAACCCCACCCCCAGCACGCTCACCACATTCAGCCCCTTAAAGGCCGTGCTGCCACCGGCAATTGTTGCCAGCAGGGTCACGAAGATAGAGAGAACAAAGAGCAGGCCGACGACGGAGCCGATCAGACTCAGTATGTCGGCCACCTTTTTGGCAGGCAGGAATGCCGAGGCTATCAGGGCTATTCCGGCCAGCAGTCCCAGCCAGGCCAGCAAAAAATCGCCAGGAAAATTATCTTGAAAGTTCAATCCCAATGCGTGCCTGGCGACATCAAACATGCTCACACCGTTGGCATAGAGATACCAGGGAAGGAAAAAGGCCACCACCCCTAAGGCGCCACTGACCAGAACCAGGATGCGGTTTGAGGACATGTCCTCGAACGTATTCATCTCCGTGTGTCTCCAATCAACCTGTGTAATGCGCCATCCCGATGAGCTACAAAGGGCAGTTAGAAAGAGAACGCGCGGGCAGCAGCGCATTCTCATCGGACCCCAGGCGAACCGCCCTCTGCGGGGTGAAAGGAGCGGCGCTTTGCTGTTGTACGTAGGATACCATGCGCTGTCAATCCATAAAGCAACGAAATGCCGGGGAGGCTTGAGCATCTTGCTCAACATCAGGTATACTATCAACCATGCCGGCTCACGTAAACGAGAATGTTTCTTCTCCTGAAGAGCAAGCTCCCGAAGATGGCGACAAAGCCAGCTTAGCCACGCCCGCCGCGCAGCCGCGCAGCGCCTGGCGGCGGCTGGGCAATCAGGCGTTCACGCGCTTTGTCGCCGCCGGCCCCTGGGGCGTGCTGGCCTATCGAGACTTCCGCCTGCTCTGGAGTGGCCTGCTCATCTCCCAGGCAGGCAGCCAGATGCGTATCGTTGCCATCGCCTGGCAGGTCTATCTGCTCAGCGGCTCGGCCTTCCAGTTGGGCGCGCTGGGTCTTTTCCAGGCCATCCCCACGATAGTCTTCTCGCTGGTCGGGGGCGTCATCGCCGATGCCTTTGATCGCCGCAAGCTGCTGATGTTCACCGAGATCACCCTGGCGCTTTGCTCCGCCGCGCTGGCCCTGCTGACCATCTTCCACCTGATTACGGTCCCGCTCATCTATGGCATCGCCTTTGTCTCATCGGCAGCCGGTTCGTTCGATTACCCCACGCGCCAGGTACTCATCTCCAAGATCGTCCCCAACAGAGAACTGACCAGCGCCTACGCGATCAACATGCTCATGCTGAACCTGGCAACCATCGTGGGGCCAACACTGGGTGGTTTCGCCATCGCCGGACTGGGCGTGGCGGGCGCCTACTGGTTCGATGTCGCCTCGTTTCTATGCGTGGTCATCGCGCTCCTGCTGATGCGCGTGGATGGGCGCCCCGGCGAGGGCCGCGCCGCGCCCGGCCCGAAAGCACTGGTCGAGGGGCTGCGCTTCCTGCGCTATCATCCGGTGATTCTCTCGGTAATGCTGCTCGACTTCTGCGCCATGCTCTTCGGGGCCACCCGCAGCCTCCTGCCCATTTTTGCGGCCAGCATCTATCACATGGGACCGACAGGGCTGGGGTTCCTGCAAGCGTCCTTTGCCGTTGGCGCGGTCCTCGCCACCTTGTTCTCCGGCCCCATCCTGCGCCTGCGCCGCCAGGGGCTGGGGATCATCCTCGCCATCGCCGCGTATGGCGGCTGCGTGCTGCTCTTTGGCCTCTCGTCCTGGTCGTTCGCGCTGGGGCTGTTTTTCCTGGCCTCGGCAGGCGCGGCGGATATGGTCAACACCGTGCTGCGCAGCGCCGTCGTCCAGCTTGGCACGCCGGATGATTTTCGGGGCCGGGTCAGTTCGGCCAATCAGGTCTTCGCCGTTGGTGGACCCATGCTCGGCCAATTCGAGGCGGGCACGCTGGCGAACTTTACCACCGCGCCCATTGCCGCCTTCATCGGCGGCGCCGTCGTCATGGTCTGCGCCGGACTCTTCTTCACGCTCGTTCCCGCCGTGCGCCGCTTCCTCCCTCTGGAGAAACCCGCCTAGCGCCCAGGAGCGCGGGCGTCTGCTTCGTGGCTGGCGCCCGCTCGCCTCTCGCTGGCGCGCCCATACCAGTCCAGCAGGCATGCCTGGCGAGCAATTTTTGCAGGAGCGGCCAAAACCCTTGACAACAGACTCCCTCTTCTTGTTATACTCTACTGTTGGAGGCTGGAAACTTCCGATAAAGCCATCGAATAGGGTGGCTCTTCCAATCGTTCTCGGCAAGGAGGGGCCAGTGTACCCATATCCCCCCGCTCCGTCGGAGCATGTGCGCCTTGAACCGCTGCGTGTCCTTGCCGAACACGCCGATCACGTCCTGGGGATCGCATTTCAGCCCGGCCAGCCGACGCTGGCAACCACCAGCGCCGATGGCGCCTTACGCCTGTGGGATCTGGCAACAGGCACGCCCCAATTGCTGGCAAAATCAAATGACGACTGTTTTTCCTCGCTCGCCTGTAGTCCCGACGGGGAGATGCTCGCGGTGGGCAATGACAACGGCCACATCTGGTTATGGGATCTCAACACGCGCAGGCCACTGCCCCAACGAGCCAGCCACCGCTTTGCCATCCTAGCCATCGCCTTCAGCCCCGATGGGCAAACCATTGCTACCGCTTCTCTCGATGGCAGCGCCCAACTCTGGGAGATCACAACCAACAGGCCATCGTTTCTGCTGGAAGGGCACGCCGATGCCATCGAAGACATCGCTTTCCATCCAGGGGGTCAGATGCTGGCGACCGCCTCGCAGGACGGCTCAGTGCGGCTCTGGCAGGCGAGTACTGGCCGCCAGCTCGCCCCACTGTTCCAGGTTCAAAGCTGGGTGACAAGCGTGGCCTTTAGCCCCAACGGGCGCTGGCTGGCCTGTGGCCTGGAAAAGAACGAGGCACACATCTGGGAGATAGAGTCTGGACGCCTCAGTCAGCGCCTGTCCGAACTGCGCAGCGGCGTCCTCAGCGTGGCCTTCAGCCCCGACAGCCGCCTGCTGGCAACCGGCTGCGCAGATGGGCGGGTGCGCGTTTGGAGCGCAGAAACTGGGCGCCAGCTTGCCGTTGCCGTCGGCCACACGCAGGCCGTGCCTGCGGTCGCCTTTGCGCTGCAAGCAACCAGAAACCTGGGCATCCCTCCCCTCAAACTGACCAATCCAGAAACCCTCCTGCTGGCAACCGGGAGCCACGATGGAACCGTGCGCCTCTGGACGGTGATGTCCGGCCCATAGGTCGCGCCCGCGCTGCCGCGCTCGCCCACTTTGCTTTCTCGCGCCAGACGAGAGATCACCGTGAAAGGAAGTCGAACAATGCGCCTCTTTGGTTGGTTTCGCCGCGCACCACAAACCACAGGTACAACAGAAGCAGAGCCGCCCAGGCGTTGGAGTTGGATCGGTGGGCGGCGCGTTGTCAGCGCGGGCGCCTATATTCTGCCGCAAGATAAAGTCGAAGGAGACCGGCTTGACCTTCAGCATCACATGCTCAAGGTGGCCGCGGGCAAGAACTATCGCGCCCCCATTCGCCAGCCGCGCATGATTCTGGATGTCGCCTGCGGCACCGGCATCTGGGGCCGCGAAATGGCCCAGGAGTTTCCCCGTACCCAGGTCATTGGCTTTGACATTGACCGCGCGCCCATGGAGCGCTCACGAGAGATTCTTGGCCCTGGCGGGCAGTTCCCAAACAACTTCACATTTATGGATGCCGACGCGCTCAAGCCTTTCCCGTTTGAGGATGGGCAATTCGATTTTACCCACGCCCGGTTTATCTCCCCCTTCCTCCCTATTGAACACTGGCCGCATGTGGTCTCAGAAATGGCGCGTGTCACCAGGCAGGGCGGCTATGTCGAACTGGTCGATTTCGATACTCCTGCCAGCACCAGCCCAACGCTCAACTACTTCCGCGAAACCGTTTTTAAGCGCCTGTGTGAGATCGGTGGGTTACACGAGGGGGGCGGGCCATATCTGGCCGATTACCTGCGCCAGGCTGGGCTGACGCGGGTGCAGGAGCGTCAGGTCGTGTTGGGGGCTGGGGCGCCAGGGAACAGGCAACAACGCCTGCTGGTTGCGGATGCCACCTCCTTCTCTGCCCACTTGCAACCCATCGTAGTCAAGCTGGGCATCATGTCAGACGCCGAGTACAGCAACCTCCTGACGAAACTGCACGAAGAACTTCCCAAGGCGGGCTACACCTGGCCGGTTACGTTCGCCTTTAGCGTCAAGCTGTAGGAGCGCGCTCAGCAGTTGACGCTGTAGCTCACCGTCACCGGGCTGGAGCCGCCGGAATAGGTAATGCTGATGATGCCCTGCGCGCCCTGCACCTGCGCGGTCACGCTGATCTGGGCCACCTCGCTGGGGCTAAGATGCCCACGCTCGCTGAATTGTCCATCGAGCAAGATGCCCGGACTGCCCCCGGAAGCGCCAGTGGGCGTGGCCTGCCAATCCAGCGGCTGCGCGCCGCTATCCACCAACTGAAGCGTCGCCGCGCCCGTTGCCGGACACGGCACCTGCAAGAACGGCGGATTCACGCTCAACTGCGTCGTCCCACCGCCACCAGGGGGCGGCGTGGCAGTGGGCGAGGGCTGCGCCGTTGCAGTGGCAGTGGGCGAAGGCGCGGATGTGGCGGGCGTTGTGGGCTGCGGCGTGATCGTCGGAGTCGGCGCGGTGAGCGTGACGCCTGGCGACGCAGGCGTAGACGTGCCCACATGCGTCGTTTGCGGCAGGCGAATGGCAAGCTGATAGGCCAGAAAGAGGATCACCAGCACAGCCAGCAGCAGCAGCAGCGCGACTTTGACCGTGCCGCTCAACCCACGCCGCAGGCTCTCGCCCGGTCCGGCGCCGGGCGGCGCCCGGTCTGGCTCCAGAGGGTCCAGCGCCGGATCGGGCGGGACGCCCGCATGGCCTGCCGACGCAGCCAGGGGCGGAAATGGACCGGGCGCGGGCGCGGCAGGAGCGGCGGCAAGCGCCGGGTTCGGGGGCAGCGGCGCCAGGAGCGGCGCAGTAGGATGTTGGGTCACATCGCCTGCCTGCCCAGTCGCCAGCGAAAGATACTCCTGCCATTGGGCGCGAACGCCATTTAACTGGATCGAGAGCGTGTCCACCTCGCTCAGCAGGCGCTGGTCCTCCAGCGACATCGCCGCCGGGTTAGCGCCCGTCAGCTTTTGCAGACGCGCCAGCGGGCCAGACGTATCCAGCAGCACCGCCAGATACCCGGCAACCCGTGTCTGCGACGGGCCTTCGGGGCGGCTGAACTGCGCCACCAGCCCGTTCAGCGGCGCCTGAAGCGTCGCGCTGATCTCGTCCAGTTGCTGCGTCAACGCCGGATCGGACCAGCGCGTCTGCCAGTCGCGCGCGCAGCGTGTCACATCATTGGCAAAGAGCGTGGCGCTCTCTAAAAGCGCCTGCTGCACGGCGCGCTGCTCCTGGGTCGATGGCGCCGACATCGCTGCCGGGGTCTGCTGGCTCTCATCAGCCATCGCGTTTGCCCCCTCGCTTCGCTTCTCTCCAATGGCACTCTTTGCCGCATCCACATTCCTCCAACCAACTGCTCGGTGCTTCTCTGGTGGAGAAACCAATCACTGATCTAGCAAAAACCAGACCGCTATCTCTTTGCCCCATGTGCCTGGCATAAGACATGCGGCCATGCGTCTGCAACCACATCATCTGTATTGTAACGCTTTCGTGTTACAATAAAACGGTTGGTGGGTGAGCATCACCCAACCTGGCTGATCGCCAGGACGCAACGCGCGTGGGCCAGACGCTCCGCGCAGCGATCAAAGAGTGAGAAAGACACAGGTTGTGTCTTCAATTAGCTGAATGCTGAATAAGGAGGGTTCTTCGACAATGGCAACTCGCGTCGGCATCAATGGCTTTGGCCGCATTGGCCGCCAGACTCTGAAGGCGCTGCTGGAGCGCCACCCAGACATCGAGGTGGTCGCCGTCAACGACATCACTGATACACACACCAACGCCCATCTGCTCAAATATGATTCCACCTATGGCCGCTTCCCTGGCGAAGTCAGCGTTGCCGACAACGATCTCGTGGTCAACGGCAAGCGGATCAAGGTCGTCGCCCAGCGCGACCCGGCGGCCATCCCCTGGGGCGACCTGGGCGCTTCGATTGTCGTCGAATCCACCGGCCTCTTCACCGATGCCGAAAAGGCCAGCGCCCATCTGCGCGGCGGCGCGCGCAAGGTGATTATCTCCGCGCCCGCCAAGAACGAGGACATCACCCTCGTGCTGGGCGTCAACGAAGACAAATACGACCCGGCGAAGCATCACATCATCTCCAACGCCTCCTGCACCACCAACTGCCTGGCCCCCGTCGCCAAAGTCCTCAACGACAGCTTTGGCATCGAGAAGGCGCTGATGACCACCGCCCACTCCTACACCAACGACCAGCGCATTCTCGATCAGGTGCATAAAGACCTGCGCCGCGCGCGCACAGCAGGCACGAACATCATCCCCACCACGACCGGCGCGGCCAAGGCGGTCTCCCTGGTCATCCCCGAACTCAAGGGCAAGTTCGATGGCATGTCTCTGCGCGTACCCACCGTGACGGTCTCGATCATCGATCTGGTCGCCACGCTCAACAAACCTGCCAGCCGCGATGCTATCAATCAAGCGTTCAAGGACGCTGCCAGCGGTCATCTCAAAGGCATTCTGGATTATACCGATGAGCCGTTGGTCTCGATGGACTTCCGAGGCGACCCGCACTCCGCCATCGTCGATGGTGACACCACGATGGTGATCGGCGATAACTTCGTCAAAGTCGCCGCCTGGTACGACAACGAGTGGGGCTATTCCTGCCGCGTCGCCGATCTGGTGGATTTCCTGGCGAAGAGAGGCGGCTTCTAGCCTTGCCAGATGGCAAGAATGAGAACGCATCGCGGGCACCGGGGCGGAAGTCCGCGCAGGCGGACCTGGCGGCGCCCGCAGGCGCCCTTAGGCGCGGTTTTAACCGCCAGCCAAAGGAGCAAACATGAAGAAAGCCACTATCCGCGATGTCGATGTAGAGGGCAAGCGCGTCCTCGTGCGCGTGGATTTCAATGTGCCGCTGGACAACCAGCAGCAGATTACGGATGACACGCGCATCCGCGCTGCCCTACCAACTATCCAGTATCTGCTGGAGCATGGAGCGGCGGTCATCCTCATGTCTCATCTGGGCCGTCCAGACGGGCAGCGCGTGGAAAAGCTGAGCCTGAAGCCAGTCGCTGAGCGCCTTTCGCAGTTGCTTGAGCGGCCTGTCAAGCTGGCCCCCGATTGCATTGGCCCCGAAACTGAGCAGATGGCCCAGGCGCTCCAGCCGGGTGAGGTCTTGCTCCTGGAAAATCTGCGCTTCCACAAGGAAGAGGAAAAAAACGATCCCAATTTCGCGCGGCAGCTTGCCGCGCTGGGCCAGGTCTATATCAACGATGCCTTTGGTACGGCGCATCGCGCCCACGCCTCTACCGAAGGCATCGCGCACATCCTCCCTGGCTACGCCGGCCTGCTGATGGAGAAAGAACTGGATTACCTGGGCAGCGCGCTGGAAAACCCCAGGCGCCCGTTCGTCGCCATCATCGGGGGGGCAAAGATCTCCGATAAGATCGGCGTGCTGAACCGCCTGCTGCAACTGGCCGACTCCATTCTGATCGGCGGGGCAATGGCGAACACCTTTCTCAAGGCGCAGGGGCACCACGTCGGCGCGTCGCTGGTGGAGGACGATAAGCTCGATCAGGCGCGGCGCATTCTGGCCGACGCCCAGAACCAGGGCAAACGCTTCCTGCTCCCGGTAGATGTCGTGGTCGCCGAGCAGTTTGCCCCCGACGCCCGGCATCAGGTCGTCACCTTGATGGATACCACTCCGCCGGACGCGCACGGCCACCGCTTGCCAACCGAGCAGGTGCCGTCGGACTGGCTTATCCTGGACATTGGCCCGAAGACAGTAGAACTCTTCCGCAGCGAACTGGCCGATGCCCGCACCGTCATCTTCAACGGCACCCTGGGCGTGGCCGAGTTTCCGGCCTTTGCCCAGGGGACTAATGCCATCATCGCCGCGCTGGCTGAGGCCACGCGCCGGGGCGCCACGACGATCATCGGCGGCGGCGACTCCGCCGCTGCCGTCGAGGCCGCCGGAGCCGCCGAGGAGATGTCACATGTCTCCACTGGCGGCGGCGCCTCCCTGGAGTTCCTGGAGGGCCGTACCCTCCCCGGTGTGGCCGCCCTCCAGGACAAGCAATAAGCGGAACAGACGAGCGCGGGGGGCACCCTAGCCCCCGCGCCGGGGGTTTCT
>JBJKSJ010000203.1:0-5427 GCA_046704085.1 Ktedonobacterales bacterium | reverse complement strand
CAAAGCGACAGCCCCTGGCGGGCGAGGTAGCCATTGTGACAGGAGCCAGTTCGGGGATCGGCGCGGCCACCGCGCGCGAACTGGCCCGGCGCGGCGCGCGCGTCGTGCTGGCCGCGCGGCGCGTGGAGGAACTGGAGGCCCAGGCGCGGGCGATCAAGGACGCGGGCGGCGAGGCTGTCGCCATCCCTACCGACGTGGCTGATGAGGCGCAGTTGAATCGCCTGGTCGAGCAAACCATCGAGCGTTTCGGGCACATCGACATCCTGGTGAACAACGCTGGTATCGGCGAACTGGACGCGCTGGCGGAGACCGCGCCGGACACGATCATCCACAAGGTGCGCGTCAATCTGCTGGCGGGCATGCTCCTCTCGCGCGCCATCTTGCCGGGCATGCTGGAGCGGCGGCATGGCGCGATCATCTCCGTCGCCTCGGTGGCCGGGCTTATCGCCGTTGCGCCGCTCTATTCGGGCACGAAGTATGGGCTGCGCGGCTTCATGCTCTCGCTGCGCCGCGAAACGCGCGGCAGCGGCGTCTCCGTCTCGGTTGTCTCACCCGGCTTCATTCGCACACATATGACCCGGAACAATCCGATCCCCATCCCAGGGCCGGAACTCGTCGCACGCAGAATCGCCGGTCTGGTCAAGCACCCCCGCAGCGAGATCATCGTCCCGTTCTACTATCGCCCGATGGTCTGGCTGGCGACGCTGCTGCCCTGGCTGGTGGACCTCTCGATCAGCCCCAGGGCCAGGAAGTTCTATGACGCCTAGCCGCTGAGACTGAGCAGGGCCAGCACACCAAAGGATAGGATGATGACGCCAGAGAGGCGGTTGACCCAGCGCAACTGGCGTGGGCCAAACTTTGATCGAAAGAGGCTGACGCCGCTGCTCAAGAGGAGCCACCAGAGCGCGGACCCCAGAAAGACGCCCAGCACCAGCAGGCCGGAGGCCGCGTAGTTGCCCCCGGCGCTTGCGAGGCCCAGCCCGGCAAAGACCGCCGCAAACGAGAGAATGGTCGTCGGATTGGTCAGCGTCAGCAAGAGCGTGGAGGCGTAGGCTCCGGCCAGGCCGGTGCTTTTGGCCGAAGCAGCTTGTTCCGCCGGGCGCGAGAGAAACGTCCTGACGCCCAGATAGCAGAGAAACGCTCCGCCGATCAGGCGCAGCCAGAAATGCTGCTCGATGAGCAGCGTCGAGATAAAGGTCAGCCCGAAGCCCGCCACCGCGCCATAGCACGCATCCGCCGTCGCCGCGCCCAGGCCAGAGACCAACCCGTTGACGCGGCCATGCGCCAGCGTGCGCCGGATGCACAGCACGCCGATGGGTCCAACCGGCGCGGCAATCGAGAAACCGATCAGAACGCCTCTCAGCCAGAAGAGTACCATCATTCGCTCCTTTTGCCTGGCTGCCCAGGCGCATAATAAAAGCGCCCGCCAGACCTTGTATCGGTCTGGCGGGCGCTTTTATTATGCAGCAAGACACGCGCAGCTATCCAGACCTTTCATCTGGCTGCTGCTGCTGATTCAGATAGCTGACGCGCGCATTACAGAACGTTGGATACATCATCACAATCCCCATGTTGGATAACAGTTCTTGCTTTGGGGCAGAGTATAGCATACGGGGGCGGCGCAATCAAGGCCATCCCCATGCTTTTCATCACGCCAGATCACGCACCACGACGTAATACCCCGGCTCTGGCCGGTAGCCGAGCTTGCGATTGATGGCAAGCATCGGCGCGTTGCGCGAATCGTTGTTCGTGCGCAGGTAGATGGCGCCATAGGCGCGGGCGCAGCGAATGCTCAGCAGCTTGAGCGCCAGCGCCAGGCCGCGCCCGCGATAGGCGCGGTCCACGCCAGTGATCATGTTATACATGCTGCGCGTCTGCTCGAAGTAACCCACCGCCGCCATGCCAATCCAGTGATCGCCATCGGCGGCGACGATCTGCCCATCGGCGCGATACCACGAGGCCGCGCACACTGTCGCGCGAAAGACCTCGAACGGCATAAAGCTCTGATAGTTCTCGCTCCCCGGAACATCCATGCCCACGCGGGCATTCAGATCATAGAGCCGACGCTGGGCTTCGAGCGTATTGCCCAGGTCGGCCAGCGTGAAGAAGCGTATGCCCGCCGCCTCGGCAGCCTCGATGCGCCCGGCAAAGCGGCGCTCGTCAAAGGTCGCCAGGTCCAGTGTGGACTCAAAGACCTGGCGATCAATGACAAACCCGCGATGCCGGGCAAAGCGCAACCCGTCGTCAGCCGTGTCGCGCACGCGGGCCTGGAACCGCGTGGCTCCGCGCGCCTGGGCGAACTGAAGCGCATCGTCATAAAGCAGCGCCCCGATTCCCTGCCGGCGCCGCGCCGGGTCAACCAGCACGCGCAGGTCGAACAGGCCAGGGGCCATCCAGGGATCCCAGCCGGTATCGTTGAAGCCCACGATCAGGCCATCCTGGTCTACGGCCACCACGCGGCGCCGAATCTGGCCTTCGGGGATTTGCTCTTCCCACTCCTGAAGCTGCCCAGCGGTGATTGGCTCTGGATCAACGGTGTTGCGCAGCGCGGCGATGCGCGGAAAGTCAGTCTGCGGGTTCAGCGGCTGCATTTGTATCGCCATAATGGTTGCTCCTTGGTATCCTGAAAAACAGGCTATGCGCGGACACTAAAAAAGGAGGCTGACCCGGCGACAAACGCAGAGCGGGGGCAAGCTGGAAGCACAGGGGAGAAAGCAGCCAGACCGAAGGCAAACTGCATCGACTGCTCAGGCAATCAGGGCTGCGGACGAGCAGAAGCATCGGGTGGCGCCACATCCTGCCGCATAAGCGCGTGCGCCGGGGCTTATGCGGCCAGGCCGTTCCCAATCAGGCGGGGAAGATAGGGCACCTCATGGCACTCTGGGCCAGGCAGGAATCGGTTCTTCATGGCTGCAAGCATAGCATACGCGCGCTGATGCTGTCAACCAAACGTGGCTGGCGGGTAAACCCGCGCCTGCGGCGGCGGGCGGACTTCGCGGCCCGCAGGCCCTTAGGCGCGGCCTTCAGCCGCCAGCCTCCGGGCCGCCCACGACTTTTGGATCGCCCTGGCTCCATCAGGGCGCGCTCTTATCCTGCTCGTAGAGGCGCATCGCCTCGCGGTCCACCATCCAGATCACCTCGCCATCCGTCGGGCGCACGCCAACGGAGGGGCGCTCTTCGATGGTCGTCTGGCCGCTGAGGACATCGCGCAACGCCTCGGCCTTCTCCGCGCCTGCTACCAGGAACATGATCTGGCGGGCGCTGTTGATCAGCGGATAGGTGAAGGTCAGGCGCTGCGGCGGAGGCTTTGGCCCCTGGTTGGGCACGACGAGCCTGCTCGTTTCGTGCAAGGCTGGCGAGCCGGGGAAGAGCGAGGCCGTATGCCCATCTGGCCCCATGCCCAGCAAGATCAGATCGAAGCGCAGCAGCACATCGGGCGGCACGCCAAAGACGTGGCGCATCTCCACCTCGTAATCGGCAGCGGCGGCGTCATAGTCACTGCGCTCGCCGGGCATGCGGTGAATATTATCCGCTGGCAGCGGCACCTGCTCAAGCAGCGTCTCGCGGGCCATGCGATAGTTGCTCTCCGGGTCATCCGGCGGCACGCAGCGTTCATCGCTCCAGAAGACCTGCACGCGCTCCCAGGGAATCAGATCGCGGTAATGAGCCACCAGCGCCTGATGCAAGGCGCGCGGCGTCGAGCCGCCAGAGAGCGCCACCAGGAAGCGCCCGCGCAGCGGGTCGGCAATGGCGCGCTCCGTCGCCTCATAAAAGCGCCGCGCCGCGCGATGGGCCAGCGTCTCCAGACTATCAGCCGTCTCGATATGGCGTTCATACATTGGGTTTCTGCCTTTCAGGACTTTTTGCCCGCCATTCCTTACGTTGCCTTGCTATTGTTTCCAGCACGCCCATCTGCTTCTCAACCTCTGCTGGCGTCCGCGCAGCCTCAACATCTCGCTCCCATGCTTCAAGCAGCATCATTGAGCCAATATCCCACAGATGCTGCCGCTCCTGCTCGAAAAGCGGACGCCCTAATTTCTCCCGAAGGTCTTCCTCAAGGAAGGCGCAATAGCGTCGAAAAACAGCATCATATGCGTTGGCTTGTGGCGCTCCCTGCTGCTCGCTCATCTTTGCTGCGCCTCCTGGGCGCGATGCTCGCGGCTTTCACTGCCACATCGTCCTCAGCGGGGCGTCTCCGGGCCAGGCGTGAAGGGGCTACCATGCCCAGGAACAATCGTCGTCGCCAGGCGCAAGACACGCTCGCGGCTGGTCCGCAAAACGTCCAGATCGGGCGCGTAGGGGTCTTTGGCCGGGCCGCGCGCGTGCCACCAGAGGTGCGTAAACGCCAGGATGCCATCGCTGGTCCCCACCAGCGTCGTGATGTCCTGGGGCGTATGGCCGGGCGTCTCGATCAAGCGGATGGAGGGGGAAAGCTGAAAGCCCTCCGCCTTGCGCCGCTCCCAGATGTCATTTTTATAGATCGCCTGGAAGTCGTGAAAGCGCGCGTTGGGAAAGAGCGCCGCGTTCAGCGTGTGATCGGGGTGGTGATGCGAAAAGATCACATCGGTGATCGCCTCCGGCGTCACGCCCAGCGCCGCCAGCGGATCGAGGATGGCGCGCGGCGCGGGAACCATGCCGGGATCAATGATTGCGCGCACCTCGCCCTCGCGCACAAACGCGACGGTGGAGGCGACGCGCTCGCCAACATAGCCCTCGAAGAGGATATGCACTTCTGCCAGCGATGCCATCGGCAGATCAGACTCGTTCGCCATACACGCTCCTGCTGCTTTCGCTAGCGTTTCTTTTTTTCGCGGGGCCAGCGACCCCACCCCCTCGGCGAATAAATTCGCCGCTAAGGGCGCCTGCGGGCGCCACCAAGTCCCGAAGGGACTTCCTGGCCGCCAGGCCCGTAGCGGCCATTTTAATGGCCGACGGGCTGGCGGCGCGGCCCATCGAGCCGCGCGGTGAGCCAGGCCAGCACGTCATCCAGGCTCTTTGGCGTCACCTGATGGCCCATCTCGTATTCACGATAGGTCAGGTCCACCGGCAGGTCTGCCAGCGCCTGCCGCGTCTCCTGGGCATAGCGGATAGGAATAACCATATCCTCTGTGCCATGCGTCATCAGCAGCGGCAGCCCGGCCAGTTCCTCTCTGGGCGCAAACCAGGGGATGGTTTCCGGTGGAACGCGCGCGCTCATCGCCGCAACGCCCGCCACCAGCGCTGGCTGCGTCAGCGCGGCGGTCAGCCCCATAATCCCGCCCTGGCTGAAGCCCAGCAGGTAGACGCGCTCTGGATCGGCCTGATATGCCTCCACTGCCTCGCCGATGAACTGCACAAGCGCAGCCAGGCTGGAGCGCACCTGCTCGACGTTGATCACATTCCCCTGGGGCAAAAAGCGCACATCGAACCAGGCAAAGCTGTCCGGCC
>JBJKSJ010000202.1:0-7840 GCA_046704085.1 Ktedonobacterales bacterium | reverse complement strand
AGCCTGCTGCTCGGCGGCTGTCTGTCTTCCAGGTTGCAGCCCCCGGCCATGTGGGCTATAGTAATAGCTGGCCTCGTCAACATCGCTGCAACCCAACAAGGACAGACTCATGGACACATCGCTCTGGCTTCAATGGCATTGGGATCCCGGCGTCTTGCTCTTTCTAGCCGCGCTCTGCGTTGGCTATTTCGTCGGCATTGGGCCGCTGCGCCGCAAGTATCACCTGGGCGAGCCTGCCACGCCCCGCCAGATCAGGCTCTTTCTCAGCGCCATCGCGCTGATCTTCATCACGCTGGTCTCGCCCCTGGACACAATAGGCAACGATTACCTCTTCAGTGCCCACATGACCCAGGTGGTGCTGCTGACGACGTTCATTCCGCCGCTGCTGCTGCTCAGCCTGCCAGAATGGCTGCTCGATCCGCTCTTTCGCTCCGGGCCGCTGTCTCGGATTACGAGGGGAACATCCTTTCTGTTCTTTGCCACGTTCCTCTTCAACGTCAATTTTCTGATCTGGCTGATCCCGTCGCTATATAATCCCGCCGTCCGACACATGCCCTTGCACGATCTGCAAAGCCTGATCTTCCTGCTGACCGGCCTGCTCAACTGGTGGCCGCTGATTACGCCCGTGCGCGCGGAGAAACGCTGGTCACAGCCAATCCAGTTGCTCTACCTCTTCCTGGATGGCATCCCGCTGGGCATCGCCTGCGTGATCCTCTTTTTCGCCGATAATTCGTTCTATTCAGTCTACACCAACGCCCCACGCCTCTGGGGCATCTCCACGCTCGCCGATTTCCAGTTGGGCAGCATTATCCTCTACGCGCCCGGCCTCCTGCTGGATATTGTGGTGCTGAGTATCATCTTCTTCAAATGGCTGGCCCGCCAGGAGGAAGAGGCGCGCCGACGCGAAGAGGCTGAGGATGAGCGCCTGGCCCAACAAGAGCAGCAGCAAGCGCCAAAGCTGGCCTGAACAACGCGCCATCCCGCATCCAGACGCGCTGCCCCGACCCCTAGCCAGCGCGCAGTATCAGATTACCAATCGCGCATGGCGCGACGCTGGCGCCGGGCCTCGTGTCTGGCTTCGCGCCGGGCCGCGTGTTCGGCGTGGCGGATGGCGCGATAGCTCTCACGATTGTAGGGGGCCATCAGCATGGCAGGATTCGACACGTCGGGCAAGCCTGCGCCGGTAATCACCGGGCCATCGACCTGAATCACCTCGACACCGCCCATTAAGCAAAAGACCTGAACGTCCAGTTGGTGCGCGGGCAAGCCAGAACTGCTCTGGCCCTGGCTCTCCTCATTCGTGAAGGAGATGATGCCACCGTTGCTCTCGCCCAGCGCGTTGACGCCTCCCATCAGCACCATGCCGCGCACCGAGACATCCATCGAGCGCGGCACAAAGATTTTGGCTCCGCCGCAGAGGGTGAAGATGCGTATGACGCCCTGCGACGGCAGCGCGGCCAGGCTCAGATCGACCTCGATGCCACCACAGATAGCAACGCCAATCGTCTGGTCTGCCAGCTTCCAGGGGCGGCTCATGCGGCGCACGCCGCCCATGAAGGCGACCCACCAGCGCGTGCGGCGCGGGGTGGTGGGCACTGGCAGTGCGGCGGGCACTGGCTGCACATCTAGCGCGTTGAGCGGCGAAGGAGGCAACTCGCTTATGATGCCCTGGCATTCCTCCGGCGTTTGCGCCTGAAGCAGCGCGTTGAGCGCGTACTCAAAGCGGTCGAAAGAGAGATCGCCGCGCTCGTAGCGAGTGCGCACCTCTTGAATCGCCTCTTGCTGAGGTGTCAATGCTGGTGGTTGTGGTTGCTGCTGCATCGCTTCTATCCTCTTCCAGTCTTCTGTTACGCCTTTCATTGTGGCTGCGGCAGCACAGGCGGCGCGGCCTGCTCTTTCGCCTTGCTTACGGTGATGACTGGCGCGTTCACCTGCTTCACGTTGATTTCACCAATCAAGGTAAAAACATGAATTTCCAGGTGCGGCGTGGACGCCCCAGGCACCTGGGCCGGAAACTCTTCTTCACTCATCAGCGTGAAGATGCCTCCGCGCGACTCCCCAAAGGCAGTGACCTCGCCAAGCAGCGTAAAGACGCGCACGCTGACGTGTACGGAGTCTGGCACGTAGAGGTTGGTTTCGCCGATCAGCATAAAGACGTTCAAAACGCCCTGCGGGGGCAGCGTCGCAATGCTCAGATCAAGATTCAGTTCGCCAATCAGCAGAACGGCATTGGTATGCTCGCCCATGCGCCAGGGCCGCCGCAGGCGATTGAATTCGCCAAGGAGCCCAACGATCCAGCGTCTGCGGGGCAGCTTCGGCTTCGGCGGCGCGGGTGTCTCCGCCAGCGCGTCCAGCGGGGTGGGCGGCGTGGCGGGCAACTCATCGAGAATCGCCTGGCACTCATCTGGACTTTTGGCCTGCAACAGCGCATTCAGGCCATACTCAAAACGATCAAAAGACAGATCGCCGCCCTCATAGCGCGCGCGCACCTCACGGATAGCCTGCTGCTGGGGGGTCAGTGCTGGTTGCTGCATCTCGCTGCCTCCTTGTGCTGCGCTTTTCGTCGCATAGCGTAGTGTATCATAGTCGTTGTTACATCGTAATCTGCATGGCTTGCGCCTGGATGTGCCTGCCGCAGGCGAATACATTCGCGCCTATGGGCCTGCGGCCACCAAACCCGCCTGCGCGGGTTGAGACGGAGCGTGCGTACCTAGTCCGCGCAGGCGGCCCTCCGGGCAAGGCTGCTTGTGAACCGCTACGCGGGGCAGCCCTGGCGGGAACGGGGTTCCCGCAGTCTTGCTCCCGTTGGTCGCTCGCGGGCTGCCGCTGGGCGACCGCACTCTCGCTTCGCTCGCGCAACCTTACTTCGTGGCGCCGCAGCGCCTCTAGGCGCGGTTTTAACCGCCTGCGGCCCGCTCTTGACACCCACCGACACAGCCAGTTACACTCACGTATACGTTCCAGGCAGTTTTTTGTTGAGGGATACAGGCTCATTTCTGCTGAGCCACTCAAAACATTCGTCGCCAGGAAGGGGAAATAATGAGCATGTCCCAGGCGCGCGCCGCCGCCTTTGGCGCGGCCCGACGCATCGCCACGACGCGCGCTGGCGCGTGGGGCTTGCTCATCCTGGTGAACGCTATCTTCGCCGGGTCGTATACCGCCGGCAAGATCGCCCTGCGCGACATCTCGCCGCTGATGCTCAACGCCCTGCGCTTCACCCTGGCCTCCCTCTTTCTGCTGCCCATCGTGATTGCCGGACGACAGCGCCTGCGCTTTCCACTGCGCATGCTGCCGCGCTTTGGCCTGCTGGTGTTGCTCGGCTTCGTCTTGAACAAACTCTTTGAATATATCGGCCTGAGCCTCACAACGGCCAGCGATACCGCGCTGCTGATCTCCGTCGAATCAGTCTTCACCGCGCTGTTCTCCTGGGTGATTCTGCGCGAGCGATTCAGCCACGCCGCCGCGCTGGCCCTGGCCGTCGGCTTCTGCGGCGTCTACCTGATTATCGAGCAAGGCGTGCTGCCCCACTTCGATGCGGCGGGCAACGGAAGCGTGCGCATCCTCGGCGATCTGCTCGTCATCCTCTCGCTGGTCTTTGAGGCAGGCTATACCGTCAGCGGCAAAGCCCTGCTGGACCGCTATCCGCCGCTGCTCATCACCGCCTCAGCCATCATCGGCAGCCTGATCGTCTGGCTGCCGGTGGGCGCGGAAGAGGTGGCGCGCGTCGGCTGGCCCCATCTACCGCTGGTCGGCTGGCTCAGCGTCCTATATATGGCGCTGGCCGTCACTGTGATTGGCTACTTCCTCTGGTTTCAGGCGCTCACGCAGGTGGATGCCTCCAGCGCCGCCCCGTTCCTCTTTATTCAGCCACTGCTGGGCGCGCTGATCGCCGTCCTGCTGCTGGGCGAGCAATTGACCTGGGCAACCGCTGCGGGCGGCGCGCTGATTCTCTTCAGCGTCTTGCTGGTTTCGCGGCACAGACCTGTTCTCGTCGAACCCATCGGAGATTGAAAAGCGGAGGTGTCCCTATGTCCCAGGCGTCATTCGGGCGTGTCACCGTCATTGGCAGTTTTATGACCGATCTCGTCGTTCGCGCGCCCCGGCGTCCGCTGGCAGGCGAATCGCTGGTCGGGACCGACTTTGGCATCTTTGTCGGCGGCAAGGGCAACAACCAGGCCATCGCTGCCGCGCGCTGTGGCGCCGAGGTTGCCATCGTTGGGCGCATCGGCGACGACATCTTTGCCCAGCCCTTGCTGGATATGTTGGCGGCGACGGGGATCGCCAGCGACTATGTGAAGCGCGACCCCGAAGCAGGCACCGGCACCGCGATGATCGTCGTGGACCCCAGCGGCCAGAACAGCATCATCGTGACGCCCCGCGCCAATCTGCGCCTGACCCCGCAGGACATCGAGGCGGCACGCGCCGCCTTCACAGGCGCGGCCATCGCGCTGGCCCAGCTTGAGGTGCCCATCCCCACCGTCCTGGCGGGCGCGAAGCTGGCCCGCGCGGCTGGCGCGCGCTTCCTCTTCAATCCCGCGCCCGCGCCAACCGAACCGCTGCCGGAGGAACTCCTGCGCCTCACCAGCATCATCGTCCCCAACGAAGTCGAGGCCGAGCAGCTAACAGGCATTCCCACCGACGACCAGGAGGGCGCCCTGCGCGCCGCTCAGGCGCTGCTGGAGGGCGGCCCAGAGGATGTCATCCTGACGCTTGGCTCGCGGGGCGCTCTCTGGGTCAATCACAGCCATACAGAATTGATCGCGCCCATCCCGGTGCAGCAGGTGGACGCCACAGCGGCAGGCGACGCCTTCTGCGGCGCGCTGGCGGCGGCGCTGGCGCTGGGCCAGTCCATGATCCAGGCGCTGCGCTGGGCCAGCGCGGCGGGCGCGCTCGCCGTCACCAAAATGGGCGCGACGCCCTCCCTGCCCACGCGGGCCGAAGTGGAGGCGCTGCTGAACAATTAGAGAGGCAGACGGGTACATTGCTCTCGCCACTCATCTGGCTGGCTCGCTTCCCAAATCATGAGCAGTTCATTTATCGACTGCCCAATGGGGCGCGTTTGCGCGACCAAAAAGACGCCAGGGCTATGATGTCCATTGACAAGAAATGTCCTGAAATGCCCAGGCATGGTCTTGAGATCGTGACTCTGTTTCCTCCGAGGAGTCATCAGTGTGGGGCGTTGCTTCTGCTTCTTCCAGACCTAGCCGCTTGCGCGCATTTTGGCCGTCGGCAGCGTAGGTCGGACGGCCCGGCTGGAAGCCGGGGTACAGGCGCCGCGCGCTGCGTTTATCTGGGCTGCTGAGCAAACTGTGATGTATATAGGACTTTCGCTTGAAACACTGCGGGCATCGGTATAATAGGATAAGGGTATGATGACACGACAGCAATACATCGAATACCTGATCAGCACGCCGATCAATGACATCTGTAGCAACTTGGCGGCACATCTCGACGGGGTCAGCTTTCCATGTGATCTCAGCGAAAATCCTCAGAGAAAGAAGTTGAGCCATGTCCATTTTCGATCCTGCCAATCTCCGATCCTATAGCGGGTCAAGCGATGTGTCGCGGATTATGCACTTTGCGGGCGAATGTAACCTCTTCACCGATTGGTGTTGTAGCCTGCATCCCGGCGATGTCGGCCACTTTCTGAGCAATGGACTGGCTGGGCGCGATCCGGCCCCCTATTGCTTCGTCTACGAATCGAACGGTAGTCTTGAGGCTCTTCTCCTGTTTTCTGCGATTCGTTCCAGTTCATGGGGGCTGCTGGTTCACCCGCACCGACGCGACGCGGTCTTGGAAGCGACGCTGGTGACGTGGGCCGAACAGCACCTGCGACATCTTCTGACCGTGAACGGCAGCGCCAAAGAGTGGATCACCAGCGAGGTGCAGGATTGTGATACGCTGCGCCGAGACCTGTTAGCCTCACGCGGGTATGTCGCCGAACCCGAAGCCGATTTCTTTGTGACCACGCGCTCGCTCCAGGGGGACATACCCGTGTCAGTGCTGCCCGATGGCTTCAGCATACGGGCGGTTGCGGGCGAACACGAAGCAGATGCGGTTCAAGCCGTCCACGGGAGCGCGTTTGGGCGAGCGTGGCAACCCGGCGAATATCTTCAGGTGATGCGTTCGCCCAGCTTTCATAGTGAGCGCGAATTGGTGGTGGTTGCCCCTGATGGTCGCTTTGCCGCGTTTCTCGTGTACTGGATCGATCCGATCAGCAAAAGCGGCCTGTTTGAGCCGGTTGGATGCCACCCCGATTTTCAGCGACGGGGGTTGACCAGGGCGCTGCTGTATGAGGGGTTGCGCTGCATGGCCGCGCAGGGCATGACGCTGGCGATGGTTGTGCATGAAGCTCCAGGCGACAATCCAGCCTCGACTGCGTTATATCGTTCGGTCGGGTTCACCCCCAAATACGGCAGCCACGAATATCGCCAGAAACGCTAACTACTCCTGATGAGTCACGCTCTCGACAGGTCAGCCCACACAGCACATACAGAAGGACTTTTGCTTTAGGCTGGGAGGTCCACGCGAGTGGCGCGACCTATTGGCAACTGAGCGCCCTCCCAGAGAAGTCAAGCGAAAGTCCTAGTATACTATATAGGCTGTGATAGAGAAGGGCCAGCCACAGCAGCCATCCGTCCATCTGGTTTCGCGCTCGTCTGGCGTGAGGATGCTATGAGCCAATCGCAGAACCCAACCGATAACTATGCTGACATCATGGGCCAGGTCGTGGAGTGGATGGTGGATGTGTATCAGCGGCGGCTTGAGCAGGCCAAGAACGAACTGGCCTCGGTGGAGACTGTCCTGGGCGGCCTGGGCTATGAAGAAAAAGCCGAGAGCCTGGCGTATGATGGCCTGGAGCATCCCACGCCGCAGCGGAGCCTGGCGCGGCTGGCAAGCTGGCTTGGCGAGATCGAGCGCGAACTGGAAGAGCGGCGCACGCTGATCTTGAACCAGCAATGGGAAAGCATGGCGGGCGAATACGCGCTGGTGGCCGTGCAGACGCTCACCGAGGCGCGCCAGTACCTGGGGCTGACACAATCTGCTGTCGCCAGTTTGCTTGTAAGTCTGACGAGCAATAAGCTCAACGCCTGGGAGAAGCAAACCAAACTCTATGGCGTGCGCCTGTCCCTGGAGCGGGTGGAGACACTCATCGTCTGGGCGATTGAAAGCGGCAGCAATGGCCTGCGCCAGCATCACCTCGATGGCGGCTCCCAGCGCCAGGCGACGCCACCCGCGACGCCGCGTGTCAGCACGGGCGCGGTCTCCTATCGCGCTGCTCCGGGGGCAGCAGACCCTCCGCTGGCCGCGCCAACTCCTCCGCCTGCCCCAGCCGCTCCGGCAAGGCCAGATACTCCGTCCCTCTCGGACGCGCTCCCCGAAGCGCCCCGGACCGCGCCAGGACGGCCCGGCGAGACGCCGGGGGTACAGGCGCCGCCAACGAGCGCGGGCGAGGCCGAACGCCCCGGCCTCTTCGGGCGGCTGCGCAGGCGCAAACGCCCGCCAACCTCCTGATATCCCCACAGAAAGCTCAACAGCCTGGGCACACCCTTTCTACCCTCACAGAAAGCTCAACAGCCTGGGCACACTCTTTGCATGCAATGCGTAGGCGTGCTAAGAAGGGAGCGCCGCTCTGCCCACGCCTGTCTGGCTGAGTTCTCTCGCATCTGCGTTCCCTCTGGCTGATGCGATAAAAGCGATATACCTCTTCCTCGGAATGAGATCGGCATCTATGCAAACATCAGACAGTTTTGATGATCTTGAATTTGACCCAGGCAAGCTGCTCGATCACCGCTATCAAATCGTGGCGGTGCTGGGGCGTGGTGGGATGGGGCGGGTG
>JBJKSJ010000201.1:0-5946 GCA_046704085.1 Ktedonobacterales bacterium | reverse complement strand
CGGCTGACGGATGCCTATCTCGCCAGCGTGTTGCAATTGGAGGAGTACCAGCGACGTCGTCAGGAACTGGAACAGCGCTTACAAGCGCTCGCTGAGCAAGTCCGCCAGTTGGAGGCCAGTGTGGGCCGCCAGGATGAACTGGCAGCTATGGTCCAGACTATCGAAGCGTTCTGTGAGCGGGTGCAGCATGGACTGGTCGAGGCCACCTTTGCCCAGAAACGGCTATTGGTGGAGTTGCTCATTGATCGCGTCATTGTTACCAATGAGGAGGTAGAGATCCGTTACGTGATCCCTACCTCCCCCAGTTCTGAGCAGGTGCGTTTTTGTCATTTGCGATTGGACTATTTCGATGCGCCAATGCCCTCGGATAAGTTCGAGCAGTCGCAGCGGCGGAGCTTGGGTAGGCGTGAGGCTGCTGATCAGATACACAATCTCCTGGCGGGTCTGACCCTGCTCTGTCACGGTGCGGGTCAGGTGGGCCACCTGGGCGACATAGGGCCAGGTGGCTGCGAGATAGGTGGTCAGTTCGGTACTGACTTTGATGCAGCGGGCCTCGATGCGCCCTCGGTGACGATCCCAGGTCTCGGCCTGGACATAGCAGGCATCCGGGTCAGCGAAATACGTGACCAGATCGGCCAGCAGCGTGGGCTGATTGTCTTTGACCGTGAGCACCGTGTCTGCCTGCTGCTCATGCAGGACACGCCTAAAGGCAATCTGGGTGTGCAGGGCATCCGCTGTACAGACCCGCCCCCGCAGCGGCAAGGTGGGAAGCACGGCTTGAGCGACGGGAATCTCATTGGTTTTCTCATCCACTGCCACCTGGAGCAGGGTTTCGCAACTGTGATGGGTGCAAAAACTGAGCAGATGGGGGGCACGCTGCGTGCTGGTCCGCGCGCCCCGCACCGTCTTGCCATCCAGGGCAATCGGCTCATCTGGGGCCGCGACCAGGGTGGCTTGCACCCAGGCGGCCAGCACGGCTTCCAGCGCACGCACATCCAGGTGCGGGAACAGCCACCGGTAGAGCGCGCCCGTCGGGCTGGCAAAACGGCGCGGGCCGAAGAGGCGGCGCAGGAGCAGGTGCTGGGCGCGACACCATTCTCCGACGGCTTCACTGTGATTGCAGTTACAGAGGAAGGCCGCCACGAAGCAGGTGAGTAAGAAGGGCAAGTCGTAGCGCTGTCCATGTCGAGACCGGGGATCAGGGACCGCCGCGAAGACCTGATGCAGACTGAGCAGGGCAGCATCGGCCAGCAAGTCCTGGCGGTGTTCGGCGCCCAAGGGAGGCAAGGAGAGCGGGAGTGCCGTAGAATACATGGCAAGAGACTCCTGGTGGGTGAGATGAAAGGTGATGATTCCATCCTACCAGCTTATGGAGTCTCTTCTCTTTCCCATCTTTTTCAGACCCTGCCCAGTGTCAGACGACTCCTTGACGAGTGTGCTGCTGCTGGGTATGATGGGGGCAAGCTGCTGCAGCCTTGCTCATTGAAGAAAGGAGCGCAGGCGCCCGGAGGAGCGCGACGCATGGCTCACGACCACGCCTCCCACCGAGTGCCTGCAACCGACCCCATGACGCACTTCCAGACTCCCCGCATGCCTGTGCCGCCCCTGGCGCCCGCTGCTCCGGCACTCCGGCCTGCCGAAGCACCCAAACACTATGCCCAAATAGATCCGGTGACGATTGGCGAGCGCCTGCGCACTGCCCGCTACGCCTGCCGCCTGACCCAGATGGATCTGGCCTGCGACCGCTACTCCAAGAGCTACATCTGGGCCATTGAGCGCGGGAAGATGACCCCCTCGGTGCCAGCGCTCGGTTTGCTGGCCGAGCGCCTGGGCGTGCCAATGGCCTATTTCCTGGGCGAGTGGGAACTCGAACCCCCACCCGCAGAAGCAACCGACGCGCAGGCCCATCCTGCCGAAACCGACCGCCAGGCAAAGGCAGAGCGGGAGGCTCAGGCGCGCTGGACCCTGGAGGCACTCATACAGCAGGGCGCATACGAGGCTGCGCTAGCCCATTGCCAGGAAGTGGGCCGACCCGACTGGAGGGTCAAGGTTCACGACCAGTATGCCCAGGTGCTGGCCGCAGCGGGCCGCTACCAGGACGCCTACGCGCAGTTGCAGCAGGCACCGGCTGCCACGCCCATCCGTCAGCCGTGAGGGGAGCTAGCTCCCGAGCGCTGCGCCTGACACCTGCTGACGAGCAACCTTGAATGTCAGAGCAGGCGCCCGGTTGGGATCGACTGGGCGCCAGGTGGAGTCGGCCCCGGCAGCGCGCGGCTGGAGCAGGGGAGAGGAAACGCCTGTCCACCACGCCCCTTGAGAACACATGGAGGGTGTCAGGTTGGGTGATGGTTTGTGAGAGGAGAGAAGGAAAATACCAAATGACTAGAGGATGGGGTCATTCCCCAAAAAGCAGCCTGAAATAAAATCTTTGATCGGTTGCAAAACGACGTGGCGTGTCCCCATTTCCAAGAGCCTGTGAAGGAGCATGCGATGCAAGAACCGCTGGCAACGCGCGCGCAGTCCCATCTGATCGATCTGCCCGCTGGGCGGTTCCATTATCTCACCTGGGGAGCAGAGCGCACAGACCGGCCCAGCCTCCTGCTGCTGCACGGCATCACCAGTTCTGCGTTGAGCTGGGTACGCGTGGGGCCAGCCCTGGCCGACCGCTATCGGGTCTACGCACTCGATATGCGCGGGCATGGGGACAGCCTCAAACCACCGCCAGGCGCCTACAGCCTGCGCCAGACCGCTGATGATGCCCAGGCGTTCATCGAGGCGTTGGGGCTGGAGCGTCCCGCAGTGATCGGCCATTCCTGGGGCGGAGCTACGGCCATCGTGCTGGCCGGTGGTGCTGGCTCGGCCAAGCCTGCTCCTGCGCTCGCTCAGGTGCTTCTGGAAGACCCAGCGCACGCGTTCGGCAGGGGCGATGTCCAAGCGCGCATCGAGATGTACACCAGGGATATTGGCCGCCCCGCAGAGTTGCTGCGGGGCGAACTCGCGGCAAACAATCCTGGCTGGACCGAGGCCGATATTGCGGGGAAAATCGACGCCCTGCAGAAAGTCACCCGCGAGGCGGTGGTCAGCGTGTTTGCAGAGGCTGGCCAGATGGGCGAGATTCTTCCCTTGCTGGTCAGCCTCCCTGCACCAACACTGCTGATGCGCGCCGACGCCGCGCTAGGCACCACGCTGGACGCGACGGACTGGGAACGGGCACAGCAATGGTTGCCAGCTCACAGTCGCGCCGTCGAGGTGCCTGGCGCCACGCATAATATCCATCGCAGTCGCTTCACGGCTTTTCTGCAGGTCGTCAACGCCTTCCTCAACGAGACCTAGAAACACCGCATGCCTGCTTTAACATTGCTTGGCACAGGCGCTGCTTGGCAGCCATCACCTCTCCTCATCTGAGCAAAAAGTAGCTGACCACGCCAGCGATGATCATCATTGTCGCCAGCATGAGGAGCAGTTTGGTCTTTCTCTGCTTTGGCGCAGGCTTCTCCGGAGCGGCAGAGGAGACTGGCTGATCTTGGGAAGGGGCACCAATGAAAGCCACCCAGGCGATCCTGGCTGGCCCTGGGGCCCCACCGACCGGTGGTCTCTGCGATGGAGAGCGTCTGAGCCTCTGTCTTGAGGAACCTGGCTGGTTGAGGTGGGTACTCATCGGGAAAAGTCCTCCTGTCTGGCATTTGGTCGCCCAACGCCCATCTACGCTGCTTTCCATGAGAGCAGTCTAGCCGATGACGAGTGTCTGTGCTATGAAGGAGTTCACAAAATGGACCGAGTCGACCGACCAACGGTGCCTTCATCACTCAGTCGGTGTCGAGTATCCATGCCTACACACGTTGTGAACTCCGCCATGCTTCCTTCACGGCTATCGTTGACAGCAGAAAAGCTGCACACTACAATGAATCTGGACAGGTTGAGAGCCGGTTGTCCAGCAGGCTGATGGCAGGAATACCTGCTATCAACCGGATTCACGTCATCAAGGCTCAGCCACAACTCATCGGGATCAGAGCCCTACAAGCTGAGTAGGAGCGGCTCCTTTAGTGGTCTCCTCACCACAGCAGAACCTTTTCCCTTAAAAGTCGATGATCATCACGAGAGCAGCAGCGGCATGTGCATGGAGCAGCATCGCCTGGTGCGCATCTCCTTGAGCGAGAGAGACCCTCTATAGTCAAGGGGTTTCGCGGGCAAAATCAGTATGCCGGAGAAAAGAGAGAACACAGGGGTGGGACGTATGAAGCCGTCAGTCGTAGAGGGCAGCCTGAGCCACCTGAAGAGTGGAACGCCTCTTCAGCGTACTGATCCGCGCTCTGTTTTGAGCCGTCCATCAGGCCACGCGCTGGTGGTGGGCCAGTTGGGCCGCCTCAAAGATCGCCGTCTCATAGCAGGCATGATGCACCCAGACGGCGTAGATAATCCGCACCCAGCCGTTGGCGAGCGCACGCACGGCCATACTGTGGCTTTTGCCTTCGGCCCGTTTGCGCTGGTAGTAGAGCTGCGCCCAGCCTTCGCGCTGCGTCGAGTGCCAGGCAAATTGGAAGAGCGCGTTGCGCAGCGGCTTCAAGCAGGCATAGCGTTTGTGGGCTTTGGCATAATTGCCACTGGCAAAGGCCACGGGGGCCGTTCCGGCGAGCGCCTGCACACTGGAGCAGCCCGCATAGCGAGACCGATCATCCCCCCATTCAGCCAGAAGGCGTGGAGCCAATCGTTTGCCTGCACCCGGCAGCCCGCCAAAGAGGCCGCTATCCGGGTGCGTCAAAAAAAGGCGGGTGATCTCTTTATCATAGGCGGCAATCTGCTCCACCAGCGGCAGCAACTGGCTCACCAGCGCCAGCATCAAGCGGGACTTGGCGCGGGTCGTCACCACATCGGCTTGCAGATGGGGCTGGTGCAGAGTCGTCCAGATCGCGCTCGCTGCCTTGGGCGGCTGGGGGTGTTTGGCGTGGCGGAGCACCTCGGTGAGCGCTTCCACCGTGGCGGCCTGGGCGGCCTGGGGAGTAGGAAACTGCTGCAAAAAGAGCAGGGTGGAGCGTTGCTGGAGCTTGGCAAACAGCTCCAAGGCGACCGGATAGGAGGCTTTGAGGCAGGCGGTGAGCTGGTTGACCAGGCGCGTTTGGCTCTCGATCAAGGCATCCTGGTCACGGGTGAGCAGTTTGAGTTCCTGCACCAGGGCACTGTCGGGTTGGAGCCGACGCAGATCAGCCAGGTCACTGCGCCCCAGCTTCGCCAGCAAATACGCATCGATCTGATCCGTTTTCGCCCCAGCCGCGTTGCGGCGCCGATCCACCGTTTTGGGGTTGACCGGATAGACCGGAAAGCCGGTCTCCAGCAGGGCGGCGATCAGCAACCCCTGGTTCGTCTCCAGAATGCAGGCCATCTGCTCTGGGGTCTGGGCAAGCGAGAGCAAGAAGTGCGTCAGTTCGCCCAAGCCTTCCTTGCTGTGCGAGACACGCTGGACACCCACTTGATGCCCAGCCTCATCGATGACGACCACGTCGTGGTGTTGGTCCGCCCAGTCAATGCCGGCATACCACATCGGCAGCCTCCTCCTTGGAATCGTCGTGCTGGAACGCTCCTCCAGGCGGTGGGTCCTTATCTACTGGTGCTCGAAGCACGCCCCTCTAATGGTCACTGGTGTGGAGGAGCACTACCAGAGAAGCGCGCTCTCTCTCAATCGGTCGAGCCGGGTGGAGGAAGTAGGCTTTCTCTGATAGATCCAGATGCAGCCAGTCTATCCTGGCTGAGGCCCTGTGTCGAGAGGGCTTGCAAATAGTTTAACAGATAAGGAGAATTAGAACACTCTAGAAAAGCGAGCGCGTTGATCACTGCTTACGCTCTGTTGACCAAACGATCCATATTGGGCGTAAACAGGAGAAGTCTTTGAGTGTTGCTATCCCCTGTGAGGGATTTAACAACCCTGGAAAAGAGCAACCTATGCCGAATAAT
>JBJKSJ010000200.1:0-5621 GCA_046704085.1 Ktedonobacterales bacterium | reverse complement strand
TCCAGCGTGCTGGCGATGGCATCGCAGTAGCCGGTATCCAGGCGGCGCTGGATGTGGGTTGCATCGCACTCCACAGCAAGCATAGAGGCACCCGCCATCGTGGAAGCTAATGGTTGCGCACCGCCCATTCCTCCTAAACCCGCAGTCAGTATCCATTTACCGGATAAGTCACCGCCAAAATGCTGGCGGCCCATTTCCACGAAGGTTTCATATGTCCCTTGCACGATGCCCTGGCTGCCGATGTAAATCCACGAGCCAGCCGTCATCTGGCCGTACATCATCAGCCCCTTACGGTCGAGTTCACGGAAATGTTCCCAGGTTGCCCAATGCGGCACGAGGTTGGAGTTGGCAAGAAGTACACGCGGCGCGTCGGCGTGGGTTTTGAACACGCCCACCGGCTTGCCCGATTGCACAAGCAGGGTTTCGTCTTCGTTTAGGTTCTTGAGCGTCTCGACGATGCGGTCGAAACATTCCCAATTGCGCGCCGCCTTGCCAATGCCGCCGTACACAATAAGCTCGTCCGGTTTCTCGGCCACGTCAGGATCAAGGTTGTTCATAATCATCCGCATGGGCGCTTCCGTGAGCCAGCTTTTAGCGGTGAGCTTTGTACCGCGTGGGGCGCGCACCGTGCGCGGCTGCTCCGCTGCGCCGCGTGTCGTCTCGTCAGGCATAGGATCGTCCTTTCGCTCACGAGGGGTAAAGTAGGGGTTACAAACTCGCAATGGTGTTTCTAACAATAGCATCCCTGCGCCGAGGCTTCAAGGCGAAAAATGAAACAAGCCTCTCTGGCGCTAATGGCGCCCCAGGAGCAGGACGAGTATCCCGCCAAGGCCAGCCATCACCGTCACGAGCGCGGCGACAAGCATGGCGATGACCTGGCTTCTGGGGTAGGGTCGGCGCCCGACGCCCACCGGGGGGATGGAGGCCATTGCCTGCAAGAAAGGAGCCTGGGATGGGGCCGCGTTTCTGGCGGCTGGTTGGGGAGCAAAAGGCGGCTGGAACGGGGCGGCCATGCCCGGCCCTTGCGTCGGCGCGAATGGAGGCTGGAAGGAGCCGACCATGCCCGGCTCCTGGATTTGCCCTGGCGCCCAGGTCGGCGGCGCCATGCCGCTGACGGCTGGCCTCGCTGGATTGGCTGAGGCTGCCCCGCCAGCGGGAACGCCTGGATTCCTGGGGACGATCTGGCCCGACGGTGGCGCGGGCGCGATCTGTCCGCTGGGCAACGCCGTCAGTGAGGTATCCATCTCTTCGGCCTCCGGCGCGGCTGACGCGGCCCAGGGAGAAGCGCGGAAAGGCGGCAGCACTGGCTGCGGTGGTCGCGCCGCCGGTCCTGGCGTGGGGCCAATCGTCAGCGGCGGGATAGGATCAGGCAGCATGGCAACGACAGGGCGGACCGGCTGGCCGCTGGCTGGCGCCGGAGAAGCGCCAGTGGCATCTGGCATACGCTCGCCACAATCGCCACAAAAACGCGCGCCTGGCGGCAGGCTGGAATGGCATCTGGGGCAGGTCGCGCCCTCCGCTTCCTGGGCCGGGATGGCTGTTCGCGTCGGCGCAACGGAATCACCTGGGCGCGCCAGCGCAGGCAGGAGCGGTTTCTGCCAGGAGGAGGGGGTGATCTCGGCGGGGAGCCAGGTGGGCATTGTGGGTTGAGCAAGCTGTACTGCCTGATTGATCCCAGAAGCAGCAGGCGCAACTGCCCGGATGGTGGCTGCTGAGGGCTGCCGCGCCGGATGCTCTGCCCCGCATTCCATACAATAACCGTCGTTGGGTTCAACACTTGACCCACATTGATAGCACTGCGCCATGCCGACCCCCTTACCAGGCCGCTTTGCTAGCTTCCCCGCTGCCAGGGTCCATGAAACTTTGCTGTCTCTAGTGTACTACAAACGCGAGCAGGAAACCAGTGCTGGCCCGCGATGAGTATAGCGCGCTGGGCGCATATCGCTGTGAGCTATGGAACAGTGCGCGTGTGATCCGCTCCACACTTCTGGACACGTATTCATTCGGACAGATATACTGAAAGCGGAGGGCGCATATGGCACAATTGAAACATATCGATATTCCCGCGCCGCACGGTCGGCTGGAAGGGCTGCTGCGGTTGCCAGAGGACGCTGAGACCACCCCGCGCATGGCGGCAGTGGTCTGCCATCCCCATCCGCTCTATGGCGGAACGATGCACAACAAGACCGTCTTTCGGCTGGCGCAGGCGCTGAATATGGTGGGCATGCCCACGCTGCGCTTTAATTTTCGCGGCGTGGGCCTGAGTACGGGCAGCTATGCTGAGGGGCGCGGCGAGCAGGACGATGTGCGCTCGGCGCTGGATGAGCTTGAGCGCCAGTTCCCTGGCGTGCCGCTCTGCGTGGCGGGCTTTTCGTTTGGCGCGTGGACAGGGCTGCGCGTGGCCTGCGCTGAGAAGCGCGTGCGCCAACTGGTGGGCGTCGGCGTGCCGGTTGCGTCGCTGCCAGCGCGTGACCTGGCAAACTGCGACAAGCCCAAGCTGATTGTGCAGGGCGCGCTCGATCAGTATGGCCCGCAGGCCGACCTGCGCGCCTGGTTCGCCTCCCTTCCTGAACCCAAGCATCTGGAGGTGATTCCGGGAGCCGATCACTTTCTCACCGATCACCTGGAGCAGCTTCAGCAGGCGGTCGTCCACTATTTCACGGCAGCGAGATAGTCGGCGGGGAGGAAAGTAGGGCAGGCGCCTCTCATCTCAACAATCCCAGGGGTCGCAATGGTGAGGAACGATGGCCGGGGGAGACCAATCTGCTCCTGAAAAGAAGCGCCTTACTTTCGCATTATACAAGCCAGTTCACTTTCTGACTGTGAACCAGTTCACAATTTGCTATTTTTGCCGGTCTTTTGGCTCGCCATAGGCTTCCGGGATGTCGGCGCGCAGGTCGGGCTTGTCCTCATCCTCTTCCATATCTAAAGGTACGCTTTCGTCAGCAACCTGCGCGGCCATTGACGGCACCGTGCGGCTCTGGAGGACGATGCCGCGCATCAACCCTCTGGCGGCCATGCCCAGCAGCGGGCGAAGCTGTTCCAGGCTTTCGCGCGCCGCCTGTATCTGCGCGGCATAGACCTGCTCAGCGTCACTCTGCACCTCGCCCGTTTGCCAGATGCGCCGCTCGTCCAGCACCTGCCCAACCGAGGCTTGCACCTGCTGAAGCAAATCGATAGTCTGGTTGAGGATCACCAGCAGATCGCCTTCTGCCAGATCGATCTGGCGCTGAAGACCCGCCAGCGAAACGCCGCGCCACCAATGCAAGGCGACGCCATGAAAGGCGTCATTAATGCCAGGACTGACCTCCAGCCCCTGTTCGATCTCCCTGAACTGTACGCGGCCAATCACCCGGTAGACCTCGCGGCGCAGCGTGGCAAGCTGCCGCCAGAGCGTGCCGCGGTTGCGCACAGGCCGGTCATCATCGAAGGCAAACCAGCTTGCCAGTTCGGCCAGTTCTGAGGGGTGAAGCTGCTCTAACGGAATGGCCTGAATCAGTTCAGTGAAGATGATCCCGGCGGGGTGAAAGATGCCGCGCAGCAGCCGCCCTTTGATGGTAAGCTGGTCGTTGGGGTCGATATAGTTCAGCGAGCGCAGAATGCTGATGATACCGTTGAGTTCAGCCGCGCCTGCCCGGCTGAGCGCCCGGTGGCGCTCGCGCTCGGCGGGCGGCTTGTGGCGCTCGCGCCGGGCGCGGCGACTCGCGCGAGTGTATTCATCCGCCTCTGAAGGCGCGGTTACAGCGCCAGACTCGGCGGGCTGCGCTTCCTGCCGCGCCAGCCGCTCTTCGTAGAGCAGGCGCTGGCTATAACGCTGGAACTCACGGAAGCTGGCGGCGGCGTCGCGCCGTAGGCGCCGGATGTCGCCGCCGCGCCAGAGATTGAGAACCGAGTTATAGCGCATCGTGAAGGCGCTGTTCACCGGCAGCAGTGGGCCAGTCAGCGCCTTAAAAGATTGCTCGAAAGGCTCCCAGGGAGAATAGGGGATGATCGCCGCCCCGCGTTCGTCCATGCCGCGTCGGCCCGCGCGCCCGGTAAGTTGCTGATATTCATTCGGCGTCAGCAGGCGCATGGCCGTGCCATCGAACTTGCTCAGGCTGCCCACGACGACAGAGCGCGCGGGCATGTTGATGCCCAGCGCCAGCGTATCCGTCGCAAACACGGCGCGCAGATGCCCGCGCTGGAAGAGCGTCTCAACCAGCACCTTCAGCCCTGGCAGCAATCCCGCGTGGTGGTAGGCCAGCCCACGCGGCAGCAGCGCGGTGAGCCGCTGCACCTGCTCTAGCTGGCGATCTTCGGTTGGCAGCGCCTCCAGCCAGGTACTCACCTCGTCTTGTAGTAGCTCGCCCTCTTCCGGCGTGGTCAGCAGTTGCCCGGCGGCGCTCGTGGCGCTCTCTTCGACGATGCGCCGCCCCGGCAAAAAGTACAGGCAGGGCAGCAGATCGGCCTGGCGCAAGGCGTTCAGAAGTTCGCCTGGTTCGGGCGCCTCGCGCTCCTGGTTGGGGCTGCTGAACGCTGGCGGCTGCTGGCCGGGCGCGGCGATTTCGGCTGGCGCCGTCGCGTTCGCGTCCGCTGCAAGCCGCTGCCCTCTGGCGCCATTGCTCCCTCTGGTCTCGCCGCCAAAGGTATAGACACGGGACTCGCCGCGATCCCGGCGGCGCTTGGCCTCGCCGCCAATCTTGGGGAATCGCTCCACCCGTTTGCCCTCAGCGTTCATCACCAGATGCAGCTTGCCATCCAGATAGTAGTAATGATCCAGCGGGATGGCGCGCTCGGTGTGCAGCACCAGGCTGATGGGCCGATGCACGCGGCTGATCCAGAGGGCCAGTTCGTCGGCATTGCTTACGGTGGCCGACAGGCCGATGAGCAGCACATGCTTGGGCGAGTGGATGATGGCCTCTTCCCAGACCGGCCCGCGCTCCGGGTCGCTCAGGTAGTGCAGTTCGTCGAAGATGACGCAGGCAACATCGTTGAGTTCGGGATTCAATCGATAGGCCGTTTGCTGCTCCTCTGGAAATGTGGCTTCCTCTTCGGTGAAAGGCCCGGACTCGTCTGCGCCTGCACCCACCTCTGCGGCGCGCTCGCTCTGCGCGCCAGACTCGTCGCGCGCCTCTTCCTCCAGCAGCATGTTGCGATAGATTTCTGTCGTCATCACCAGGATGGGCGCCCGGTTGCGCTCCACAATGTCGCCGGTAACGAGGCCGACCATCTCCGGACCATAGCGGGCGCGCAGGTCGCGGAACTTCTGGTTGGAGAGCGCCTTCAGCGGCGCGGTATAGATCACGCGCTTGCCCTGCTGGCGCGCCAGCCAGATGCCAAATTCCGCCACGACGGTTTTCCCGGTCCCGGTGGGCGCGGCCACCAGCACCGAGCGGCTTTCGGCGAGATGGGTAATCGCCTCGCGCTGAAAAGGATCGAGCCTGAAGGGGTACTCACTGGCGAAGATTTCGAGCAATTCGTCTGCCACCTGCTCCTCCACTCTGCGCTGCTGTGCTTTCCTGGGGCACGATGACCCTGAGGGCGTGTGGGGCTGAGAGAACGTGAATGGGCGTCCGTCCGCGCAGCTCGCCGTCGAGCGTCACATCCATCGGCTGCGGGGTTTCAATGACCACTTCCCCCGC
>JBJKSJ010000199.1:0-2883 GCA_046704085.1 Ktedonobacterales bacterium | reverse complement strand
TGAGCAGATCATGTATCAGCTTACCGAGATGAAGAACAATGGCAGCGATGTCAGCGCCCTCGAAAATGCGTCCTGGATTGTCCAGTGGGTCCACGACAACTCCAGCGGCCAGATCACCATCAGCGATACCGTTTTGCCCCCCTTCCAGGATATTGTCGCCTGCATTGATCGCGGGCATATCGCCATCGGCGGCTTCAATGATTACCGCGAGCTTCGCCTGGCAAATGGCGGGCTGCCCTGGCCCTGGGCCTTGCGCGAGAAGCAGAACCTGGGCCATGTCCTGTTGATCGTCGGCTACGATACCGATAAGCAAGCGGTGGTCGTCCACGACCCCCTGCGCGCCGACCCCGACGGCCAGCCTGCCGACTACGCCTGGGCCAGCTTCGGGGTTGCAAAGTTCCATGATCTCAGCGAGGTGCATGGCCCCGCGCTGCCCATCGTTCAGCAGAGCGGCGCGCCACAGCCCGCGCCTGCCCCACAGCCCGCGCCAACGCCGGGCGTCCCCGACGGCTGGCACGACGACGGCAAGACACTGCTGGCCCCCAATGGCGTGCCCGTCATCCTGGGCTTCCGCGACTGGCTTCTGAGCCATCCCTGGGACGCCAACGACCTGCCCTTTGGTTCAGAGCAGCAGCACCTGCCCAACATCGAGTATGGCGATCCGCAGGCGGGCGCTGGCTCTCGCCAGGACTTCCGCATGACCAGCCTGGGCTGGACACCCAGCAAGAACGTCTACAAAATCTGGATCGGGCGCGACCTGCAAGCCCTGGAGGCGCGCATCGGCCAGCTTCAGAACGAACTGGCAAAGGCTGCTGCCACGCCCGCCGCGCCCGCAGTAGACCTGGCCGGGCTGAAAGCCGACGCGGCCACCATTGCCGCCGCGCTGGCCCCGCTGGAGGCGCAAATCCCACCCCTTCAGGCCGCAGAGCAGGCCGTCCAGGACTTGCAGAAAAAGCTGGGCAGCTAATCGTCTGTACCCCCGGCATCTTGCCGGGCCGTCCTGGGGCCGGGGGGCGCCTGCCGCGATGCTTCAAGCGGATGGAATGTGACTGAGGAGAAGCTACCAGGCCCGCCCACAACTGCTGTGGGCGGGCCTGGTTCTCTCTCTGCCTGCATGTGCAGGCTGCTAGCATTTCTTAAAGATCGAATGGTCGCCGCTCAGTATGTCAAGCCCGATTGATTGCTGATTATGGCATATAACTTGCCGCCCCTGAGGCTATTGTTTCAGCACAGGGGCTTGTCTCTCAGTGGTGGGCCTCAATCGCTGAAGGGCGATCTAGCAAGGGGAACGCGAATGCAAATCGTCTATCGTATTATCGTGTTTATACTTGGAGTGAATGGCGCTGGCGCCGCCCTGGGGATCAACCTCTTCTACGCGGCCTCCAAACGGTTTCAAGACCTCATCGGCCTCCATCCCGACCCCGCGCATGGCTGGCTCGGCCTGAGTTGCGCGATCCTGGCCTTCATCGGCGCCATTCTCGTCTTGTTCACGAAGACAAACCTCGCTGGTGGCATCATGCTGCTGATCGCCGGGATCGTCTTCTTCTTTGTCGTCAACTGGTGGGCGCTGCTGGCAAGCCCGCAAATACTTCTCGCCGCCTTTTTCGCCTTCTACTATTACTACGACCGCAAGCATACTCGCGCGCTTGAACAAGCCGTGTCTGCGGCCAGGATCAGCGCGCAAGAACACCCGCCCCAGGAAGGAGGCGCCGCAGCCGCCGGCTGATAGTCTAGCCTGGCGCAGCCCTTTCACGACGATGGCATACGCCTTGCCGTATTCTTGAAGCGTGCGCCTCAACTCTTTCGTCAGGCGCAGCATAGCGCAGCGCCGAATGGCTCTGGAGAAGAAAGGAAGAAACGACCAATGGATGAACTGGTCAATCAGGTTGCGCAGCGGGCAGGCATCTCACAGACTCAGGCACAGCAAGCCGTGCAGGCGGTGGTTGACTTCCTGAAGCAGCGGGTGCCTGGTCCGGTAGCCGCGCAGTTGGATAACTTTGTCAGCGGCCAGGGTGGTGGTATGAACATGGGCAATATAGGCGGCCAGGCCCAGCAGGGGTTGAACGACCTCGGTGGCATGACTGGCGGCAATCGGCCCTAGTGGACCATTTCGGCTTTCCCATGTACAATCCCTCAAGGAATGCGCGGCCTGGCTGGGAGGGGATGTCGCTCCGCTTGCGGATACTGAACCTTTCTGGGCTGCGTGTTTCCAGGAACCAGCGCCAGCAATAACGCTCGCGGCGCACATCTGCTACGTTCCCAGACAGCAGAAGCCGCCAGACCCGCTCAGGGTCTGGCGGCTTCTGCTGCCCCTCAAACCCCGAAAGCCTTGCGCGTGTTACCGTCGAGCAGGAAATAGATCAAGATCAGCACGGGAAAGATGATCCCGCCAATCACTGCTCCTGGCGAAGGGTGCGGCTGAGTCATCTCAAAAATGCCGAGCGCGAGATTGCAGGCTTCGATGATCACCGTCGGCCAGTAGGCCCAGCGTTGCATGTCAAGCAAGCCCCAGGCCACAGCGCCCAGCAACAGTGCCAGCGCCAGCGCCAGCGCGCCAACAACCCCGGCAGTCAGGCGCGCGCCCGTCCCCAGCGTGGTCCAGCCGGGCAGAATGAACAGAATGATTCCGAGAATCCCAAAGATGCCCCGGATGAGCGCCTGGGCAAACATCAGCATGGCGACCATCGTCACCCCTACCGGGCGCTTGGGGAAGGTCATAGGCTCCATAGTTCCCTCCAGAATAGCGCGTTCCGCGCGGCGCTCATACGAATCGGTTGTCAAGGTCTGGCTGTGATTGCTGCACGTTGTATGACAGAGCCCAGGCCGATGTAAAAGTCGCGGGCGGTGGGGGCTGGCGGATACATCCGCGCCTACCGCGGCGGG
>JBJKSJ010000198.1:0-15149 GCA_046704085.1 Ktedonobacterales bacterium | reverse complement strand
CTACAGGAGTGGTTTGTGAGTGCGTTTCGATTTTTGGCAGCAAGAACCAGTGATATTGTAAGTATAGTCAGTCTTTTTAAGTGATCTTGCTTGGTTAAGCCCTTGTGGAAGAAAGAGCCGCTCTTCCTAAGGAAAAGTAAAAAGGGTTATGTCAAGGTATAACACAGATTAGCTATCGTTCTTAATTGGCTGACATTCAGAACCTGCCACGGCACAATTTAAGAGCGGCCTCATCAGGTTCGCGTTGTAAAGTTACAAACTGCGTACGCCGTACCCCCTTCTTTGCAGGCCGTTGTGAGACAAGATAACACTTTCTTCTCCCTCAAGGGACCGCTTGCAAGGTCTGATTTTGCTCAAAGCATCTGACCCTCAACCGTAAAACCACTGTTCTTGTACGCCACATGATGAGGATCGTGAGGAAACTCACAAGATATGCCAGGTAGGTTGCCCATTGGTTGCCTAGCTGCGTGAGCAGATTTGGTTCATTCTTTGTCAGATCGGGCAAAGGGATTTGCAGAATGAGCAGCGTGATGGCAATGGCAAAGACGCCATCACTAAACGCCTCCAGGCGCCCGGTTTCTTTCTCTTCGCTTTGGTTCTCGCTCATCGTTGTCTGCTGTAGTGTATTGAAGTATGCTGGTCGGTGCTGCTCTAGTGGAATAGTCTAGATATAACATGTTACCCGTCCTGATTGCAACAATTGCCTTTGGCCTGGCTTTTCTCAGCATCTGGGCAAGCATGGCCGTGAATGGCGCGCTGGTGATTTACTTTACCTTCACCGGCCAGGAAAGACGCGCAGCGCGCCACAAAAAGGAAGAGCTAGCCGGGCACGATCAGCCCTCAGTCGAACCAGCCGACTGATTGAGGTTTGCAGGCTGCTCCGCGTAGGCAGCGGACAGTTCACGACCAGAAAGCCCCAGCGCCTCTACCGGCACATCCACATACGTGCCGATGATGCGCCGTCCGGCGGCGTAGGCTCCGCGAAGCGCCGGAATATTCTGGGCCGCGATAAAGCCAAAGAGGTACGGCCATTCCGGCTCATCGGCTGCTGCGACCTGTGCTGCCTGGGCGCCAGCTTCTGCCGTTTCTGCCGCTGCGGCGTGAGCCGCCAATAGCTCACTGCGGCGCGCCGCCCGGCGCGTCAGAATCAAGGTCGCGGCGATGCGCTGAAGGAGGGTGCCCAGATGTTGGCCCCGCGCGCGCCGCGCGATATGCAGAGCGAGAATGCCCCAGCCATTGCAGCCTTCGGTTTCATCCTCCTGACGCGCCAGCGAGAGATGCCCCACGAGGTCTTCGCTCTCATAGAGATTCAGAACCAGCCCCTGCGGACTGGCGATCCACCAGGCAAGCTCCTGTTCCAACAAGGCCAGGTCACGCTCCAGGTCTTCCCAGAGTTCCAGCCCTGGCGACTCGCGCTCTTGCACCTCAATCAGCGCGCGCAGGTGCGGCCAGAAGCTCATATTCGGGGCGCGCACCACGCTGAAGTTCGCCAGCGGCGGAGCGCCGAGCGCGCCATCCGGCAGAGGCGGCACTGGCCCGCCCAGTGTATAGAGGCGCGCCGTCGCGCCCGGAAGCCAGTTCGCCAACTCGTCAGACCCTAACGCGCCAGCAACGCGAAAGGAGCAGAGCGCAGGACGAGCGCCTGAATCTCCCCCTGTGACCGCCAGCCAGCGGTCCGCTACGGTGTGCAGCATGTCCAACGGCGGAAGCAGCCCGGCCATCTGCTCAGCATTTTTCCCCAGAAGTGTCTCTACGCCCGCCTGCTGCTCACCCTGCCCTTCCTGGGCGCCAGCCTCTGCGGATGCAGCCGACTGCATTCGCTTGTCTGTTATTGTAGACCAATCGGCCATAAAGATGAAGGGCTGGCCTGTCCTGGGTCGCCAGCGTAGCTCGCTGATAGTGCGCCAGTGGGTAGTCGGCTCACGGGATTCATCCTGCAAGGTGTTTTCTATCGAAATTGGCGACTCCTGCCGTTTTGCTGCGCTCGAAGCTCTTACCACAAAACCTCCTCCTGAATAAACTCAGCAATGATCAGGCTAGCGCCTCAAGCGCCTCATCCCTGGCTACTGCTAGTCTGACGTATCCATCCTTTGCGCCTGCCAGGCGATAGGAACCACGCTCGCTGAAAAACGTGCGTCCAGTATAGCGCGCAACCCCTGCACTATCAAGAGCCATTTTCCTCATCAGAAGGATTCCTCCCTGTATGCGAGGTTTTTGCTATACTTCAGGGAGCAAGATCACCCGGCGGAGGAACGACAAGCAATGGCGCGACATCTCTGGTCAGCAATGATAGCAGCCCTGGTGGCGCTGCTGATCCTGGCACTCGTTTTCGTGGGGTTCATCCTGGCTGGCGCCTCGCTCGCCGTTGCCCTCCTGCTGGCCTGGCTCGCGGGGACCGTTACATCCCTGGCGATTGGCGCCTGGCAGCGCTCCGTCGGCTGGACATCGCTGGGCTTGATCGAACTGGGAGGAACCCTGACCGCCGCGCTTATCTGGCAGGGCAGCCTCAATTGGTGGTGGCCGCTTGGGCTGGTCGTGCCCGGCGTGGCCTACGTGCCCCTGGCGGCGCTCCTCTCCGGGCCATCCGCTGCCAATTGGCGCGCCGCGCTGGAGTCGAGCGCGCCGTTTGTGGCCGGAATTGGGGCTGCCTGGGAAGCGGGGCAGGTGATCCTCGCGTATATCTTCGCCTCGCAAGGCTTCCCGCTGCTGGCGGAGGATGCCAACGCGCTCCACAGTTCATTTGTCATCTCCTCACTGCTGCTGGTGGGGGGATCACTGCTGTGGGCGCTGTTCCGGCGTCGGCTCCTCCCGCTGGCGCTCACGGCGCTGCTGACAGCACAGCTTGCCGTCGCGCTGGTTCTCAACGCCACCGCGATTGGCGCCCCCAGCACTGGAGAACTGCTGGCGCTGGCGCTGTTGGAGGTGGCGCTGGCCTGTCATGTGGGCACCTATCCACTGCGGTTCTGGCTGCCAGACGTGGCGCCAGGAGGCCGCCCGGCTCTCTGGCATCTCCTCTGGCAGCGGCGCGGATGGATTCGAGCAAAGCTGGCGCTCAAGTCCAGCAGCCAGCCGGAAGCCTGGGGGCTGTGCATTTTGCTGGACAGCCTCTCGCTCGTCTTGTGCCTGCTCGCCATTCTGCCGGTAGCCCATCAATCGATGGGAGGCGCGCCCAATGGCCCGCCCCTCGCCATCGTCCTCAGCGCGGGATTCTTGCTCAGTGGCAGCATTGCGTACTGGCAAAATATTCCCTGGCTTCTCGTGCTGGCTGGAGCCTTCCTGGCAGGCGATCTCTACCTCTTTGGACGGCTTGCCATCGATCCTTCTTCCGCCTGGCCGCTGCTCTATTTCGCAGCGACCAGCGCGGCCCTTGGTGCGGCTATTATACTCAAAGATTTCGCCGGGCGTGCCTGGGCGCGGCCTGGTCTTTGCGTGGCTATCGGTTTCGGCTGCCTGGCGCTGGCCTTTGCCGTTGAGAGCCAGAGCATCGCCTGGGGGCTGGGGACTGCGGTGGCGCTGGCGGTGGCAGGGCTGCTGGCGCTCTGGGGCTGGCAAATGGGCCAGGCGGCGTCCTGATGATCCTGAGCCGGGCCAGAGAGGTGATCGCAGATACTTCCCTGGCGCTCGCACGTTCTACTCGATGGGCGGTTCTTTTGGGCTACTGAACAGATAACAGGCTTCTCAGAGCGCGCCTGGTATGGTATACTTGCGCCCAGACCTGCTTACACTAGGCTGGCACGCGAGAGAAAACACAGCAAACAAGGCCAGCAAACACCGGAGGATGCGTAATGGACGGTTATCGGGGGGCAAACCCGCAACAACGGTTACAGCCAGACAGCCAGGCGCAAGTAGAGGATTGGGCGCTGAACGAGATCCAACGCCAGCAGGCGCAGGCAAGCATGAATACGAATCCACCAGCCTCCCCGGCGCGCAACCTGCCTGCGGTCCTGGCGGACCAGGAAGCGCAGCCGCCCGCGCCTGCCACACCGCAGACGGTCAAGGTGAAACGTCCTCCGGTCCAGCGCTCGCTGACCCGTGCTGTGCGCAATGTTGCTGATCGCCGCCTGGGCGCGGTCAGCCGCGTAGCGTCACAACTGAGCAACCACATTCAACCGTTCAATGCCGACGTGCGTATGCTCAAAGAGCGGCTGCGCTCGGTGGATGAGCGCGTCGCTGCCGATGCCGCGCGTCGCCTCGCCGAGATCGCTATTACCTACGGCTCAGAAGAAGCACTCCTGCCGCTGCTTGAGCGTGCCGCCACCGCCAACCCGGTCTTTGTTGGCTTCCGGGGCAACACGAACGAAGAAATCTACCGCGATATGAGCGAGCCGATCCGCCGGGTAGCCTCGGAGTGTCTGCGGCGCACCGATGCGCGTTGCGCCGAGGTATTGCTCGACTTTATTGGGGGCGAGCTTTCCTGGATGGCAGGTCTGGGTGGGCCATTCGATCAGGTCATGGCTATCGTTGAGAAGGCGCTGGCACGCTTCGGAACGGACGCGCTACCAGTCTTAGTCCCGGCGCTCCATCGCCAGGAAACGGCGGTTTCGGCAGCGCGTGTCCTCGCCAAGCTGGATGATATGGAGGCAGCCCGCGCGCTGGTTGACGCGCTGTGCAGCAGGGATGATTTTGTCGTCGCCGCCGTGACGCGCTCGCTGATTGGCGCGCGGAACACCGCCCTGCTGGATGCGCTGGTGCGCGCGCTTCAGCAAGGAAACATCCGCATGCGCCAGGCCGCCGCTGATGCCCTCGGCTGGATGGCCGACCGACGCTCGGTTGAGGTGCTGGTGGCCGCGCTAGGCGATGAGGACTGGAAGGTATGCGCCAACGCAGTGATCGCCCTGGGTCGGCTGAATGATCGCCGCGCTGTGACCCCGCTGGTCGCCTTGATTGCAGGCAGTAACCCGGCGATGCGTCTGGTGGCTGCCGGCATTCTGGGCCGCCTGGGAGATCGCCGCGCCACTGCTCCACTGGTAGGTCTGCTCGATGACGCCGATATTCTGGTGCGCGCCGCCGGGGCCGAATCGCTCGGCTCGCTCGGTGATCCCCGCGCGGCCAACCCACTGGCGCGCGCCCTGGAGCGTGAATGGGAGGATCGCTGCCGCATGGCAATGATAGTGGCGCTGGTGCAATTAAAAGACACCCGCGCGCTGGAGCCGCTCTTGCAGGTGCTTGATCGCAAACGGGGCACGCTCGAGCAGCGCCCCAAAGCGGCGGAACTCCTCGGCGAACTGGGCGATCCCCGCGCTATCTGGCCGCTGGCGGCAGCCCTGGTAGACAACGAGCCACAGGTACGACGGGCTTCGACTGTCGCCCTGGAGCAGCTTGATCTCGCGCAGGCGCCGCTCGTTCCCGAAGAGCGTAAGCGCCGCAAGCTGAGTCGCTATCTACGCGCAGCCCGCCACAACGAGGACGGTGATCGCCAGGTAACGGTCATCGCCAAGGAACTGTTGAACCAGCTTACGGCCACCCAGGGAGCCACCGCCAAAGAACGTGATGAGGACGAAGACGAGGACGAGGATTTGGAATAGTTCATCACTCGCCTGGCGCCTCCTGGGGCTTCGGCGGCAGCATGTGCAGTTCCTCGCGCAACTCGGCAAACTCTTTGCGCACGCGATCATTGCTCCTGATCAAGTCGTGCATCTTTAATTCGGCGTGCATGACGGTGGTATGATCGCGCCGACCCAGTTGAGCGGCAACCTGTTTCAGGTTGGCCTTGGTTTCTTCGCGCATCAAGACCATCGCCACCTGGCGCGGCCAGACGATCTCACGATTGCGCTGCGGGCTGCGCAAATCCTCCAGGCTAACGTTGTAGTGCCGGGCAACCACCTCCAGCACCTCTTCTGGCTCCAGTGTGCGGCGCTTGCGCTCGTTGCGTAACTCCTTTAGCGCCTGCACTGCCAGGCTGATCGTCACTGGCAGATGGTGCAGTTTGGCATAAGCCACCACCAGATTCAGCGACCCTTCTAGCTCGCGCACGCTGGCACATTCAGGCGTGGCAATATATTCGATCACATTGTTGGGAATCTCCAGGTGCAGACCATCCACCCTGAAAGGGCTTTCAGTCTTGGAGCGCAAGATTGCCAACCGATGCTCATAATCTGGCGGCTTAATGTCAGCGATCAGCCCCCACTCAAAACGGGAACGCAGGCGATCCTGCAAGGCCAGGATCGCCTTGGGCGGGCGATCACTGGTCAGCACAATTTGCTTATTGGCGTTGTGCAGGCTATTGAACGTGTGGAAAAACTCTTCCTCGGTTGATTCTTTCCCCGCAATAAACTGAATGTCATCCACCAGCAGAATATCGATCTGCCGGTATTTGGCGCGAAACTCTTCAGTGGTATGAAAGCGAATAGCGTTGATAATCTCGTTGGTAAAGCGATCAGATGTTGTATAGAGGACATTCAGACCGGCAGCCAGGCCACATTGGCCGATGGCATGCAACAAATGGGTCTTGCCCAGACCCACGCCGCCATAGAAGAGGAGCGGGTTATAGGTCTTGCCGGGGGCATCAGCGACTGCCTGGGAAGCGGCATGCGCCAGTTGATTGGATCTGCCGACAATAAATGTGCTGAAGGTGTAGCGCGGATTGAACATTCCCTCATTGCTGCCCGTTTGCCCTGTGCCCGCGTTGCCCTCGACGTTGCCTGGTCCGCGCGCTGGTGCCGTCTGGGTCCAGGGTATCAGCGACATGAGCGCGTTTTCAGCCCGCTCTGGCTCACGTTGTTGCTCCGCTGAGGATCGCTCCGCTGGCCTGGAGCTTTCTACAGCCGTGATCACCACGTGATCATCGCTGGGCTGGGATGCTTGCCAGGCGGGGAGCACATCCGCGCGCTCTCGCCCGCCGGAGGAGGGATTGATCTGGGTGAGCAAGGGCGCGGTCACGCGCTCATCAGCAACGGTCAACAATTCCGGGCCAGTATAGGAGAGGGGGCGGCGCGATAAGCGTCGGCCCTGCTGTGCTGCTTCAAAACGCTCTCGCTGGGCCGCAACAACCGTCATCATCGCCGGTTGGCGCTGAGAACGCCCCATCTCGGCTGTGTTCTCCTCTTCGGGTTGCTCCAGCACCTCGACCTGCGCAGCCATGTTCGTTTGCGCTGAGGGGTCAGACAGCGCCACTTCAGGCTGCTCCTCGGTTGAGCCTACTTCGAAACGGACCTCGGCGCCTGCGCCAATGAGTTCACTCAGCACGCTACATATCAGATCATGGAAGCGATCCTCCAGTTGAGCGCGCTCAGCGGTTGTTCTCACACGCACAGTCAGCAGGCGCTTCTTGAGCGAGATGGCGCTGGCGCCATCAAACCATGTATGAAAGATAGCCGAGCTGACTTTTGGCTGGATGCGCTCAAGCGCCGACTGCCAGACCTGTTTCGCATTCATAACGACACAGCCTCCCAGACATTGAGATAAGATGCAGGCGTATATCCAGTGCCGAGCCTGGCGCAAAAGCAATAGGTGAAGGCATCGCGCATAGGCAGGGTTATTCCGTCGTTTCCTGGCAGCCTCTGGTATTAGAAGTTTCACCCAGTTGATAGAGGTAGGAGGAAGAATCGCTACAACCAGGGCGCTATCGTACCACGAATACCTCTTCTTGTAAAGAGGGTCTGCCAAAATATCGCAAAGTTCGGGCCAATGAATAGATGAGTTTCTAGTTGACATGGCTCCGGCAGTGAAGTATAATCGGCGGTAGGTCTGCGGAGTTCAGAATCACCATGAGAGAAGTGCACGGTTGCCCGACTGTGGGCAGCCAACCGACTTGCCTCTCCGATCTCGAAACCGCCGAGATTCGGCCAGGAGAGGAGGGAGTGATGTGTCGGAAGTCAAGATTGGCGAGAACGAATCTTTCGAGGCGGCCCTGAAGCGATTTAATCGCAAGATTCAGCAGGACGGCATTCTGGCTGAGGCGCGCCGCCGCGAACATTACGAAAAGCCAAGCGTGAAACGCAAGAAGAAGGAAGCGGCAAAAAAGCGAAAGGCGCGCAAAATCTGATTCGCTTGACGTATCTTACTCCGCTACTCTAGTGCCATACAGGAAGCTGTTGATGAGAGCCGGGTCGTGTGCTAGGCGGTCCGGCTTTTAGGCTGTGTTCCTGATTCTATCGGAGAGAGGCGCACATGGCCGAGAACGCCGTGCAATTTCCCAGGCGCACGCGGCACCACCACCGTCTGGCGGTGCGCCTCTGGCAAGGCAGGCATTTCTGGCCGATATTGCTCTTCTGGCCGCTGGCAACGACAACACTGGCAGCTACTTTGCTGACCCCCATTTTTGGCCCACCGACCACGTTCTTCTGGAACTTTGGTCAACCCACTCTAGACGTAGAGGGTGGAGGGTGGGCGCCCATCAACTGGCTGAGCAATGTCGGTATCCTGCTCCTGGTTGGCGGACTGATGCTCGGCCTCTCCTTCTATCTGGTCTCCTGGGCGCAAAGTGTTGCCACGCGCCCACGCTCCCTGCTCCTGGTACTGGCTGTCTTGTTACTGACGGTGCTGGCGGCCCGAATAACGTTGCCTGGCTGGTCAGGATGGTCCTATGCCTTCCCTCTGGCCGCCTCAGCCATGACTATCGCCGCGCTGCTCGATGTCCAGCTTGGACTGGTGGTTGGGCTGATTCTCGCCTTCCTGGTGGGCGCGGTGGTGGGTGATTCTCTTGCGCTCAGTCTGATTTACGCCGTTGGCGCCACCATCGGCGCGTTGGGCATGCGCCGGGTCAACCGCCTGGGGCGTTTCGGCATCGTGGGGCTGGCCGTCGGGCTGAGTTCGCTCCCCTTGATCGGCGCCTTTACTTTTATGTCTGGTATCGAACCCCATGACCTCAGAAGCCTGATCACTCTCTCACTGGTTGGCCTGGTCGGCGGCGAGCTTTCAGCAGTGATGGCCCTCTCCCTCTATAGCTTCTTTGGCTCACTCTTTGGCATCACGACGATGCTCCAGCTTTTTGACGCGAGCAGGCCAAACCATCCCCTGCTGCACCGGCTGCTCCTGGAAGCACCAGGCACCTATCATCACAGCATCGTGATGGCGGCAATGGCCGAGCGCGCCGCGCAGGATATTGGCGCAGATTCCCTGCTGGCCCGCGTGGGTGGGTTCTACCATGATATTGGCAAGATTGTCCATCCCCAGGTCTTTGTCGAAAACCAGTTTAACGGACGTAACGTTCACGATCAGCTTACTCCGGTGAGCAGCGCCAAAGTGATCCGCGCGCATGTGAGCCAGGGGCTGCGCATGGCAAGTAAGCACCACCTGCCCGCGCGTGTGCGCGATTGCATTGCTGAACATCACGGCACATCGCGAATGGAGTTTTTCTACGAGAAGGCCCGGCGTCTGGCCGCAGAGCAGGGACTGGAGGCGCCAGATGAGCGGATTTTTCGCTACAAAGGCCCGCGCCCACAGAGCAAAGAGACGGCCATCTTGATGTTGGCTGATGGCGTGGAGCCAATGGTGCGCTCCGGCCAGGCAGGCCATACCCCTGAAGAGATGGACGCGGCCATTCAACTCCTCTTCCATGATCGGCTGGCCGATGGGCAGCTTGCCGAATCGGGCCTGACCATTCAGGAATTGGATACCATTCGTCAGTCATTCTTGAATATTCTGCGCGGGATGTTCCACCAGCGGATTCTCTACCCTGAACTGCGCGCCGAGCTAGAGGCAGAAGTGGACGGCAAAGCCGAAGATGAATCTGCGCTGGCCCCAGAGCAGATGAAGCAGGTGAGCTAAAGCGCATGTTTGATGATACAGATGAGGCCATCTTCCTGGCAAAGGGCGCCGAGGAGGAAGAAAGTGGGTGGGTTGATCTCACGCTCTTTGTCGCCGATGACGCGGGCGAAGAGGCCCGGCGCCTGAATCTACCGCTGCTGGCACAGGTAGCCCAGGCCGCGCTGGAGCTTGCAGGCATTCAGCGACCAGTTGAGGTCAACCTGCTGGTGCGTGGCGATGCGGGTCTGCGCGAATTGAATCGTACCTACCGGGGCAAGGACGAGTCAACCGATGTTCTCTCGTTCCCCGTACTGGATGAGCCTCTGGCAGAGGCGCCCGCCGAGGAACTCTGGCAAGATGTGACCAAACCAGAGGTACACTTTGTCACCGCGCCTGGCTTGCCCCTGCAATTAGGTGACATCGCCATCTCCTATCCGACCGTGCTGCGTCAGGCAGCCGAGGCCGGGCATAGTTCTTTGCATGAGTTCGCCTTCTTGCTGGCACATGGTATCTTGCATTTAATTGGCTTTGACGACCAGACCGAGGCTGGCTATCAGCGCATGGTCGCGCTGCAAAACGCCGCGCTCAGCCAGATGGGGATAGCCTGATGGCAGACACCGATGAACGCAGTGGGAGACGCCCGGTTGGGCCACGACAGCCGCCGATCATCACCGACCCACCGGGTGAAACGCAAGAGCAGAAGACGCAGTCCACCCAACCAGGCAAGGCGAAGCCACCACGCGCCGCATTCCTCCAAAGTTTCGTCTATGCCTTCGCGGGGGTTCGTTACGCGGTGCGCACTCAGCGCAATGGTCGCGTTCATCTGGCAATCGCGGTCTGTGCGATTGCGCTGGGCCTCTGGCTGGGCATCAGCCAGCTTGAATGGGCCTTGGTCTTTGTCGCCATTACTGGCGTCTTCATCGCCGAGATGATCAATACGGTGGTTGAAGCGTGCGTGGACCTGGCAACACAGGAGTACCACCCGCTGGCAAAGATCGCCAAGGACGTAGCAGCCGGCGCCGTCTTGCTCAACGCCATCCTCTCCATCATCATTGGCCTCTTTGTTTTTGGCCCGCACCTCTTCCCCCTGATCGGGAAACTGCTCCATCACCTGTAGCGCGAGGTCGCAGAGATAAAAAAATCTCCACAGGAGCCACCAGGGAGCATGCACTCATAGTGTGTACGTCGGGTTCACATCCAGGTATACAGCACAAAAGCCGGACCGCGCGAAGGCGTGATCCGGCTCTCCTCACCCTTTCCTGAAAAAGGGTTCTGATATAGGGGGCGTAAACACGAGAAGGCTCTAGCCCTTGCGGGCCTTGCGCTTCCTGGCTTCTGCCTTCCGCTTGCGTTTGACACTGGGCGCTTCGTAGTGCCTGCGACGGCGCGCCTCAGCGAGAATGCCATCCTGCTGAATCTTGCGGTTAAACCGCTTCAGCGCAGATTCAAACGACTCGTTTTCACTAATCTTGACTTCTGACACAGCACTTCCTCCTCTCCTAATCCAAATCTCGGCGGTTTCTGGCTCGAGGAGGAAAGGGCGTGACCATCCATCACTGAATGGCTTTGCGCTTCTCTCGTGATGATTCTGAATTCCGCAGACCTCGCGTTGATTATACGCTCCTGTCCCTGTAGTGTCAATGACACGCTCACTGGCTCTGAACGCTAGCTAAACATAGTCTTACGAGGGTAGTCTACATCCTGGAAAGATGAACTGATTTGCCTGGTCTGCCTGCCCATGTGCGTTGATCGCCTCGGCCACATCAGACTGAAGCCGAGGGTGGGCCAGGAAGAGAGGACAGGTGTTGCCACGAACAGCAGCAGGCATGTTCTATGATTGATCGGCTGGCCCCGGCTCGCGCCGCGCAACGAGTTGCAGCCAGTTACGCGGAACCACGGTCAGCCCAAGTTCCCCAAACACCTGGGCCGCTGCCGTCGCCAGCGCCTCCGCTCCCACGGCCAGGGGCGCGCCCGGCAACGCGCCCTGGATAAAGAGCCAGTAGCGGCTAATATCCTGCCAGGAGCCGAGCGACATTTGCACTTCTTCCAACGCGCTGGAGCACATCTGCAATCCCTGCTGTTGCAAGAGCGCCACATAGTCCGCCTCCGAGAGCCACTGGCGTGCCAGGGCTTTCCCGTCGTGGGAGAGACGCACCTCTGGATGTTCTCGATGCAACCAGCCAATCGCACGGCGCATAAAGAGTTGATAAAAGCGTTCGGTGCCGGGTACATAGGCGCCGGTAAAAAAGGTGCTATTGCAGGCAAAGATACTCCCAGGTTGAAGTGCGCGCGCAATCTGCGCTATCGCCAGCGGTTTATCCGGGACCAGGTGAAGCGCGTTACAGAAGAAGAGCGCATCCACGCGGATGCCTAACCACGCCAGAGCCGTGGCATCGCCCTGAACCCAGCGCACCTCCATCCCCGACTCTGCCAGGCGGCACTGGGCCTGCGAGAGTGCCTGGGAGGATGGGTCAATGCCCACCACCTTGGCCTGCTGCCCTTGCTGCTGCAACGCTTCTACAATCAGTTGCGTGACGGCCCCAGTGCCACAGCCCAGATCCACAATGGTGTACGGCTCGTGCGACGTTGGGGAACTCAGTTGGGCCACAGCCCGCTCGACCAACGCTCGATTCACCGCCGTATAGAAGGCATGCTGGGTAAAAGGCTCATAGGAGTAGAGATGATCCTCAGAACTCGTTTCGGGCATATGTTCACGACCCTTCTTCCTGGCTCCTGTCGAGCGATGTTCTTTGCCGGAGGAGTGCTGGTCCCATCTCATGCGCAGGTGCGCGCGTCTGGCGGCAAACCTATGCTTCTAGCGACGTAGAAGGGCTACTGCGGAGAGGGGTGGGGTGACTGATGGGGCTCGAACCCACAACCACTGGAGCCACAATCCAGTGCTCTGCCAATTGAGCTACAGTCACCATAGGGGTTTTTGCCCTCTTAGTATAGACTATAGAGGATACCGTTGTCAAATGGCTGAAATTCAGAACCAGCGAGAGACCACCATATGGAGCCAGAAACCACCCGTCAGAAGAATACAGGGCCAGAAGGCTACGATGAGGCGCCGCCGCCAGGTTTGTTACATGGCATTGAGCAATTCAACCACCACGAGTACTTCGAGTGCCATGAAACCTTAGAGGGCATCTGGATCAAAGAGCGCCGCCCCATCCGCACACTCTATAAGGGCATCCTTCAGGTAGGCGTCGGCTGCTATCATCTGCTGCGCGGCAACTATCGCGGCGCCATCATCAAGCTCGACTCCGGCGCGCGCTATCTTGAGCCGTTTGCCCCGCAGTGTATGGGTGTGGACGTCGCCCGGCTCATCGCCGACGCGCGCACCCTCCACGCCACCCTTACCCAGCTTGGACCCGACCATTTCCGCAAGGTAGACCTGAGCCTCCTGCCCATCATCCAGGTTGATGCAAAGAGCAAGCCTCCAGAAACTTGACAGGCATGCTATGCTTCAAGGCAAAGATAACTGCCTGGCGCGATGCGGTTTTGCCATCTCACCAGCGAAGGACCAAACGCACGTATGAGCCAACCTGTCTGGAAACGTCTGCGTAATTCGTATCTTCTCAATAATCCTGATCTGCTCCTGATCTGCCTGGGGGTTTTTGTCACCTTTCTGGGCATGGGCGTGGTGCTGCCCGTCCGCAACCTCTATGCTGAGCAAACCGGCTCGTCTCCCGATCAGATTGGCTGGATGACGGCTGCTTTTTTTGGCGCCACCTTCCTCTTCCTCCTACCCTGTGGTTGGCTCACTGATCGCTTTGGTCGGAAAAACATGCTCGCCGCCGGATTGGGGCTGAGCGGCGTGGTCCCCATCCTCTTCCTCATCTTCACCAGCCCCTGGGCATTTATTGGCCTGCGCTTTGTGGAAGGCATCGGCGCGGCGGCGCTGATCCCTGCCGCGCGCGCCTATCTGGGCGATGTGACTGTCCCTGAGCGCCGGGGCGAAGCCTATGGCGCCTTTAGCGCCGCCTGGAGCATTGGCTTGCTGATTGGCCCTGGTCTGGGCACAGAACTGGCGCTCTTTGGCTACGCCGTTCCATTCCTGCTCAGTTCGGCAATGGCCTTTCTCGTGATGACCCTCAGCCTGCTGCGCGTGGACGATCAGCGCGCCAAAGAGAACCTCTCGGCTGAACTTGCCGAGAAGCGCATCAGCATGCTTGATCGCCGCCTCTTGAACCTGAATCTGTGGGGGCCGATGACGCTTACTTTTGGCCGCAACATCGCGTTGGGCTTGTTCAACGTCCTCTGGAGCATCTGGCTCAACGACCTGGCACATGCGCAGGGTCTCTCAGAAGCAGCCACTCTTTCATTGATCGGCCTGAGCTATACCGCCTTTGCCTTGCCTCAACTCTTCTTCCAGCCTTTTGCCGGTCGCTTTGCTGACCGGCATCGGCGGGTCTTGCTCATTCTGATTCCCGGTATCTTCCTGGGCGGCGTCTATACGATCTATGGCTTGCTCACCAGCCTGCCGCTCATTTGCCTCTTTGCGTTCGTTGAGGGCACACTGGTGAGCTTCTTCCAGCCAGCAACCGACAGCTACCTGATCGATGTCTCGCCAGAAGAGGCTCGTGGGCTGATCCAGGGACTTTACTATGCCATTGGCATGGTGGGCGGCTTTATCAGCGCCATCGTGACTCCCGAACTCTACGGGCGGCATGGCGCGCATCGCTTGTATCCCTTCATCTTCCTGGCGCTGACAACGCTGCTTACGACGTTCATCGGCTCGGCTATTGTAGCGCACTTTGACCCGCGCAAGAAACACAAGCCCAGGATCACCAATGTATTGCCAGAGGTTGCCGCCATCAGAAATGCGCACAGTTTGCCCGCTCTGAACAACGGCTATGGCCTGACATTGCCAGAAGAAGACCCCTCTTCAGGACTCTTGACCAGCAATTAGACAGTCATAGAGGACCGCAAGAGCAGGTGAGAAAGAACAGGCTAGCATCACCATGCACGACGATATTACCGACATCCCCGGCCTGCGGGTAGGGCACGATACCAACCTAGAGGCGGCCACTGGCTGCACCGTCGTCCTGGGCGATTGGCCGATGGTCGGCGGGGTTGACGTGCGCGGCGGCGCGCCGGGCACGCGCGAGACGGACCTGCTGCGTCCCCATTATATGATGCAAGAGGTCCATGCCGTCGTCTTGACTGGCGGCAGCGCCTTTGGACTGGATGCGGCCTGTGGCGTCACGCGCTACCTGGAGGATCAGGGCATCGGCTATGCTGTCGGCGAGGCGCGCGTCCCTATCGTCCCAGCGGCAGTGCTGTTTGATCTCGGTTTTGGCCGAGCCGATATTCGGCCAGACGCTGCTGCCGGGGAGCGCGCCTGCCGGATGGCAACGAACGGGCCGGTCGCGCAAGGCAACGTCGGCGCCGGAACAGGCGCCACCGTTGGCAAGTTTTCTGGTGCTCCCCAGGCGATGAAGGGGGGATTGGGCAGCGCC
>JBJKSJ010000197.1:0-5640 GCA_046704085.1 Ktedonobacterales bacterium | reverse complement strand
GAGCCTGGCAAAGCTGCGCCGCTATGTGGAGCAGGGTGGGCAGCTTATCACGCTGCCTGGGCCGGTGCGGAAGGACGCCTACGGGCGCCCGCTGGCGGACGCCGAGGCGCTCTATCCCTACCCTGAGCAGCGCGTGCGGTGGCTGGGAACACGGCAGATGCTGGTCGGGCTGCTGAATGGCTGGATGATTCGCTATCGCTTGCTGAATCGGTGGCGGCTGGAGCGGCTGATGCCAACGGCGATGCACCTGAGCGATCTCGTCGAGCCGCTGCTGGTGGGCCAGGCCGTCAAGCTGCCTGGCGCCCGGCTGACCTCGGCAGGGGGCGCGACGGTGCGCGGCGATTATCGCCTGATCTTATTTGGTCCGGCAAGTGGCCTTCCGGCAGAGCAGGCGCTGCTGCGCTTTGGAACGCAGGCGGCAGGCTATCGCGTTCCGGTAGGGCAGGGAACCAGTGCAGTAGTGGGCACGCTGCCGGGCGGCGCGTATGCAACCTCGGTTTATTATCGGCTGGCTCCTGAAGAGCGCGCCGGATTGCGCCGCTTTGCGGTGGAATTGATGGAGGCCGCCGGTATCCAGCGGCGGGCGCTGAGCGATCTGGAGGTTGAGACAGCGCGGCGGCGGTTGCCTGATGGAAGCTGGCTGCTGTTTGTGCTGAATCGCCTGGGCGAGCAGCGCGGCGAGTTGAAGCTGGCGCTGGAAGGGTTAGCCGATTTTCATATCGAGACGTTGTATGCGTATAAGCATTCGAGCGCCGCACGAACCAGCCCAGGCAGCCTGAACCTGAGGCTGGCGGCGGATGATGTGCTCGCGCTGCATCTGATGCCCGCGTGAGCGTTATGCTACAATACGACAGGGGCGGGATGGGGTGAATCTGTTTCTGGAGGTCAATCGGCGAGGGTGATTGAGCAGCAACAAGGAGCCAGTCTCTTTTTCCAGTTTGAGCATTTTTCACAACATTCAGCAATGGTTCATGCGGTGTTTTCGCGTCAGGGCGGCCTGAGCGCCGCGCCCTATTCCAGTTTGAATACGGGTCTGAGCGTTGGCGATGATCGCCCGACGGTCTTTGCCAACCGGCGGCGGCTGGCCGAGGCGCTGGGGCGACCAGGCTGGCCGATGGCGACCTCGTGGATTGTGCATGGCAATGAGGTGATCGAAGTTGGCGCGGAATGGAAGGACGATCACATGCAGCTTGGCGATCCGGGTCCGCGCCGCAAAGGCGATGCCTTGATGACGCGGGAGCCGGAGGTATTTTTGCTGATCTCGTTTGCTGATTGCCTGCCCGTCCTGTATTTTGATCAAGCGCAGCGGGTGACGGCCATTGCGCACGCGGGCTGGCGCGGCACGTCGCTGGGCATTGCTGGGCAGACGGTGCGGGCACTGGCCGAGCGTTTTGGCTCGCGGCCCGCTGATCTGCTGGTGGGGCTGGCGCCAGCGATTGGCCCGTGCTGCTATGAGGTTGGGCCGGATGTGGTGGAGGCATTTGAGCGTTCGCCTGAAGTGTGGGAATCGGCGGCGTTTCAGCCACATAGTGCTGGCCGGGCGGATCGCTGGATGTTGGATTTGCAGGAGACGAACCGACGGCAGTTGCTGGCGGCTGGTGTGGTTCAAGAGCATATTGAGACCATGCCTTTCTGTACGGCCTGCCGCACGGACCTGTTTTTTTCGCATCGGCGCGAGCAGGGCAAAACAGGGCGCTTTGCTGTGCTGGTGGGCCTGAATGCGGACCAGTAGACAATGGATGAGTTGATAGAGCGTATTCGACAGGTGCGTATGCAGGTGGCGGAAGCCACCGCGCGCAGCGGACGCAGCGCGGAAGAGATAACGATTGTGGCTGTGAGCAAGACCGTGCCGGTTGAGCGTATTGCCCTGGCCTATGAGTTAGGGCTGAAGGTGTTTGGCGAGAATCGCGTACAGGAGGCGCGTCCCAAAATAGCGGTGTTGCAGTATCCGCTGCTGCGCTGGCATCTGATCGGTCATCTTCAGACCAACAAGGTGGCGCGGGCGGTTGAACTCTTTGATCTGATTCAGAGCGTGGACAGCCTGCGGCTGGCCGAGGCGCTGGAGCAGAAAGCAGCGGCGCGTGAGCGGACGGTATCAGTCTTATTGCAGGTGAATGTGTCGGGCGAAGCCTCGAAAGAGGGGGTCAGTCCAGAAGCTCTTCCGGCGCTGGCGGAAGCCGTCCTGCGCCTGCCGCATCTGCGCGTGCAGGGGTTGATGACGATTGCGCCCTATACGAGCGATCCAGAAGAGGACCGGCCTGTCTTTCGGGGGCTGCGGGAACTGCGCGATGCACTGCGCCAGCGTTTTCCACAAGGCTCCTGGGAGGCGCTCTCGATGGGCATGAGCCATGATTTTCAGGTGGCGATAGAGGAGGGGGCGACGCTGGTTCGGATCGGTCGCGCGCTTTTTGGCGAGCGCCCCACTGGAGCGCAGTAGCCCGATAGTTCCTTCCCTGGGAGAAGGGAGCAGCAGATGAACGTGGGCGATTTGTTTTTTGGACGGCGCATTCGCCAGAATCACGCGCTGGAGCATGCGACGGTAACGATTTTGTCTGAGAAGATTCCCAATCTGCGGGTGAGCGCGCGCTCCAGCCCACAAGGGTTTGTGATTTTTGGCGCCGTTGATCTTGGCAAGGTGCGTGCAGCGGCGGAAGAGGCGCTGGCGCGGCTCCAGGGAGGCGAGGTGGACCTGGCGATTCATCCCAACTGTGGGACGAATGTGGCTGTTGGTCTTTCTTTTACCGCGATCAGTTGGGTGTTGGCCTTGACAGTGATGCGTCCGCGCGCCCGGCTCCTCTCGGCAGTGGTGGGCTTGCTGGGCGCGGGAGCTATTGCGCGCCCGTTTGGCGCGGTGGTGCAGCGGCATGTGACGACGCTGCCTGATTTGCGCGGCGTGCGCATTACGGACATTGCGCGACGCTCCTACCTGGGGTTGGCTACCGTGGAAGTGCGAACCGCCCAGGGGTGAGTGTGGCGCTCGCGCTGAGTTCGGCTTCAAGCGTCCGATGGAGGAAGCGATGTTTCTGCTTGAACAGAATATTCTGCATAACGTGATCTACTACTTCTTTACCATCTTGATTATCTTGCTGTTTGTGCGCTGGATTCTGTCGTTGTTTCGCCTTGGCGATAGCAATCCCGTCATGCTGTTTCTGACCCGCACCACTGAGCCATTTATTGTGCCGATTCGCAAGCGCATTCCGCCGCTGGCGTTTCTGGACATCTCGTGGTTTTTCGCCTGGTCGGCGCTGCTGATCATGCGCGTCCTGCTCATGCAGGCATTGCCTCCGGGATGGTAAGCCATGCCGAAAGACGAGCGATCTGGTGATGACTGCTCAGGCGCTTATCCGGCTTTTCTAAAGCAGCAGGGTGCTGTGCTGCTGGTTCCGGTGCGGGTCTTGCCGCGCAGCAATCGCAATGAATTGATGGTGGAGGTTGATGGTTTGCGCGTGCGCCTGACGGCTGCTCCGGTGGATGGGGCGGCCAATGAGGCGCTGATTGCCTTGCTGGCTGAGCGTATCGGCGTGCCAAAGCGGGCGCTGCGCGTGGCGCGCGGCGTGGCGGCTCGGCAAAAGGTGCTTGAGATCAGGGGCATTGCTGGTGAGGAGTTCTGGCGCCGATTGAGGGGGGATAGCCGCCAGGGTTCGCACGAGATATAATGAACTTTTCTACGTTAGCCAGGATATAGGAAAGGAGCTTACTTTGGCAGGACAGGTGTCGTTACAAGTGGCGCCGCGCAGAGTGATGGGGAAGCGGGTGAAGCAACTGCGGCGGGCAGGGATTATCCCGGCGAATATGTATGGGCTACATCAGCCCTCGCAGCCGTTGCAGATAGACCTGTATTCGTTGGATCGCTTTCTGGCGGGGCATCATGCTACAGGAGTCGTTGATTTGCAGCTTGATGGCGGCGATGGCACGGTTCTGAATGCCCTGGTGCGGCATGTGGAGCGCAAGCCCACTTCAGGCAAAATCTTGCATGTAGATTTCTTGCGCGTGTCTATGGATGAGCCTGTGACCGTGCGCGTTGCTCTGACGCTGAAAGGGACAGCACCGGGGGTGACGTTGGAGGGTGGCGTGTTGCTGCACATGCTGGATACGCTGGAGGTCGAGTGCCTGCCGCGCGATATACCCGAAGCGATTGAACTGGATATTAGCGGCCTGAAGCAGATCGATGCGACGCTGTATGTGCGTGATGTGCCTCTGCCCGCAGGGGTGAAACTGCTCAGCCCGCCAGATGAGCCAGTCGTAAAGATCGTAGCCCCGCGTGCTGTGGCTGCTGCGGAGGCTGCTGCGTCGGCTGAAGAAGCGGCTGCGGCAGCGCCTGGCGCAGCATCAGCCGAGGGAACTGCTTCCTAAGAAGCCTGATGTATTGTTGCAGACAGCGCGCAAGGCTGGCTCTCTCGCCTGCCCTGCGCGCTGTGATCCATTTTCTCGCTGGTTTTTTCGCTCGTGCTTTGCGCTCGTTCTTCAATTGGGTTCTTCTTGCTTACGCTCCCCTTTCTGCTGGCACTATCCCCCAAAAGTCGTACTTGTGGCCCTGAGTCAGAGCCAGAGTGCTATACTATGGCGCAGCTTCATGTGGAATCTGGCTGGCGCCGTGCGTTGTGTGCAGGCGTGCAGGCGTACAGACGTTGGGGGAGCAAACGATGCTGGCTTTGTCGGAAGTGGAGAGGCTGGCGTTGGTGGCGCTGGTAGGGGGACTGGCGGGTGGGATGCTGGTCAATCTGCTGGCGGATCTATTGCCGCGCGATCACTGGCAGTGGCGAATGGGGGGCTGCCCGAAGTGTGGTCTGGCTTTGCCTATCTGGAGTTACGTGCCGCTGCTGAGATGGCTCAGGCTGCATGGGCACTGTCCGCGATGCAGCGAGCGGCTGCCGCTCCGCTCGCTCTGGGTGGACCTGGCCGCGCCAGGACTGCTCTTGCTCATGCTGTGGAGGGTTGCGACAGTCAGCCCAACACTCCCGCTGTGGGCGCTTTTCGCCCTGTATGGGTCGGTGTCGCTTGTTCTCCTGCTGATTTTTGTGATTGATCTTGAGCAGCATCTGATCCTGGATGTCGTGACCTATCCCGCGATGGCGGCGCTGCTGGCGCTTGGTCTGGCGTTGAACCATCGCGGGCTGTTTTTTATGCTGATGGGCGCGGTGATTGCCGGTGGGCTGTTTGGACTGCTCTACCTGGCAGCGTATCTGATCTATCATACGGATGCGTTGGGGCTGGGAGATGTAAAGCTGGCGGTGTTGATTGGGATGTTGATTGGCTGGCCGATGATTATCCAGACACTTTTTTATGGCTGCCTGGCAGGGGCGGCAACCGGGATGGTCTTGTTGATTGCTCGAAAGGCAGATCGCCAGACAATGATCCCGTTGGGCACGGCGTTAAGCCTGGGGGCGTTTCTGGCGCTGCTGCTGGCGCCGCTTTTGTGGTGAGGTGAAGCTCTTGTGCGGGCAAGCGATACATGATACACTCAGGGCCGATAAGCCGTAATAGAGGAGCGCATCCATAGGTGCATCAGCCTGGTTTAACTGCTGATCTCGATTCATTTGATCTGCTTGATCTGGTGCAGGTTATTCATCTGGCGCGCCGCGATCTTGCGCTGGTTGTGCGTGCGGACGAACACAGCCTGGGGGTGCTGCGTTTCTCTCA
>JBJKSJ010000196.1:0-8547 GCA_046704085.1 Ktedonobacterales bacterium | reverse complement strand
CGGTAAAGCTCTTGACCTGCTTACCATCAGCAACCGTATAGCCGCTGATCTCCTCATCAACTGACTCAACACGCGGCTCCTGGATCGCGCCTTCCAGCGGATAGTCCCAGGTCATTTCCAGCAGCGGACGATCTTTCTCCGCCGTGCTATTGGCGTAAAGCGCGCGCAAACGCCTGCCCAGGTGGACCATAAACCACGTTTCTGAGCGAGCATCGCCCGGCGGGTCTACGGCTTTATCATGCCATTGCAGCAGACGCTGGGTGTTGGTGAAGCTGCCGTCTTTCTCCGCCACAACGGCGGCAGGCATAAAGAAGACCTCTGTCTCCACCTCCCTGGGATCGACGCCATCCAACTGCCAGAACTCCGCCGTCTCCACCAGATACGGCTCGCGCACCACGCACCACTCCAGCTTGCGCATCGCCTCGCGCTCCAGCTTCGCGCCCGGACCGCCAACGGCAAAGTTCTCGCCCATGACGAACAGCCCACGCATCTCACCATCCTTCATCCTGAAGAACATGGGATAGTACGAGTAATCGCCTTTCAACTTGGGCAGATGGTGGTAGCGCCACTCGTTCTCTTTGGTGGCCTTATCCCCATACCAGGCTTTGAGCAGACTGACCTGATATTTCGGCGCGTTATACCACCAGCCAGTAGGCGCTTCCTGCGTTTCCTTCCACTGCTGCAAGTTCTTATTCTGCTCCATTGGCACCTGGAGATAGCCCGGCAGCAGGTTATAGAGCGTGGGGACATCGGTCGAACCCTGGATGGTCGCGTGCCCGCGCAGCGCCAGGATGCCTCCGCCAGGGCGACCAATGTTGCCCAGCAGGAGTTGCAAGATCGCGGCGGCGCGGATGTTTTGCACGCCGACGGTATGCTGGGTCCAACCGACCGCGTAGCAAAAGGCGGCGGTGCGGTCGCGCCCGGAGTTAGCCGCGAGCATCTCGGCCACCTGGAGGAAGACCTCTTTGGGCGTGCCGCAGATCTGCTCGACCATCTCCGGGGTGTAGCGCGCGTAGTGCTTCCTCAGCAATTGGAAGACACAGCGCGGGTTCTGCAAGGTTTCGTCGCGCGGGGGCGATCCGGCCTCGGCACGAGAGAGACGCGAGCCAAAAGTCTCGCCTGTCTGCGCCTGATGATGTCCGGCAGCGGCAGGCACGTTCTCGCCCTCGTAGCTCCAGCTTGAGGGGTCGTACTGGCCTTTCTCCTTATCGAAGCCGGAGAAGTAGCCATCCAGGTCTTCTGTATCCCGGAACTGTTCATTGATGATCGTTGAGGCGTTGGTGTACCTCAACACATACTCGTGGAAGTATTTTTCGTTTTCCAGCACATAGTGAATCAGCCCGCCCAGGAAGGCAATATCCGTCCCTGGACGGATCGGCGCGTAGAGATCGGCGTTGGCCGAGGTGCGCGTGTAGCGCGGGTCCACATGGATGATCTTCGCGCCACGCTCGCGGGCCTCCATGACAAAGCGGAAGCCGACTGGGTGGCACTCCGCCATGTTGGAGCCTTGAATCACGATGCAATCGCTATTGACCAGGTCCCATTGAGCGGTCGTGGCCCCGCCACGACCAAAGCTGACACCCAGACCGGGCACAGTGGAGCTGTGTCATATACGAGCCTGGTTGGTGATATGGACAATGCCCAGGTTGCGGAAGAGCTTGAGAATCAGATAATTCTCTTCGTTATCCAGCGTCGCGCCGCCAATGTGCCCGATGGTTTCCAGCCGGTTGATGGGCAGCCCCTCGGCATTCTTCTCCTGAAGGTCGCGGTCGCGGGTCGTTTTGACCAGATGAGCGATGCGCTCCATCGCCCAGGTCAATGGTCGCTCTTCCCAGTGATCGCTCTTTGGCGCGCGATAGAGAACCTTTTGGGGGCGGTTTGGATTGATGGTAAACTGGTATGTTGCTGCCCCTTTGGGGCAGAGATGCCCGGCGCTGATCGGGCTTTCGGGATTGCCTTCAATGTCGATGATGCGCCCATCCCTGACGTAGACTTTCTGGCTGCACCCGACGGCGCAGTAGGGGCAGATCGAATCAAAAGATTGCGCATCGCGAATGCGGGGGGCCAGCGTCTGGCTGCGCTTGCTCAGCGGATTGGGAACAAAACCGACATGGCTGCGCAGGAAGCCGCCCAGGCCACCTGCGCCATCTTTGCCTGCGGTTGCCATCATTGTGTCGGTCCTTTCCAGCAGAGAGGATGCAGTGCGCCTGACGATGAAGCATTCAGGCGCTTTTCCACGCCCCGCGAAGCGCCAGGCGGCACTCTATCGCGCTGCGAGGCAGGGGCAAAGGAGCCAGGTTCGCAAGAAGCATACCCCCATCTGTTCCATATCAGGCTCCCTCTGGCTTCAGGCTGAGCATGCTTTATCCTCTCGCTTGCCTCCTCTGGCATAGCTCTTGCCGCGAACATGATAGGCCCATAGCTGGCGCCTATGTTTTGGCAGCAACAGAGCGCCCAATGTCCAACCACAAGCAACTGAAGAGCAGCCACTAACGGTTGAGATCACGCTGGTCTGTGTTCCCCTCAACCAGCAACAGGAGCAGAGCATGAGTATAGCGGGACGTCCTAAAATGGTAATCCTGGGGGCAGGCTTCGCGGGCATGTATGCCGCCCAAGAACTTGCAAAACTTCTTCCCCACGCGGTAGATGGTGGGATCACTCTGGTCGATGTGAATAACTTTTTTGTGTTTACCCCGATGCTGACCGAAGTCGCCGGAGGCGAACTTGATCCGCGCCATATCGTCAGTGCTATCCGGCGCTTCTCGCCGCGCATTAACTTCATGCAGGGGCGTGTTGAGGCCATTGATCTGAAGGAGAAGCGCGTCACGGTGAGACTGGGACGACCGGAGGATGCGCTTCCAGACGGACAGGAGACGCTTGAGGCCGATCATCTGGTGATTGCGCTGGGTTCGGACACCAACTACTACGGCATCTCCGGGCTAAAGGAGAACTCCCTCAGCATCAAAAATCTGGGTGACGCTGCCCTGATTCACAATCGCGCGCTGGCCTTGCTGGAACGCGCCGACGCGGAACCTGACCCGGACCTGCGCCGCGAACTGCTGACCTTTGTGGTGGGCGGGGGCGGCTTCTCTGGCGTCGAGACAATGGCCACCCTGAACGATCTGGTCCGAGAGAACAGCAAACATTATCCACGCATCCTGCCTGGCGATATTCGCACCGTCCTCATCCAGGCCGAAGGGCGACTGCTGCCAGAGCTTGATGAAGAACTGGCGGCCTATACGCAGAAGAAGATGGAGAAGCGCGGGGTTGAGGTGCGGCTCAGCTCATTTATCTCTGGAGCAGGGCCAGACCATGTGGAACTCAAGAGCGGTGAGCGCATCAAGACCCACCTGCTGATCTGGAGCGGGGGCGTGGCCCCAACCCCGGCAGTGAAGGATCTGGATTGTGAGCATAGCCGCCGAGGCGGCATCATCACGGATGAGTATTTCAGGATACCAGGATACACCAATGCCTGGGCTATCGGAGACTGCGCTGACGTTCCCCAGCCGGACAAGAAGCGGCCCTATACCCCCACTGCCCAGAATGCGACCCGCGAAGGGAAAATACTGGCGCGCAACATTGTCGCCACCCTGAGTGGGGGGGAAATCCAGCCATTTGTGTACCGGCCTATCGGTGAACTGGCAATGATCGGCAAGCAAACGGGCGTTGCAAGCATCTATGGCTTGCGCTTCTCTGGCAAGGTCGCCTGGGCCATGTGGCGCGCGGTCTATCTCTTCAAGATGCCGCATATCAGCATGCGCTTGCGCGTTGGTGTTGATTGGTTAGGCGATTTCATGTTTGGCCGCGAGATTGCCGAGCTTCCAGCTATGCGCTGCCCTGTCCCGACGCCGCAACAGGCCGAGCAGGAACAGCGCGAGCAGGTCGTCGCCTAGCGTTCTCAGCCGGGGCGCGTGAATAGAAGAGAGGTTGGCAAAAGTCGGCCTCTCTGCGTTCGTGATTGGCGCCACACGAATCCTGACCACCGCTTGGCCCAGCGCGTTGTGAAGCAGGCCACACTTTCCTGTTGCCAGATATGGTAAGATACGTGTGAGCAGGGGGACACCGGCAAGACATCTCGATGCCAGCCAACCAGGAGAGCAGCGAGGTAGTGCTTGAACAGCGCGGACTGCGGAGGGAAGGACTTATGCAATCTCAAGATAATCAGACACCAGGCACCAATGACGCAACCCTGGTTTCACCACGCGCTCAGCAAGGTTCGGCCAGGCTCATCCTGAGAAGAGCCGATGGGCAGTTAAAAGAGTACGGGTTGGAAAAAGATGAGATCTCCATTGGTCGCCTCGCATCGAATGATGTGGTACTACCAGATGATCGCAGTGTCTCGCGCCGCCATGCCGTCATCCGGCGCAGTAATGTTGGCTATGTCATCGAAGACCAGCAGAGCAACAACGGCACCTATGTTGATGGGGAAAAGATTCTCTATCCGTTCGTGCTGCATAACGGTCAATCAATCAAGGTCGGCGCGAATGAACTCACCTTCACAATGACCGGCGCTCAGAGCAAGGCGCCAGAGCAAGCGGAGCCAGCCAGACCCGCGTCGATGACTATGCCCCCTGCACAAGTGGCGCCTCCAGAGCCAGGGCCGCAAGAGCCGTTTCTCAACCAGTCAGCTTCCCAATCTCCTACATTTGAACTACCGAGCCAACAGCCCGCCTTTGGTCCGCCGCCACAGGCAGCCGAGTTTGCCCCAGCAGCGCCGGGCGCGCAATTCCCACCTCCGCCCGCGCCTGGCGGTTTCGGCCAGCCACAACCAGCCCCGCCCGCGCCGCAGTTCGCCCCGCCACCGCCGCCAGAGCCTCAGCCCTGGGCTGCGCAGCCGCCAGCAGCGCCACAGTTCCCACCTGCGCTCAGTTACCAGACCCAACCAGCGCCGCCTGGCCCCGCCAGCAGCGGTATGGTGGTCTGCCAGAGTTGTGGCAATCCGACGATGGCGAATAAAGCGTTCTGCCTGAACTGCGGCGCGGCAATGGCCCCGCAAAGCGCCCCGCAGGCCCCGGCCCCTGGTGGTCCGGGGGCATTTGGCGCGGCGCCCGGAGGTTTCGGCCAGCCGCAGCCAGGCGCGTCCCAGTTCCCATCGCCACCAGGCGCTGCCTTCGGCCAGGCGCAACCAGGGCCACAGCCCTGGCCGCCGCAGCCACAGGCTCAGTCACCAGCCTGGCCTGCGCCACAGGGGCAACCGCAGCCAGGCCCACAGGGCTGGCAATCACAACAACAGGGCTGGCCCGGACAACCTGCCCAGCCCGGACCATTTGGCGCGCCTGCCCCAGCCGCTGGACCCATTGACGCAACGGTCTTCTTTCAGAAGGGCTTGCGCCCTATGCAGACCAGCGACATCCATGTGCGCCTGGCGACGCAATTTGCCGGGCCAGGGCTTCAGCCAGGCGCAACCATCACTGTGCGGGTCTGGGCTTCCGCGCAAGACGCCTTCTTCTTCAGCAGCCCTGGCATCACCCTGCGTGTGCCCGCGCCAGGGGGCGTGGAGGAGGGTGGGCTACAGGCGACGCCGATGCGCCCGACCCAGCCAGGAGCCACCGACCAACTGCTCTTTATGGTTGTGGATGCCGCCAGCGGCCAGCCGCTGCATTCCGCGCCGATCTCCGCCGAGGTCGTCATCTCGTATCAGCCCGCGCAGCCTTTCGACGGGCCAGGCTCCCTGCGACTCCCTCTGTAAGAGCGCAATCAAACCAGCAGACGCAAAAGCAGCGCGCGTCGGGGAATGGATACCACCGGCGCGTGCGGCTTTTCTTACAGACAGGCTTTCGTCAGGCGGAAGAATCAGGCGTTTTGAGTGAAGCGCACCTTCTGCTAAAGCAGTTTACTCGAAAAACAGGTCTCCTGCGCTCGTGAGCGCAGGAGACCTGTCATCAATTCAACCAGTGCAGCGGGTTAGTACGTGGTGACGCAACTGCTGCTGGCATTGCTCCAGAGAGGCTGCACAGCGTAGTAGTTGGAGCCAAGCGTGATATTGGTGGAGTTGCTGGCCCAGGCGCACAGGTCGCCGATCTCCTGGCCGGACGAGCCGGTGCTGGTGATCCAGCCAAAGTTCGTCGAGGTGCGCTCAGGATGGGGGTCCGTCACCGCCTCGGCATACTCGTGGCCGCCCACAACGGAGAAGCCATCGAAGTAGCCATTGCCATAGCTGTCATTCGTCGGGTTGACAAAGTTCCGTCCGCAGCTTGTCCCGGCATCGGGCATATAAGGCATATAGGCATAGGCCATCTGCGTCCCGCTGGTTGGCTCATCGTGCCACGCGCACCACTGTGTCCCGAACCCGCTCATAGAATGCTTGGTTGGGGTGAACACGAAGTACGTGGCGTTGGCATTGTAGCCGCCGAAGTGGCTCATCAGCCGCGAGGCCGCGCTCTGAATATTGGACTGCGTGGGCCGCGTGGGTACCGAGGTCGTGTCTACCCACGTCCCGGCAAGCTGTCCTGTGGGGTTCGTGATATGGGAGCCACTTGAACCGCATTGCGTCGTGCCGACGGCAACGCCCGAACAATACTGAGTGTTAATGTTATCCCAGTGGCTGCCACCGACGTTGCTGAAGAAGTTGGTGATGTAGGTCTGGGCCTGGGCGCTGGTGTAGCCACCAGTGGAGAAGCCGGTATTCCATTGGCTGCCCCACCAGCTAATGTACACCACTGGCGTGTTTTCCACCGCGCCGCCCTGGTAGACCAGGTTCGTGGCAGCGGCCCGCGCGGCGTTGCCTGTGCCACCGCGAACGCCTAAAACACTCATGTAATGGGGTGTACTCAGCCGAGACGAGTTGGTGCCCGCAGCAGACGCGGAGGCGACAGGAGCCAGGGCAAAGGCCAGCGCCAATAGCAGGGCGCTCACCGATGCAAAGCCGCCAGAGAGAGTCAGGAAACGGTGTCGAAGTCGCATAGTCGCCGAGTTCCTCCTCATATTTTGTACGCATGCTCGCCACTATTGACGAGCGATGCCCAGGCAAAAAAAATCACTCTGCCGCCCTTTTGCGGGCAGAGAAAACCTGGCAGCGCAACCATTCTGGTGGCCTTTCCCAACACCACCAACCTGCACTCACTTCACAGCGCCTGTGCAGCAGGCCAGAAGACTGAGCGCTCTGCTGCATTACAGCGCTTCTTTTGCTCGCTGGAGTAGCTCCCTTTTGTCTTATCTCCAGATAGCTCTATCCTGGCAGGTCTAGACGACCTGCGATGGTTACGTCTGGTTTGGGTCTCCGAGGAAAGCGACGAGTATGAGAAGCGAGAAGGGATAACGAAGAGCTTCCATTGCATGAGATGGTAAACCATCCGAGGATTCTAGAGAAATCATACCATGCGGCGGTTATTTCGTCAAGCCTGGCAGGTTGCATGCAGCCCTGCCAGGACTTTTGGGGGATATGCAGCAGGGCAGGGCAAGGCACCGCAAAGTTTGACAGCATTCATATCAATTAATCTTGCAAGAGTGCTGTCACAATGTTATAATCTGTTTAAGAACGATAAGGCGGGTTGATTACTGCCTGATCTAGACCAATGTAACTGCCTATATCCACCCGCGCAGGAGGAGGAAACGCCAATGGCGATGAAAATAGATCGCTTCACTGAGAAAGCGCGCGAGGCGCTGGGCCGAGCGCATGAGATCGCCCAGGAACACAATCACCCGCAGGTAGATGCCGAGCATCTGCTGGCTGCCTTGCTAGAGCAAGAGGGGGGCATCGTCCCTGAAATCATCACCAAAGTGGGTGGCAACCCCGCCGCGCTCCGCGCGCAGGTGACAGCCGAACTGGATCGTCTCCCTAAAGTCTACGGTGGACTGGAGCCGACGGTTGCATCGCGCCTGCGCCTGACGATTGAAGATGCCTGGAAGCAGGCCGAACATTACAAAGACGACTATCTCAGCACCGAACATCTGCTGCTGGCCCTGGAGGCGCTCCGCGATGGGACCGCGCCGCGCCTCTTGCGCGCGGCAGGCGCCACGCCGGACGCCACGCGCAAGGCGCTCAGTCAGATACGCGGCGCGCAGCGCGTCACCGATGCCAACCCGGAGGGCAAGTATCAGGCGCTGGAGAAATATGGGCGCGACCTTACTGCCCAGGCCGAGCAGGGCAAGCTGGACCCGGTGATCGGGCGGGACGAGGAGATTCGCCGCGTCATTCAGGTGTTGAGCCGCCGCACCAAAAACAACCCGGTGCTGATCGGCGAGCCAGGCGTGGGCAAGACGGCCATCGCCGAGGGGCTGGCAAACCGCATCGTCAACAAAGACGTGCCCACAACGCTGCTCGACCACCGCGTCGTCGCGCTGGACCTGGGCGCGCTGATCGCCGGAGCCAAGTTCCGGGGCGAGTTCGAGGATCGCCTGAAGGCGGTCTTGAAAGAAGTCACCTCCGCCAACGGCCAGATCGTCCTCTTTATCGACGAGTTGCATACCGTCGTGGGCGCGGGCGCTGCCGAGGGCGCGATGGACGCCTCGAATATGCTCAAGCCGATGCTGGCGCGCGGCGAACTGCACTGCATCGGCGCCACGACGCTGAACGAATACCGGAAGCACATCGAGAAGGATGCGGCG
>JBJKSJ010000195.1:0-38463 GCA_046704085.1 Ktedonobacterales bacterium | reverse complement strand
GCCCAAGCGCCATCAGCGCGCCGAGTGCCAGCAGCAGGCCAAGGCCAAAGGCCACGCCGCTGGCGTAGCCGTGATCGACATAGGCCAGCATGCCGCAAACCAGCCAGAGCGCCCCCAGAAAGCCGCGCGCCAGCAGGCGCATCCCATGTTGCGCCACCTCGCCTGCCCACTGCCAGGCATAGAACCAGGGAATCAGCCCGATGGCGATCTCATAGCCACCAGTGCGCGGCAGGAGGGCCAGCGCCAGGGCGCAGCCCACCGCGATGCCCCACTGCGGGTCGCGCGCGCGCCTGAGAGTCTCTAGCCACCATGCCTGCGTGTAGCGCCAGCCTCCGTGCTGGCGAATCGGTGGGGGGCCGGGAACGTGTGATTCAGGAGCAGCGTCTGCGCTGCCCAACGATTCGCCGCCAGGGACGGCGGCGGTACACGCGGCCCGGCCAGTCGGCAAAGCCGACTTCCTGGCCGCCAGCCCGTCGACGATTGAAATCGCCGCTACGGGGCTGGCGGCCAGCGCAGGCGGAATGGCATCGTCAAACGTCATCATTGGCCGACGCGCCCCCCAGATCACCAGCGCCAGCCAGGCCAGCACGAGCGCGCCCGCCAGCAGCCAGACCAGCAATCCTGCTGGACCCAGCGTTTGCGCCAGTCCCGCCAGCGGGTTCTGATAATACTTCTGGATATGCGCGGGCAGCGCGATAATAGCCTGCGCCCAGGCCACCAGCCAATCGGGACGCCAGAGAAACGATACCGCAACGGGCACGGCGGCAATCACGCCAAAGCCTGCCAGCAATCGCCAGCGTGCCTCGGCGCGCAGCGCACCCCAGACGAGCAGGACCGCCAGCACAGGCAGGGCATCCTGCGGCTTCAGCAGCGCGAAGAACAGGGCAAATCCCGCCCAGAACCAGCGCCGCGCGCCCACCGCCAGCAGGCAAAACGCCAGCGCGGCAAAGACAATGCCCGTCGGCTGGATAATCGGCAGGATGACCGCCAGGAACGGCCACCAGGCGATGCCCCAGAGCAGCAGCCCGGCCATCGTGAGCGGGCGGGCATCAGACGCATAGCGCCGGGCCAGCAGGAGCAGCGCCGCCAGATAGACAGCCACCGTCAGGGCGCGCGCCACAAAGGCCGCCGTCTCCAGCGAGGGCAAAAGGCTCATCGGCAGATAGAGCAGCGCGGGCGGCAGAGGATAGTGAAAGCTGAACTGCGCGGCATGATCGAGGGAGACCGGGCCATTTAAGCCAACCGTCAGGCGATAAGCTTGCGCGCCAACCGAGAGCGCGTAGGGATCAGTGCCAGCCACCAGCGCGCGCAGCCCCAGAAAGATGGGCAGCGCGTCCGTCTGCCGGGCGGTGATCGTGCTGATGCGCGGCACTTCCCAGGCGAAAAAGACGGCCAGCGCCGCCAGCGGCACGCCAAAGAGCGCCACCCGCATCAGCCTGGGGGCCAGTCCTGCCGACCAGCGGCGAATCCGCGCCAACATCCCCTCCTCATTTACAGGGCAGTTGCTACCGATCAGGGTGACTCAAGCCTCCCTGCTGGCCTCAGACGAGCGCCACGCCAATAGGAAAGAGGGGCATGAACCAGCGCCAATTGTATCATCTGGGCAGTTTCATGGCGACCCCGCTCTAAGCGGCCTAAGTAGGGAAAGTTGAAGAAGCCACTCAGGCGCGCTGCTACTCGCCAACTTCCTGGCGAGGCGCGGCGATGGCCTCGCTCGCGGCAGGTTCAGCAGGGCCGCCAGCAGCAGACGCGGGGGGAACTGCAAAAAGCTGCATCAGCAGATCAAGCACTGCATCGGCTGGTTCGTTCTCGGCCACCTGGCGCACCCGGCTGACCAGATGATGAAACATCTTGTCCACCATGCGCTGCCCAAACTGGCGCACCACCACCTGGTCGCGCTCGTCCAGATGCCCAAGCTGGGCCATTGCCCGCGCCAGTTCAGCCGACTGCGAGGCGTCCACATGCCGCCGCAGCGCCGCAATCGCGGGCGCCACCTTGCGCACCTGCTGCCAGCGGTTAAACTCGCTCACTGCCTCTTCCATCATCTCAGCAATGCGCTCCAGGTCCGCCGCGTGCCCGGCGTCCTCGCCATAGCTGCGCAGCGCGTCGATATTATACAGACAGACCGAAGGCAGCAGCCCCGCCGTCTCCTCGACATCGCGCGGCACCGCCAGGTCCAGAATCACCAGCGGCGCGTGCCGCCCCTCGCAGGCGGCGGCCACCGTCGCCGCCGACAGAATCAGATGCGGCGCAGCGGTCGCGCTGATGATCAACTGCGCCTCTGGAATCACCTCTGGCAACTGCTTGAGCGCCACCGTCTCGGCCCCCACGGCGCGAGCAAACTCCTGGGCTGTTTCCGGTGTGCGATTCGCCAGGATCAGCCGCCCGATGCCCTCGGCGCGCAGCAGTCGCGCGCAAAGCTGGTTGGTGCGTCCCGCGCCGATCAGCAGCGCCGAGCGCCCGGCCAGCCCGCCCAGCGCGTCACGAGCCAGGGCTACCGCCGCCGCGCTCATCGAGACATCTGCCCGCGAGATGGCCGTCTCGGTGCGCGCGCGCTTGCCCAGCTTGAGCGCCGCCGTAAAGAGCGCGCGCAGTTCCTCGCCCACTGCCCCGACCTTTGAGGCCGCCACAAACGCCGCCTTCACCTGCCCCAGAATCTGGGATTCGCCCATCTGCATGGAGCGCAATCCGGCGGCCACCCGGAAGAGATGGCGGGCCGCTTCCAGACCTTCGCTGACATACAGGTACTGGCCCAGCGCCGCCGGAGTGGACTCCAGGGCGCCGCTTTCCTGCCTGGTCTGCAATGGAGCGGCGCCAGGCGCGCCAACCACGTACTGCGCCCGCAGGAACTCCTCGACGACGCCACGCGCGGCAGCCCACGAGGCGCCCGCCGCGTAGATTTCGGTGCGGTTGCAGGTGGAGAGGATAACGACTTCTGTCAGCGCCTCACAGCGGCGCAATGTCGCCAGCGCCTCAAGCAGTGCCTCGCCCGCAAATGCGAGCCGCTCGCGTACTGCTGTCGGCGCTCCGTGATGATCGAGACCGATAACGCCTAGCATGGTTGCCTATTCTATCCCAGATGATAGCTTTTCAAGCATGAACCAGGAGGACATGCTCTTTGATCAGTATCGTACCATATGGTACGCACCTATTTGCCTCTTTGCCATCAGGTAATCACCTGATTTTCTGCCAGAGTTTTCTCTTCTTGCGCGCCTCACCAGGGCCACCATGAGGCAGCCTCCACATCAGCAAGCCTAGCACGAGCAGGTAAATATGGCCGGGGGCAAAGTGAATAGCGGGTAAACAGGGCCGCCAGGTATGCCAGAAAACCGTTAGTGATACCCAGCCTGTAATCTCCTACGTACCAGGAAACACTGCGGAGAAGTGCGAAAAAGGCGCAACCAGAGGCTTTACGCCTCCACTGTTTGTTGCCCCCAACTCTTGACAGGGTGCGATCTTCCGCGCTATTATCCTAACCAGTTAGTTAAAACAAACGCTTTGCTTAAGAGAGGTTAAAAGATGACTGAGCAAGCAAAGAAGCGAGGGCGCGATGCTGACGCCGCACGCGAAGCCATCTTGGACGCGGCAGAAGAAGTTTTTGCACAGAAAGGCTTCAGGGGAGCGCGAGTTGAGGAGATTAGAGATGCCTGCGGCTATAGCAATAGCCTCATCGTCCATTACTACTTCGATGGCAAAGAAGACCTGTATCGCTCGGTCATCCGCTGTCTCAAAGAAGAGAAGATTGAGCGATTGCGACAGATCATGACTCCTGTGGGCATCGACGAAGATGCTCCCCTTAATGCTGAGGCAGTCCAGACCTTCGTCGAGGAATCCATCCGGCTCTCGTTTAACCAGTTCATGCAGCATCCAAAGTTGGTGCGTATCCTGGCATGGGAAGCAGCCGAGGGCTGGAAGACCTTCAACGAACTCCAGTACAAATCCGAGAATGGGCAGTGGGCTGAGGAGGTCAGCAACTTTATTCGGCGGGCGCAGGCGGAGGGCATCATCTGTCCGAAGCTTGACCCCAAGATGCTGATTGCTACAGTGATGGGCATCTCCTTCAACTACCTGCTGTCTATCCCGCGCTACCAACTTCTTTTCCCTGGCACCAACCTGTCCTCCCCAGAGGCGCTGGCGCACGCGCGCGAGCAAATCGTAAACCTGATCGTTCGGAGCATTTTTGTTCACCCAAAGGAGACCCTTCCCGATGCGACTGGATTATAAGTGGCAGGCAGCTATCGTCACAGCGGTTGGCCTCTTCATGGCCGTGCTGGACAACACCATCGTCAGCGTCGCGCTGCCGCAAATGCAGGCAGCATTCAATACTAACCTTGATACGATTACCTGGGTCATCAGCGGCTACTTTCTGGCGCAGGCAGCAGTGATTCCAATTACCGGCTATCTGAGCGACCGGCTGGGCACGAAGCTGGTCTTTTTGACCGCATTGGCGATCTTTACCGTTGGGTCGGGCCTGTGTGCCATTGCACCAACAGAAATATGGCTCATTGCTTTCCGCGTGCTTCAGGGCATCGGCGGCGGCGCGCTCTTCCCGTTGGCCTTTGCCATCATCTTCCGCGTCTTCCCGCCCACTGAACGCGGCCCAGCCTCGGCGATTATCAGCGTGCCGGTGCTGCTGGCTCCGGCCTTTGGCCCAACGATTGGCGGCTACCTGACCACCACCTTTGACTGGCGCGCCATCTTCACCATCAATCTGCCCGTTGGCGTTGTCGCCTTCATCCTGGGCGCCATTGTGCTGCGCGGGCGCGCGGCAGAACGCGCCATCGGCGATGTGCCCCCCCCGGAGAAGAAAGGTTTTGATGTCGCCGGACTCTTTCTGGCAGTGGTCGGGTTCAGCGCGCTGGTCTATGGCATCACCGAGGCGGGTGTCAAGGGCTGGACCGATCCAACCGTTCTCGGCTTTATGATTGGCGGCGGAGTCGTGCTGGTCGTCTTCGTGGTCATAGAACTGATGGTCAGCGATCCTGTCCTGGACCTGCGCCTCTTCACGAACTATACCTTCACCATCGCCAACGTGCTGATGTGGGTCGTCGGCGCCTTTCTCTTCGGCAGCCTCTTCCTGCTGCCCTATTTCTTCGAGAACCTGCAAGGCCAGACCCCCCTGAGCGCAGGCGAAATTTTGATTGCGCAGGGACTCTCGGCGGCAGTCGCCACCGCCATTGGCGGCGCGCTTTATAACCGTGTCGGCCCGCGCATCCTTGCCACCGTCGGCTTCGTGCTGATTACCATCGGCACCTTTGGCTTCACCCAATTAGACGTGAACACCACAGGCGCTTCGCTCCAGCCCTGGCTCATTGTGCGTGGCTTCGGTCTGGGGCTGACGAACCTGCCGCTGCAAACGCTGGCAGTCTCCGTCGTCAGCAACCGGGCGATGGCACGCGCCTCATCGCTGGTCAACGTGACCCGCCAGGTCTTTGCAGCCGTCGGCGTGGCTGTGCTGACGACCTACCTGACCCAACAGGTCACGAACCATGTGAACGATGCAAAAACGACGTTCAGCGGGCAGCCCATGCAACAGGCGATCCAGGCGGCGATGAAAGCGTTTAGCGGGCAGCCGCTTCAGCATGCCCAGGCAGTCTGCGCCGCGCAATTAGGCCAGACCAACCCGGCGGGCATTCCAGGGTGTGTCCAGCACGCCGGTCAACAGTTCGTGCAAAATTACGTGCTGAATGCTGCACACCAGTACATTGGGCATGCCGCCGCGCAGGGCTTTAATGACACCTTCCTGCTGGTGACTATTCTCTGCGGCGCCGCGGCTGTGCTGGCGCTCTTCATCGGGCGCGACCCTGCAATTGAGGCCGCCAAGCGCGCCAAGGCGCGGGGCGAGACGACGGAGGAGCCACGTGTTCCCGTCGTCAGCGAATGACTTTGCCTCTCCAGCAACCCGTTCAGGGGTGCGCGTGTACACCCCTGAACCGTGCTTGCCAGGCGTTGTGCAAAAAGGTGCGTCAATGAAGCAAGTGACGCGGCTCATCTCCACTGGGGACCAACTGATTGATAGCGTTTTGCAAGCGATCATTAGCCGTTTTGAGATGTCTTTTCCTGGGCGCATTGGCCGATTCTACATCGAGGGCAGCCACGCCGACGGGACCAGTTGGGCGGCTACCGCCCTGGTCGCGCTCCAGGCCGGGCGCTACGTCACCAGCAAGCGCGAGTGTCACAGCATCTATCAGGCAACAATCAAAGATGAATGGTCGCCGCTTTTGGCAGATATCTACAACCTGTGCAGGGGTACATGGCGCTATCTCATCCCCGAAGCGCCCGAAGACCTGCAACGCCTGCGCGCGATCTGCGAGCGCACGCTGGCATTTGAGAACCACTTTCTCAGCATCTATTGGGCCTGGTTGAGCAGCCAGCGGGACAGCGCCAGAATGGAGCCAGCGACGTGACAGGGGAGCGAGACGGCCAGCAAGAGACGTCGCCCCTGGTCTTCCTGGGGCTGGGCAGCAACCTGGGCGACCGCGACGCCTCCCTGCGCGCCGCGCTGGCAGGGTTGGCGCCAACGTATCAGATCGAGCAGGTCTCCAGCGTCTACGAGACGGCGCCGCAGCTTGTCACCGAGCAGCCGACGTATCATAACCTCGTGTGCGCGGGCCGCACTCCGCTGGCGCCGCGTGACCTGCTGCGTTTCCTCAAAGAGCTGGAACAGCGCCTGGGGCGGCGACCCAGCTATCGCTATGGCCCGCGCGAGATCGATCTGGATATAGTGCTTTATGGCGATCAGATCATCGACACTCCCGACCTGATCATTCCCCACCCGCGTATGGCCGAGCGCGGTTTCGTGCTGATCCCGCTGGCCGAGATCGCCCCCGATCTGCGCCATCCTGTGCTTCAGCGCACCATCCGCGAACTGGCCTCGCAGGTCAGTGACCAGCCGGTCAAACGGCTTGCCCCTCTTGTCTTTCCCATGTAGCCCGCGTTATAATGCGCGCGTCGTTTTTCCTGCGAAAATCCCTTGATTGTTGAGCCATTTTAGTGTATACCTTTTATGATTGAATTGTCATATTGTGCGCTGCTTTCCGTCCTCCCCACGTTGAGGTGCTATGGTAACGGAAGCCAGACCCCTTCGAGGGTCGCTTGACGAGTTTGGCTTAGTCGAAATCCTTCAGATGATGGGCCTGGGTAACATGACCGGCGCACTACACCTGCACCGGGCTGATGGACGCACAGGCATCATCTATTTCTACGATGGTTCCCTTGCCACCTGCACCGAACTCAATACCGAGGCGCTCACCCTGGGGCTGGTCCTTCAGCAATTGGGCATGGCAACCGCTGAGCAACTCGACGAAGCTTATGGCCTCCAGACGCAAAACCCACTCGGCAAGCGCATTGGAGAACTGCTGATCGAGTACCGCATCATCACCCCGGAGCAATTGCAGGACGCCCTGAAAACCCAACTGCTCTGGACCATCCGCGAGATGGCCCAATGGCAGGAAGGCCAGTATGAGTTTCTCGCTGGTGAGCATCTGCCCACCGAAGATATACCCCTGCGCATCGATGTGACCCGCGTGGTCATGGAGGTGCTGCGCTATACCCAGGAATGGGACGAACTCCAGCACGCTCTGCCCGATGGCATGCGCACCCGGCTGGAAATGGCCCTTACCCTCCCGCGCAATGCGCCGCTGACCTTCGAGTTGCCCACCTGGCGCGCCATCGCGCGCGTTAATACCCACCGCACCGTCCGCCGCATCGCTGCTGCCATCCACCAGCCAGAACTTGAAGTCGCGCGCCTGCTTGCCCCACTCATCGAGCGATCCCTGTTGATGCCGGTTGAATCCAACAGCAAACCTGGCCTGCCTATTCCCGCCCAGCGGCTCAGCATGGAGAGCTTTGACCTGTTCAGCTTGCTCAGTCGGATGGAGCAGGAATGGCTGCGGCGCCACCAGAACGTAGACCAACTTGCCGCGCTGGCGCTCTTTATCAATTGGACGATGAGCAACCTGGCTGAAACCTGCGAACGGAACGGCATCAGCCTCGCGCCGGATACGCTGGCTTCCTTACTCTACCGCGAAGGTCTCCACCGCATTGACGGCTATACCCTCAAGATTCAAGAGAACCAGATCGACCTTGAAGACTTCACTCAGCACTGCCGCCGCTATCTTGACCCACGCAATGTGGACCCAGCGGCAGGCAAGTTTTATCATCGGGCATCCACGAACTTAGAGCGGGCGCTGCGCGCCACGTTCCAGGCCATCAACGCGCGCATTGCCTCACCGCTGGAGCGGATGCAAAATCAGGAAACCTGGGATGCCCTTTTTCTCGGTTTCCAGGGGGAGCATCCCCCCCAATAACGGAGGATCGGCGCAGCCCTGCCTCGTTGGGCGCGCCGATCCGTGCATTACACAGAAGGAGGAATAAAGCGCATGGGCAACTTCGTAATGGTGATCGATGACTCATTGACGGTACGCAAGATTATGGAGACCAGTTTGCGTCGAGCGGGCTTTCAAGCGATTTCGTTTCCAGATGGCTTACAGGCGATGAGCGCGCTTTCGAAAGGCGAGGTTCCTGTGCCTGATCTGATCTTACTGGATATTGGCCTGCCCAAGATGGATGGCTATGAGGTTGCGCGCGCTTTCAAGGCAAAGAATCGCCTGGGCAACACCGTCATCATCATGCTTTCCGGGCGCGATGGCGTCTTTGATAAACTGCGTGGCCGCCTGGCAGGCGCGAAAGACTATATCACCAAACCCTTCAGAACCGCCGAGGTCATCGAGGTGGTCCGCGCGCATCTCGGCCCCCAGGATGTGTCTATGCACGCCCAGGCTGCTGGCAGCGCCGCATATTATTAGGCCAGCGCCAGCGCGCAGCAGCACGAGAGAAGCAGTACCGCTCCTGCTTTCTCGGCGTGCGCCCAATCTTACCTGCATATCGGAGGACGTACCCATTATGACTGGCGCCTCAAACGGGCGTAGGACTGTTCTCGTTGTTGAGGATTCCCCTACCGAGCAAGCCATGATCGCCGATTATCTGCATGAGGCTGGCTACAGCGTCGTGCTGGCTGGTGATGGTGACGAAGTTGGCGAAAAAATACGCAGCATCGCTATCGATCTCGTGATCCTTGATCTGATCTTGCCACGAGTCAACGGCTATGAAGTCTGCCGCTCCCTACGCAACGACCCACAAACCCAGCATATCCCTATTTTGATGCTCACCCAGCGCAGCAGCGCCCCGGAAGAATTCTATGGCCGCCGCCTGGGAGCGAACGCCTATCTCAAAAAACCGTTGAACCCCAACCTGCTGCTGGCAGAGATCAACCGTCTGGTAGGCACGGCTGGCAGACGCTGGCAGGAGTAACGATATCTACATCCGGCCCGGCCAAAGCAAGAGAGCCTCGCGCGTGGGCCACCAGGAGCGTGATGAGCAGCGCAGCAGACAACATACACCCGGCGCCCGGTGTCCCAGCGCCCCCCATAGCCCAATCCTCCCGGCTACCTTTCCAGACGCCGGGCAGCGACCTGTTCCTCAGCGAAGAAGAGCGCCGCTCCGTCGAAGAACTCTACGAGCAGAAGATGGCATCTCCCCCAAGTGGGACACCCTTCCTGACCTTCAGGTTGAGCGATCTGCGCTGGGGCGTCCCGGTGACCCATCTGCGCGAGGTCCTGCCCACCGTCTCAGCCATCACACCGCTGCCGTTCAGCCCCTTCTGGCTGCATGGCCTCATCAGCCTGCGTGGAGAACCCATCGGCCTGGTCAACCTCGGCGAACTCTTGCTGGACCCCATCACCGCCGCCAGCGTCCGCCACCGCACGACCGCGGGCGCGCCGGTTGTCATCACCGAGAGCGAAGGCGCCTCCCTGGCTCTGCTGGTGGAAGAGTTAGGTGAGGTCATCTTTATTGAAGCCCAGCAGTTTGAGACTTTGCCTGCCGCCGAAATACGCTCGCTGCCCTCCTTCGCCGTCGCCCACCTCCAGGCTGCCTGGGCGCCCGCCAAAGGCGCGCCGCCGGTGCTGCTGCTGGACCTCCCTCGCCTCACCAGGCATCTCCTCCAGCAATTGACCAGCGAAGAGGAGGCCCATGACTGAAAAGTATCTTGCTACCTTTGTCACAGAACTACGCGGCTACTGCGCAGCCATCAACGAACTCACCCAGGTCTTGCGTAACCCGCAGGTTGCTGCCGAGGCCAAAGCCGCTGCCACAGCCGAACTGACTCGGCTCTTTCACACCATCGCCGGGTTGAGCAGTTCTCTGGAAATCAGCGATTTTGCCGGGCTGGCGGAAGGCTTGGAGGGGTCTCTGCTCAGCATGGCCGCTAATCCACAGCGCCTGGCTGGTGAAAGGAGCGGCCTCGCGCTCATCAACCTTCTGGCAGGCGCCACCACTTATCTGAAACAGCGCCTGGAAAGGATGCAGGCCCAGGGACAATACACGCTGCCCGCGCCCGAAGATGAGGAGCCACTGCGCGCCCTGGAAGAGACCCTCTGGCAGCTTAGCAGCCAGCTTGGGCAGCCCGACGCCATCCTCGGCCCACCAGCAGATCGCTTGAGCGCGGAAGACCTCGCCATCCTGCACGCCTTCAGCGCGAGCGACCTGGACGAAGCGGCTCAAGCCGCGCCTCTTGTGGCCGCTGAGGAATCACCAGACCGCCAGGAAGACCACACCAACCTGCTGCCTGGCGCCAAAATCACCCGGCCCTTGCCGGTCCAGCCATCAAACATGCGCGCGCCAGATGACCACGCAGTCTACGAGCAGCAACCGGCAGATGAAACGATTTCGCCTGAAATGCTGGAATTGTTCCGGGTGGAAACCCAGGATGACCTGTATGTCCTTCAGCGCGCGCTCGCCCGCCTGGAGACGCCCGAAGAGCGCGCAGGAGCCGTGCTGGAAATGCGGCACGTCGCACATAAGATCAAAGGCGCAGCGGCGACCCTCAACCTTCAGGTGATCGCCAGCCTCTCCCACTGCCTGGAGGACATCCTCGATCTGCTGCGTAGTCGTCGGCTGGAATACGCCCCTGCCGTCGTAGATGCCCTGCTGCACGGAGTCATCGAGTTAGAGCGTGCCCTGCGCCAGCCTTTATCGCCAGGCAAAGGAACCATCGAAGGGCTGGAGCGTCTGCGCACTGAATATAAGACATTGCTGGCCGCCAGCGAGCCAGAGCGCGCTGATGATCCCGCAGCAACACACCCCGACTCGCGCCGCCTCGCCCTGGCCGCCCGACAACCGCAGACCACGCCAACGGCGGGCGATTCCCTCATCGGCCAGCCCCCAACGGAGACGCCCCACGACCACAGTGGCTGGGGCAGAGGCCACGAACTTTCCCTGCGCGTCGAGGTGAGCCGTCTGGACCACCTGATGGGTCTGGTTGGCGAACTGGCAAGCAATCGCGCCAACACCGACCAGGCGCGCCAGGAACTCAACGAGAGCCTGGCCGAAGTGCGCCGCGTGGTTCAGAAGATGAACCAGCTTGCCACCCAGCTTGAAGAGGAGGCCAGCCCCCAGAACAACCAGCCTAACCAGGCAGCGCCCCCCGCGCTTTCCCAGGCGCCCCAGGAAGCTCATCACCTCAGACAGTCAGCAGAAGCAAACAGTTCGCGCCTCATCCAGCGCGACACCCCCTCCCTTTCATTGCAGAACCTGCTCGCCTTGACCAGGGAAGAGGCAAAGAAACGTGGCGATCTGGACCTGGAACAATTCGATAGCGACCATAGCCATACCCTGCGGGCGCTGCGCGAGGGCGTGAATGACATCGCCACCATCAGCGAGAGCCTGCAACGGCTGCTGGTGCAGATGAATGGCCTGGCAGAAGCGCAGGACACCCTGACCCGCACGATTCAGCGCGACATCACCCATCTGCGCCTGGTGCCGCTCGCCCAGATTTTCCCCAGGCTGCAACTGACGATTCGCATGGTCGCCCAGGAACAAAACAAGCAGATCAACTTTCAGACCAGCGGCGCATCTACCGAGATCGACCGCGATATTATCGAAGCCATCACCGACCCGCTGGTCCAGTTGGTGCGTAACTGCGCGGTGCATGGCATCGAATCCGTCGAAGCGCGCCGCGAGCAGGGTAAGCCCGAAGTTGGCCTCATCTCCCTGCACGCCTATTACTCCGGCAACGAGGTCAGCATTGAGATCGGCGATGATGGCAGCGGCATCAACCACGAGCGGCTGATCGAAGCCGCCATTGCCAGCGGCAAGCTCTCCCCAGAGGAAGCCGAGCGGCTGGACCCGGAACAGGCCGTCAACCTCATGCTCTTGCCCGGCATCTCGACCAGCCCGGAAGTGACCACCATCGCCGGGCGCGGGGTAGGCATGGATATGGTGCGCACCGTCGTCGAAGGACTGCGCGGCACACTGCATATTCACAGCCGGCCCGGTGAAGGCGCCAGCTTCCATATCCGCCTGCCCATCTCGCAGGGCATCATGCGCGCGCTCTTTGTACGCGCGGGCGATCAGAACTACGCCATCCCGCTGACCAGCATCGAGCGCATCTGGCAGCCAGGGGAACAGCCAGCTTTGAGCAAGATCGCCTTCTTCCGCTTGAGCGCGCTGCTGGGCGCAGCGCCCCCTCCGGCCAATGGACCGAGGGAGCAGACAGAGACACCCGCACAGGAGGTCGCCTTGATCGTGCCGCTGGGGCACCGACAGATCGGCATCGTCATCGATGAAGTGCTGGCCGAGCGCGAGATTGTCGTCAAACGCCTGCCGCCCTATCTGCGGCGGCGGGGCGTGCGCGGCGTCACCCAGAATCCCGCCGGCCAGTTGTTGCTGCTGCTGGACCTCCCCGAACTGGCCCATCACGCGCTCAGTGGCCCGCCCTTTGAGCGCCTGGCGCCGACCCCCGACGGCCAACCAACGCCGGGTCTGCCCCGCGCTACTGGCCCCAAGGTGCTGGTCGTCGATGATTCGCTCTTCATGCGGCGCACGCTGGAATTACAACTCACCCGCGCCGGGTATCAGATGAAGACAGCCAGGGATGGCATGGAGGCGCTGCAATCTATTCTGCAAGAGCGCCCCAGCCTGGTGCTGTTAGACATCGAAATGCCCCAACTCGATGGCTATGGAGTTCTCAGCATCCTGCGCAGCCGACCCCAATTCAGCGGGATTCGGGTCGCCATGCTCACCTCGCGCGCCGCAAATAAACACCGCCAGCACGCGCTGGCCCTGGGCGCAGACGCCTATCTGGTCAAGCCCTGTCCTCACGATGTCTTGCTCCAGACTGTTGCCAATCTGGTGGGCCGGTAGGGCGCTCCAGGCTGCGCCGCTCCAGTTCGGCCAGGCCCGCCTCAATCGCCGATTCCGCGCCGCAATTCTGGGACGTCTGGCCGTTGCTGATCCCATCCAGGCAGCGCCCCGTCGTCGGGTCATACATCACTGCGCCCGCGTCGTTGTCGCCTATAAACCAGCCCCAGGCCCGCAGCGCCAGCGCGCGATAACGCTCCTCGCCAGTGGCGCGATAGAGTTCGGCCAGCCCATGAATCATTGGTGAGACACAATAGGCGCACAGCCCCTGTTTCACATCGGGCAGCGCGTAGAGAAAGCGCGCCGCCAGCGTTGGCTCAACCACGCGCTCCACCGTGCGAGCGCAGGCATCCAGACAATCTTCTCGCTCCAGCCAGGCGCCTGCCTTTGCCAGCGCGGGAAACTGGTGATAGCCCCAGAGCGCCACCCGCTCCTGTCCCGGCTCGTCGCGCAGATAGCCATCCATGCAGCCGAGCATATCGGCCACCCAGCCCTCCAGCAGCCCGCGCATCCGCTGGCGCAGGCGCGGCGGCGGCTCCGCCTGCAACACCTCCAGCGCGGCCAGCGCCAGCACGCCCGTCACTTTCGCGTAGCTGGCCGTCTCCATGCGCGAGGGCAGCGGGCAGCGCAGCCAGTGATCCAGGGCGGCTTCATCGCCCAGCACGCGATAGGCCGCGCCCAACGCCCACAGCGCCCGGCTCGTCCACCACAGCCCGCCGGGATACGAGGTGACGCCGGTCAGATTGCGCTGCCCGGCAGTATCAAAGATAAAGTTGGTAAAGCAGCCATCTGCTGCTTGCATATACTCCACAAAGCTCAGCCAGCGGCTCGCCAGGTCTCGCCCCTGGGCATCCTGCTCTTGCTCCCAGGCGCGCAGGCCAAGCACGACGGCGCGCGCCGCATCATCTACACAGGCAGTGCCTTCCGGGCCGCTGTCAGCCGCCACATACGGTCGATAGACGACCCCATCAGGTGTTTCTTCTGGCTCCGAATAGACCGCTAACGCGGAGACCGCTCGACCCTCCGCTGAAAACGGCCAGGTCAACGACGCAAGATGATTGAACACGCGATCATTCGCTCCTTCTCTGGCCTGTGCGGAAAGCTTCTGTATGGCCCTACGCGCTAACCGTTTCCGCAGGCGGCAACACGCGAGCCAGGTGCAACTTTCATGCCGACCCCATGCTCAGCGCACGCGCGGCCTGGCGTTGGCCGCTTGTCAAACGGCAAGAAAGCCCTTCTGGTTGACTCTGAGCGCCTGTAAACCGGGTAGCCCCAAAAAGACCTCGATTCATCCGTGTTCATGCGCTAACTCATCATCCTCTCATAATTACCTCCTATACTTGAAGGTGGGCAAACCATCCGATTGCATGGCAAGCGCGGGAGGGTTCGCGCCCATGACGGCAAAACACAGGCACAGCCCTCATGGCTGAAGCAATGGGCCTTATGGACATCGCCCAGGGAGGATACCTGCCGCCGTCCCGATCATTGGCGCAGTAGTGTGACCCGACAATGGCAGCCGAGCAGCATCTCAGGCTTATAAAAAAAGGAAGCGCAAATGGTTCGCCTCACTATACCCCGCTCTCGCTCTCGTCGTTCACCTGCTAGCAGAAACGCCGATGGGGAGCAGACAACGCTGCTGGAGCAGATACCTGCTCCTGAGGAGCAGGTCGGTCTGCCTCGCCGAGGACGATTCCGCCCTCATCAGGGGCGCCGGCGTCAACGCAAACCCCGTTCCCGTGGGAGCCGTGTGCGGCGCTGGCTCCTCAGTTGCAGCCTGGTCTTTGTCCTGGGTCTGCTGCTGCTCACCCAGGCCAATAGCGCCTTTGGCGCCTGGGCTGCCGACACCATGCGCTCGGTGCTTGGTCCACAAATTACCGCCCAGATTGAATCCTGGTATCTGGACGTGACAGATACCATCCACCAGATCAGCTATCACCTCACTGGTCAACAGACCACCGCGCCCTGGAAGGTGGGACCAACCACCCCAACGCCTACTGCCGGGAGCGCAACGCCCGGCGCATCGCCCACACCACCGCCAATGGCGCTCAATTCCATTCCCCCTGCGCTCATCCCGGCGCTGGCTGGTGAAGGCATCTGGACCACCAATGGGACACCGGCTCTCGCGCCAGGGATGAGGCCAGTAGTCGCCAAAACGTTTTTTCGGCCAGACCCGGCGCGCCCCTATGCCCTCGCCACCCTTTTACAGTTTGATTTGCGCTATACCACGCTGCATCTGGTCGCCGGGACCAGCCAACCGGGAGGTCCGCTGGGCCACGCCGGACCAGGCGTGATTCCCCCTGCTGATCAGCAAGGGAACAGCTTACTGGCCGCCTTTAATGGCGGGTTCAAATATGCGGATGGGCATTATGGCCTGATGGCCGATGGCAGGGTCTATGTTCCCCCGCTGCCAGGCCAGGCCACCGTCGCCATCACCACCAGTGGGCAGGTTCTCCTGGGCGCCTGGGGAGTGGACCCAGGGCTGACGAGCGCCAATACCCAGTTGCTGGCCTGGCGACAAAACTGCGCGCTGCTGATCGATCATGGCAAGATCAATCCGCTCACCCAGGATGGCGCCTCCTGGGGAGGCACCGTCCTGAACAGCACGTATACCTGGCGATCAGGGCTGGGCCTGACGGCAAACGGCACCCTCCTCTACGCCGCAGGAAACTCGCTATCGGCCCAGACCCTAGGGGAGACACTCAAAGCAGCGGGGGCCGTGACGGCAATGCAACTGGACATCAACCCCTTCTGGGTGCGTGCATTCCTCTACCAGCGGGATGCGCGCGGCGCCTGGCAGAGCATGAAACTGAACCCAGGCATGCAGGGCAGCGGCACAGAATATCTTCAAAGCACCCAGCGCGACTTTTTTTACCTGACATTTATTGCACCTCGCCCGTGAAGGGCAGGAAAGTAAGAATATTGCAACGTGCATACACCTGCTAGCATACCAGGCAGGTGTATGCTTCTAATGGAGAACAGGAAGGACATTGCAGCAGCCCTATCCGGGAAGGAGGCCGTATGGTTACAGTCAGAGAGGGACATTCCGGGAATCCCTCCCCGATTACGCGCCCGGCGCCTTCTCGCTCTCTTGTTCTCTCCAAATGCCAGGTTGAATGCCTCGCAGAAGCAGAAGGGCGCGACGAGCAGGCGCTTTTAGAGCGGATAAAGGGTATCTGCCTGGAATATGGTCAACGCTATGCCCGCCAGGTGACGATCAGAAGCTATCAGACATTGCCATGTGAGGCAGTGTCGATTCTCGATCCTCCAGAATGCGTGTTGCTTGCTCGTCTGCATCTGGGGGAGCAACAGCGGGACCAGACGACTGGGGACGTTGAGGTCATTGCGGTCCTACGGGGTGGCGAAGTAAGCATACTCCTTCGCTGATACGCCGCCAAGCGGGTTATTTCACAGGAAAGGGGGAAGCCGATCTATGAGTCTGATGCGTTTTGATCCGGAGCGCGAGTTGTGGAGCTTGCGCGACGCGATGAATCGGCTGATGGAAGAAAGCTTTGTTCTGCCCAGCATGGTTGGAGAGATCCAGACAACCGGGCGCACATGGGGTCTGGCGGTCGATATGTTCGAGACCGACGATCATCTGGTGGTGAAAGCCACCGCGCCGGGCGTGAAGCCGGAGAATCTGGAAGTGACCGTGCAAGGCGAGACGCTGACGATCAAGGGTGAGACCAGCGAGGAGCAGGAGAAGAAGGAGGGCCACTACTTCTACCGTGAGCGCCGCCAGGGGGCGTTCAGCCGCTCGCTGACCTTGCCGTTCCCAATTCAGAACAATAAGGTGGAGGCCACCTGTGAGAACGGCGTGCTGACCTTGAAGCTGCCCAAAGCGGAAGAGATCAAGCCGCATTCAATCAAAGTAGCAACAAAACAGTAGTTGCGTGATTCTGTGGGTCCACCCTTTGCAGCCTCGCCTGCAAAGGGTGGACTCTTACATGCCGGGCGCCTGGGGATGTTGAGATTACTCCTTGAAACGCTCATCTTTTACAAAACGTCCCTACAATAGCACCCCGGCTGAGGCTAGCAAAGTGCTTGACGGATGTGCTATGCTGTTTTTCGATAAATGACACATTTTGCTCGTTATTGTGTTCGGCTTTCCTGCCAGATTGTGCAGGCTGTGTTCATACCGGCGAAGGCCACACGCTCAAATAGCTTGAGTGCAGTGTATTGCAGGAGGCCAGGGAAGCGGACGGTCATCGGGACCGCCTGAACTGGGCAAGCGCAATCATGGATATGGTTGACATCAATTGAAAGGCAGTTTTTTTCGATGAGTCTCACACTTGATATTGCCAGACGCGCCCTCGACGCGAGCCGCGCGCGGGCACGCGAATTCGGCTGCCAGGTGAGCATCGCGCTGGTGGATAGCGCGGGCCATCTCGTCGCATTCGAGCGCATGATGGCGCCCTATGCCTGGGCCACTGCCGGAATCTCCATTGCCAAAGCTACCTCAGCCGTCATGTTCAATCAATCCACCTCGGATATTAGTCGCTGGGCAGGTGAGATTCCTGGCTTCGCCTCCAGCATGGCAAGCATGACCCAGGGAAAGTTCATCATGGCCCCAGGCGGCTGGCCGATTCGTGGCCCAAATGGGGTCACTATCGGCGCCATTGGCATCAGCGGCGGCAATGCGCCAGGACGCGACGACGATATTGCCCGCGCTGGTGTGCATGCCGCCGAAGCCGCGCTCCAGGCATACTATCAGCAGCGCGCCCAGGCACAGGCACAGGCCGCTGCGCAGGCTGCCGCGCAAGCCGCTGCGCAAGCGCAGGCCCAGGCTGCTGCACAGGCCGCTGCGCAGGCACAGATTGCTCAGCCTCAGCCCCAGGCCGTTCCGGTCCAGGCCGCCGCGCCTGCTGCCCCAGCCTTCCAGCCATTGTATCAGCCGCAGCCCCAGGCAGCGCCGCCCACGCTGGACCTCCAGCGATCAGAGCCATCCTCCTCGCTCTATATGCCCACCCCCACCCCGGCGAGCGGTGAAGGCAGTGGCATCCCGGCGACTGAGGACGGCTTCGACGACGCGAACGACGCACCCACGATCAATACCGGCGAAAACCAGCGGCCATAGAGCCTGCACTAACACCAGGCAAAAAGCTGCCCACCCGAAGGAATCCTCCGGGTGGGCTGACTGGTCTCTGCCAGGCGGAGCCTGGCGCTAGATAGCTCTGCCGCGCGTGCGGCCACCAGCTATCAGGCGGATCACAAAGATCAGGATCACCGCGCCGATAAAGGCCGTCAGGAACGACCAGAAGATGCCGCCAGTTCCAATGCCAAAGAGCGCGCTTAGAATCACGCCGCCGATCAGGGCGCCAATGATCCCCACGATGATATCACCAATAACACCAAATCCCGCGCCGCGCACGACCACCCCTGCCAGCCATCCGGCCAATCCACCGATGATGATCCAGACAATCCAGCCCCAGGCCCAGTCGCCGCCACTGATGGCGAGCAATATCTGATGAGTCATAGTATTTTCCTCCTTCAATGTTCTGTTCAGGTCATCAAACCGGAAGTAGTTCCACTTTCTTAGTGAGATACCATCTTTTTTCCGGTTTGATACCTATAGGGCAAGAAGCATGCCACTTCTCTCTACGGCTGCTTTCAGGGCAGAAAACGAGAGGGTCTACGCCCAAACGGGTGAACGGAGCGCGAGAGGATGCAACAGACGTAAAGACAATCGAATTAGCCAGCTTTGCCCAGAAGGAAACTCACCACCAGGATGAGGAGGACGAAGAGGGTAATGAGGACATAGGCGTAGTCGCGTTCGATCAAAAAGATCACGACTGAGGCGGCCACGCGAATGACCGGCGTGGCGATCAAGAGCAAGAGACCCAGCGCAATGAAGGCGTAGGGCTTGAACTGCGCCAGCCCGGCCAGCACCTCGCCAGGCGTTGTTGGAAAACGCCTTCCGACACTGTTTGTGTACTGCACCAGCCCGGCCACATCGTTGAACGACCCGGCATAGCCAGTATCGCGCGTCGCAAAGAGCAGCGCCAGCCCAAAGGCGATCAGGATCGCGCTAGCAGAGACCCCCACGCGCAGAATCCAGCTAATGACCTCTTCGATGGGGAACCCTTTGTCTTTCGCCTTCATAGCTGGCGTCCCGGCCACTTCGCCCGACTGTGCTGGCGGCCTGGAGGCCAGACCGTCCGTCTTGGCGGGCGCCGGGGCCACTTCCCTCTCAGATTGGTTGCGCTCTTCTTCAGGAAGAGGCGGTTGCTCACGAGCCATAACAATAATCTCTCATAACCAGCAAAGACCTCATAGCCAATCAGCGCGTCAGACGCCCAGACCAAAGGCGCGCAAAAACATCTCAATGGCGGTGAGGACCAGCACGATCACAAAAATCTGACGGATCACCGTGCCGCGTGTCCGCACGAGCAATTGCGCGCCCAGCAGCGCGCCCAGCAGCACCCCCAGCGCCACTGGCGCCGCGATCAGCGGGTTAATGTCTCCGCGCGAAAAATAGACGCCCGCGCTGGCCGCCGCCGTCACGCCGATCATAAAATTGCTGGTCGTCGTCGAGGCTTTCATCGGAATGCGCATAGCAATATCCATCGCCGGAACCTTCAGCGCGCCGCCCCCGATGCCCAGCAAGCCAGAGACCATGCCGGCAACATACATCAAGCCAAAGCCCAGCGGCACGCCCTGCACCCGATAGGCAATCCTGCGCTTGAGCGCCGCGTCATAGTATTCGCTGTCCAGATTGAGGCGGCGGGCCAACCTGCGGCCCAGATGCGTGTCCGTATCGGGCGTCTGCCGCAGCACCTCCGGGTCTTGCGCGCCAACCATCGACGCCCGCTCCATCTTGCCGCGCTGGAACATCACAACGCAGGAATAGAGCATGAGGATACCGAACACAAAGAAGAGGACCGGCCCACCCAGATAGGCGCCCACAAACGCGCCTGTGATCGCCCCGGTGGTGGTGGCAACCTCCAGAAACATACCAATGCGCAGGTTGCTGATGTGGTCGCGAACATAGCGCACCGCCGACCCGCTGGAGGTCGCAATTACCGAGACAATAGAAGCCCCAATAGCAAAGTGAATATCAATGCCAAACAGCACTGTGAGCGCGGGCACCACGATAATGCCCCCGCCCAGGCCGAGCAGCGCGCCAATCACTCCGCCCACCAGCGCCGCCACAAAAATCAGCATGAGGAAAACAAGTACCGGAAGATGCAGAGGAGTCATCCACCTTTCTGGCCGATCATCGGGCGGGGATATTGTAGCACATCAGGCTTCCATACATCTATCGGAATGGCGTGCATCCTGCCTGAAAGAAGAGGGGCTGGCACAGAATGTACCAGCCCCTCTAACAATATCCCAACTGGCGCGAGCAGAGCGTCCCAACAGCATCGCATCTTCCCCAGGGCCACATGCACCCCACAGCCCGGCACTTCCTGACGCCCCCGCCCGACAACCAGCGCCACCGCCACATCTTCGGCGATCCTCACCCCACGCTTCACCCTGCGCTCACCCGCCGTAACCACCCCACCCCACGTTGATCTTCATCGCCTGCACCCTCCACGCCCCTGACCACCCTCCATAGCGCCCCCTGCACCCACAGGCGCCCATCCGCGCCCCGCTCCACCTCCACCAGCATCCTCGCTCGCCAAGAACTCTAAAGGTCCTCGGTTCTGCTGTGTATCATACCAGAACCTGCTGAAATTCCCATGAAATTGCTCACACTCTGCGATGAATAATTTGTCATAATTCACCCGAATGAACAGGCACAACAGGCAATTTCCCCAACGTTTGTTCATCAAGGCGCAAGCGGCAAGCAGCCAGCATTGATGAAGTGATGATGGGGTGAGGAGCAGGCAGTCAGAGGAACCATCACAAAGCGAACGAAAGCGGCAGGCTCAGGTGGAAGATAGCGCCAGAGAATTGCCCATTTTCGGGAAACTCGGCCCAGAGGTGGCCGTGCTGACGCGCCATCAGATAGTGGCTGAGGTAGAGGCCCAGACCTAATCCCGCGAGTTGGCGCTGAATACTGTTTTCCGGGCCGCGATAAAAAGCCGTAAAGAGCAGCGCGCGCTCATCGGCAGGCAGGCCCGGCCCATAGTCGCGCACTGAAATCAACGCCACCTCATCTGGCTCCACTGCCGCTGCGGCTTGCGTTTGGGCCGACGCCAACAGCGTGGGAGGAATAGGCAGGCGCGCGGCCATTGCCCGCTGCACGGTCACTTCGACCACCTGCTGATCCTGCCCAAACTTGCAAGCATTATCCAGGAGATAGCCCAGCGCCTGCTCCAGCCGCATGGGATCCGCCAGCGCCAGTAGCAGCGGCTCCCTGACAACCAGGCGAAAGCTTATCTCCGGCAGAGAACGCTGCCGCTGCTCCAGCAATCGCTGCGTCAGCCCCACCAATTCGGTTGGTTGGGGCGTAACCTCCAGCACTCCTCGTTCAATCCGCGAAAAATCAAGCAACTCACCAACGAGATGCGCCATCCGGCTCACCTGCTGATTGATCGCTTCCAATCCACCCAGATCAACGTTCCCGGCATTGTCGTCGCGGCGCGCCTGGCGCAGCAGCAATTGCGAGTAGCCCTTAATCACCGTCAGCGGGCTTTTCAGTTCATGGGCAGCCAGCCCCAGAAACTCATCGCGGTCGCGTTCTTTGCGCAGCAGCATATGACGCAGTTGGGCATGCTCCAGCGCGGCCACCGTCAGATCACCCAGCAGCGCCACCACCAGAGGAAGCAGGGCATGCTCCGCAGAGGACTCAGGCGCGTCGGCCCCCAGGGCCACCAGCACCGCCTCAACGCGCCCCTGGACTGCCAGAGGCAGCCACACATACCAGGAGACCCCGCCAGTGGTCAGCCGCGCCTCAAGCGTCCCCTTTGTTCTTTTGCGCTCCCTGGCGCTCTTGCCTACGGAGAGAACCTCCAGACCGCCGACGCCTGCTGTCCAGAAACGCCGCTCGCGGGAGAACAGCTTCGCCAGGTCTTCGGGGATTTGCTCGCAAAGCGCCACCAACGGCGCATCAGCCGACGCAGGGTGAGTAAGGATCAGGCCGCGCCCGCTGTGACAAAGCGCGAGCAACTCTTGCAACGCAAGGGGGAGCAGCATCGCGCTATCTGCGCTCGCCAGTTCACGCGCAACAGCATCCAGCCGTGACAGCACATGTTCACTGACCCCCGCCTGGGCAAATGCCTCAGATGGGGGCTGAGCAGATGCTGGCTGTGATTCCTGGAAGCGCAGAACTGTCTGCCGCTCCATTGCGGCCCTTGATGAAGAGGGCGAGGAATGCTGGCCTGATTCGCTCGCGTGAGAGCCTTCCTGAAAAGCTTCCCGACTCTGTGCAAACCCTTGTATCCCTTGATCGTCGGTAGTCTGTCCAACCTGCTCCACGTCACCTTCCCCCTGAAAGTACCCATAAGGCACTGCCTCGTTCGTATTCCACCCCAAAGCAGCGGCCAGCGCCGCTGCACGCCGCACCCATCAATACCCTCGCATATTATATGCCACCCGTTGTGTCCGAATAGACAGGCTATGGTATACTCAACAACGGAGTTCTCAAGAGGAAAGCGCAACCACGCATCCAGTCAGGCAAAAGATGAAGTGTGCGAATTGTACAACTGAGCTTTGGGGCAGCCCATCGATCTGTCCCGTCTGCGGCGCGTCAACCGGGCTGACCGGGCCATTCGCCAGACAGGCCACCGGGTCGCAGCTTTCCGTGCCAGCCGCGCCAGACCCATCCCTCGCGCAACCGTTCTTCAATGCCGCCGATCTGATAGATCCAATGCTCCTGAACGGCTCGCTCGCCGCTCAGCCATCAGGCACACTGAACCTTGCCGACCTCATCGACCAGCCAGCAATAGAAGGCGCAGAGGAGACGCAGCAGCCGGGCATGCTCAATGCCGCCGACCTCTTCGACCCGCGGGTGCTGGCAGATCTCTCCTTGCCTGGCAGTAGGGAAAATCTGCCACGCAGCAGGGAGAGCATACCGACACGGTGGGAGGCGTTTGCCACAGATGAGGAGTCCGAGGAGCAAGACGATCTGTTCGATGATGCGCCAACTACCAGCCCAACCAGAGGGCCACTCACGCCGCCGCTCTTCACACTCTCTGCACTTCCGGCGACCCCTCCGCCGCAGCGAACGCCCTCGCGCCCGCCGCCTGCCGCGTCGCCTTTTCTGCCTCCAGGTCCGGCAGCCAGCGCAGACCCCCTGAACCTGCCAGGGCAGCCAGGCAGGTCGTCGCGGCGGGGCTGGCATGTCGTCTCAAACCCACCATCCGCGCCGGGGCCAGCAGGCGGCTCAACCGCGTTCCCTCCGTTTGGCCCACCGGCTGGGGCGATGCCCTCTCAGATGCTGATCACTGCGGTTCCAGACAACTCCAGGCCACCCGCGCCAAGCGGCCACTCGTTCTTAGGCACGCTGGGCGGGGCATTCGCCCTGCTGCTGGTGATCGCCATTATCGGCATCGCCGTCCTCTTCGCGCTGAACCACTATCGCCAACTTCAAGCCCTGGAACCCCAGCCTGGCACATCAGATGCCGCGCCACTGCCCACTGTTGCGCCTCAGGCTGGCTATAAGATAGACACCGACCCTGGTCTCAACTTCAGCCTGCAATACCCCGATAGCTGGCAAGCCCAGCAAGATACGGACAAAAGCGACGCCCAATACCGGGGCGATCTCTTCCGCGCTGGCCCCTCTGCCGCGCTCGAAGTCGGCTCTTCTCCCCAATACGCCAACTGGAATCCCGCGCAAATCGATGATTATATCCTGCAACAGACCTTCCCGATCCCCAACGTCGCCAACTATCAAATCTCGGTTCCCGCCTCCCCAACCATCCACATTGCCAACCTCGACTGGACCGTCGAAGACGCCGATCTCACCCTGACCGATGGTCTGAGCTTGCACCTGACCAGCCTTGCCATCATCCACAATGGGCGGGGCTACACGATCTTCTACTTTGCCAATCAGCAAATCTTTAGCGCCTACACGACCCAATACTTCGAGCCAATGCTGCTGAGCTTCCGCTTCTTGAATGGCTAGCGCCCGGGTCAATCGTCGAGATCGTTGCGGTATTGCCGCTGACGGATGGTGAAGGCCACCCAGCCGAGCAAACTGAGGATAATCGTAGCAAGCATCCAGGCAAAGAGTAGGGCGCCGCTTCCCATGCTCAAGGTAAAATCTGCGAGCGGCAGCATTGTGTGTCTCCTCTTTGAGAGCAGGATGAGAGTTTCTCTCACTGGAGCAAGAATCGGGCCGAATTCCACAGAATGGAACCCATGCTGCTCCAATCGCTCCAAAGAGTGTGACGCAGAGCGCGCCGTCTGGTAACACATCCGGCAACATGTTTTGCTGTCAGGTTGCCGTGTGCCTTGCTAATATGCTATACTCTAAAAGAGGAGCGTGGCGCCTGGCCGTGTCGGGGCCACGCCCGCTGCATGTCCCGCCCTGTAGCGCATGCCAGTTTAGCTCTTATCGCTGGCGCCCCTGATTATGCCAGCAGACAATTGTGACCTTATAAGCGATCAGCGTGTGCCCTGCTGTTTCCACGCGCCCTGATGGCCCCGGCCATGCAGGGGTGTCGTGTGCCAACAGACGAGGAAAACAGCATGCCGACGCCCCCCTTCGAGAAAGGCAGAGAGAGAATGGATGAGCTGAGCCTGTTTTCAGGGAACGCCAATCGCACGCTCGCTTCGGCGATCTGCCAACACCTGGGCATCCACGATGGCGAGGCCGAGGTCTTTCAATTCACCAACGAAAATATCTTTGTCAAAATCAACCAGAACATCCGGGGCCACGATGTCTTTATCGTGCAATCGTTCAGCACCCCGGTCAACACCTCGATCATCGAACTCCTGATTATGCTCGACGCCTGCAAGCGCGCCTCTGCCCGGCGCATCACCGCCGTCATCCCCTACTATGCCTATGGCCGCAGTGACAAAAAGGACCAGCCGCGCGTGCCCATCACCGCTCGCCTTCTCGCCGACTGCATCAGCGTGGCGGGGGCCAGTCGGGTGCTGACGATGGACCTGCACGCCGGGCAGATTCAAGGCTTCTTCAATATCCCGGTGGATGAACTCAGCGCCCTGAATATCCTGGCGCGCTACTGGCGCGGCAAGCGCATCCCCGACTTGACCGTTGTAGCGACCGACGAGGGCTTCGCCAAGAAGGCGCGCAACTTTGCCGACCTGCTGGACGCGCCGCTGGCGATCATCCAAAAACGGCGGCTGGGCAATGATGGGCGCGCCGAGGCCATGAGCATCATCGGCCAGATAGAAGGCCGCAATGCCCTCATCGTCGATGACGAGATCGACAGCGGCGGCTCGATCATCCAGGCGTTGCTGTTAGTCAAAAAAGAGGGGGCGCGCGATGTCTACGCCTCAGCGGTGCATGGTGTGCTTTCTGGCCCGGCCATTCAGCGCTTGGGCGAAGCCGAGTTCAAAGAGATCGTCTTGACCGATACGATCCCCGTCCCTATCGAAAAGCGCCTGCCTCACATGACCGTTCTCTCAGTCGCCAAACTCTTTGCCGAGGCCATCGCGCATATCCACGAAGGCTCCTCGGTCTCCGAACTCTTTCGCTGGACGCCTGAATAGCAGCGGCTGGCGCATCTAACCGCCAACCTAACAATGCGAGAACACATCACCTTGCTCGCTGCTGCGCTGAGCCGCGCCGCTGGCGGGCACCCGATAGAGCCAGCTATGCGCGTGAGGATAAGAGGACTGCGACGGCGGCGTACCCGCGTTCACATTGGAGGCAAATTGATCGTTCCAGGCCAGCGAGAACAGCACCGTATACTGTCCGCCGCTCTGCGCCGTGATCTTCGCCGTGCTGCGCGCCGCAACCCATCCTAGCCCGCAGCTACCGGACGTCCCCTGCGACAGCGGATGATAGGCCGTGAAGGTCTCCTGGCCGATGGGCAGTTCCCAAGGGTACAAAGCCGCCTCGCCCTGCTCTTCATCTATCGACATCGCGCGCTCGGCATTCAGCACCACTTCTAGCGAAGATGAGCGCATGCGCAACTGCCCAGAAGGGTCATCCTGGACCATCAGCACCTTGCCGCGCTGAATCGGCAGATAGACACGGCTGGTCGCTTCATCCACCGCGGGGGCAACCCACGATTCATCGTGCGCCAGCACTGGCAGGGTAGTTAGCGTGCGCCGGGTGCGCGTATCGACCACCGTCACGCCGTTATCATCCAGCAGATAAGCATGATGCAAGGGCGCGTTGATTGCCATTGCCTGCGCGGCAGGCAGATGGCCCACCGCCTGGCCGGACTGCCCATCGACCACCAGCGTCTCGCTCTGGCCGTTGGGGTGGTCTGCGCGCACGTACAGCACGTTCTCCGTCGGGTCTGCTGCCAGCGGCGTCTCCTGGGAGCTATCCTGCCAACCGCCAACCTTGCGGCCATCCACCGCATCATAGATTTCGACGCAGCTTGTATTGCTATCCACTGCGCACTCGCTCCAGAGGTAGAGCCAGCCGGTCACATTGCTCACCAGGGCTGACTGAAACTGGAAGGTATCCAGCGGCGCCTGATATTTGGTCTGGCCGGTAGTCACGTCCTGGGCAACCAGGGTATCCGAAACGCCAGCCTCACCGCTTAGCCCAGCCGTCAGCAAAAGCTGGTCGTGCTGATCCAGGAACGTATTGTATGGTTGTGCATACGCATCAGAACAGCACGCCAGAGGATAGCTGCGCACGACGCCACCGCTGAGGGTATCGATGGTCTGCACTTTCTGATCGCTGCCGATGAGCAGCGCCTGACCTCTGGCGCTGTTATCTAACAGCTTGAGGAAGGTCGCGCCGTCGTGGGTGTTGCCGGTCTGCACACAGGTGGGCCGGATGTCGCGCAAGGATTTGCCAGTATCCACATCCATCATGGAAAGTTGCAGGCAGTCCGGGCCTAAGTACGGACAATGCGCCCCAGGCGGACAGCTATAGCGCATATCCCCCGTCAGCGCAAAGAGGCGGCGCGAAACGGGATCGAAGCTGAAGGCAGGCGTTTCACCGCCGGGGTCCAGCACGTCCATGCTAAAGAGCGGCGTGGAACCTGCACTGGAAGAGCCATCAGTGGCGCCGAGGCGCGCCAGGAAGAGCGCGGCAAAGCTGCCAACAATCAACGAGGCGGCCAGAGCAACAAGCAAGACTCGGTGGGGACTCAAGATGCCAGACTTGCCAGAGGGGCGCAGGGCAATGGTAACGGGAACCACAGGCTGCGGAACAGGCAGAGGATAATAGAGGCGGTCAGCAGCGCCTGATTCGATACCAGCAGCGGCGGCAGCAAGCGGCACAAGTGCAGCCGGTTCTGCATCCGGCTGGACGCGAGCAGCAGAAGCATGACCATTTGCCAGGGCCGTTTCAGCCGCAGGCGAATTCGCCGCGATGCGCGCCTGGATAGCCACCCAGGCTGCGCTCTGTGCGGCAGCCACCTGGGGCGCTTCCACCGGCTGCGCCCGAAACCATGCCTCGGCCTGGCGCAGTTGCTCCACTTCCTGCTGGCAGCGCGCGCACCCGGCCACATGCTGGCGTAGTCGCCCGGCCACCTCTGGCTCAGTGGTTTCGTCCAACAAAAGCGCCAGCCGCTCGCGCGCCTGCCGATGCGAGAGCGCGGAACGGCTGGGCGGCGCGGCTGAAGGTGATGAAGCGTGCTTTGGCGCGTTTGCGCCCTCGCGCCTTTGCGAACGATCAGGTGTCGCTTGTCTCATGCGTGCCCCCGTAGTGCTGGTCAGCGTGCGTGGCGCTCTGGTCCCTGGACAAAGCGCCGTTGAACTGCGCCGTGTGGTTGGCCTGGGCGGCGCCACTGCGACCCGGTCCGTCGCGCCCCTCCAGCGCCAGCCAGCGCGCCTTGAATGCTTCGCGCCCCCGTTGCAGACGGGTGCGCGCCGCGCCAGATGAAATCCCCAGGATGGCGGCAATCTCATCATGTGAAAACCCGTGATGCAGATGCAGCAGGAGGCAGGCCGACAGGTTCGGTGAAATGCCCGCCAGCGCCTGTTGCAAACGATCACGCAGCGCCACCTGATCTTCTGGATCGAGATACTCGGCTTCCTGCCGCTCACCGCTCGCCAGCAGCGGCAGCCAGGTGATGCGCCTGCGCCGTCGTCGCTCATCCAGCGCGGCATTCGTCGCCACCCGATAGAGCCAGGCGCGCACGTTTTCCAGCGACTGCCCACTTTTCATTGCCAGGTGCAGTTTCACAAAACAATCCTGGGTAATGTCCTGCGCAAGCTGGGCATCATCCAGCATGCGGAGGAGGTAACTGACGATGGGCCGATAGTAGGCTTCAAAGAGCGCCTCAAATGAAGCAGGCGAAGCGCCTGATCCCTCAGTGGGCGCGACCTTCCCTGGCGAAGCTGCCTCTGGCATCGCCGGGACAGCCTCCCCTCTGGACTCCTGGCACGCTATTGGCTCTTCCGCCGCGCTGTCATTGCTGGCATCTTCAGCAGGAGTAGAGCCATGAAGCGGCGTCCTCTCCATCGGTTTTTGCATGCGCTCGCGCCTCACAGGCGCCCCGCGCACGAGCAAGCACGAGACGCCCACCAACCCTGTTCCCCGTCAGTCCTCCCACTCAGGAAGACGAATGGGCGCAGGAAAATGTGTTATCTATTATATTAAAACGTTATTACACCGCGAAGGTTCCGTCCAGCAGCCAGATCAGCATAACCCTCGTTCACCTGATCGAGCGTATAAGTCCGTGTGACCAATTCATCCAGCTTCAGCTTGCCAGTCTTATACAGTTCCAGCAGCTTAGGGATGTCGTTGCTCGCCTGGGCCGAGCCATACAGCGTGCCCATCACCGTCTTTTGCAGCAACACCAGTTCCTGCGGCGCGATGGGGATGCTGCGCTGATCGGCGGGCGAGATGCCCACCATCACCATCGTGCCCCCCTTGCGCGTGACGGCGAACGCCTGCGCAATCGCGCTAGGCACGCCGGTCACTTCAAAGGCATAATCCGCGCCCTGCCCTGCCGTCAGGCCGCGTACCAGCTTGGGCACATCATCGCGCGTGGGGTTAAAGGTATGCGTCGCCCCAAAGCTGCGCGCCGCCTCCAGCTTCGAGTCCACCAGATCAACGGCAATAATCTTTGCCGCGCCCGCAATCGCCAGCGACTGCACCACATTGATGCCAATACCCCCGCAGCCGACGACAACCGCGCTGCTGCCCGGCTCGACGCGCGCGCGATGCACCACCGCGCCAAAGGCCGTCGAGACGCCGCAGCCCACCAGCGCCGCTTTATCCAGCGGGATGTCTGGGTCGATCACAACAATCGACTCTTCGGGAGCAACCGTCCACTGGCTGAAGGTGGAGATCAGGCAGAACTGGCCGACATCGTGCCCGGCGCTGTCGTGCATGCGATAGGTGCCATCCAGGCGCGGCCCGCCCATCGTGCGGCTCTGCAAGACGCACAGATTCGAGAGGCCCATCATGCAATAGCGGCAATGCCCACAGGCGGGAATGAAGCTGAAGACGATGTGATCGCCGGGCTTGCAGCGCGTGACGCCTGGCCCCACGCGCTCGACGATGCCCGCGCCTTCATGGCCGAGCGCCAGCGGCAGCACAGCGCGCATCTCGCCGACGCGCACATGCTCATCGCTGTGGCAGATGCCAGCAGCGGCCACGCGCACCAGCGCCTCGCGTTCGTGCGGCTCGTCCAGTTCCACGCGCTCGATCTTGTACGGCTCCCCGTAGGTATAGACTACAGCGGCCTGGGTCTGCATAAAGCAACTCCTTCTTCGTGATATACGCTGGAGAATGCAGGATGTTCACATCTCTCATTAGCGTACAGCTTGATGGGCTGCTGGTCAACCCGCCGCTACCAGTCCACAAATCGGCCAATACATTGGCCCCTACAGGCTAGGGAGCTACCGTCACGGCCACACCTCCGCCGCTCAAAGGCATGGGATCGCTCCTGCTTGGAATGTACTGATACTGCCAGAGAGACGCGCCATCGCTGGCCTTGAGCGCGTGAATGATTTGATCACCGGAGCCGAGATAGAGCGCGCCCGCATTCACCGCAAAGGCTGTACCCAGATACTGCGAGATCGTCTGCTGCCAGCTCAGCGAGCCATCCTTGATGGTGAGGGTAATGATCGCTCCTGTCGGGCCAGTGCTGCTCGCCACACCGAAAGAGACGGTATCTGCACCGACCCAGGGCGAGACCGAAACCATGCCGCCGCTCGGATAGCTCCAGAGCCGCGTGCCATGCGCCGCGTCCAGCGCCAGTACCGTCCCATCATTCAAGGCCAGATAAAGCCTGCCGCCGGCGAGCGTCGGCACAGCGTCGGCCATGACGCTCGCAAACTGGTCCGATTGCCAGAGCAGCGCCCCAGTCTCGGCCTGATAGGCGTACTCATAACTCTCGATGCTCTGGGCATCTTGCCCTGGCGGGCCACCCTGGCCGGTCGGGTTGGCATCCATGACCTGCGATGAAGCGGCATAAACCACCCCATTGGCGGCAAAGGGCGTGGAAAACCCGGCATCTTTGGATGGAGCGGGCACGCGCCAGCGCACCAGCCCGTTCTGGGCGTCGAGCGCGTAGAGATAGCCCGTGCCGCTCGCGTCGCTGCCCACACTATAGACCAGCTTGCCAGTAACAGCGATCTGATCATAGCCGCCGACATGCACGCGCCAGAGCAGCTTACCGTTGCTGGCCGCGAAGGCATACACGGCGCCATCGCCGTTGCCGGTGATATAGACGATCCCCCCGGCCACCGTTGGTTCCGAGGCCGCCTTGCTCTCGATCTGCGCGCTCCAGCGCGTCTTGCCGGTGCTGGCATTCAGAGCAACCAGGGAGATGCCCTCGCCGTTGAGCAAGCCCAGATACACCGTGCCATTGACCACGACTGGCGCGCCCACCACCGCGCCATCGACCTGCGTACTCCAGCGCAGCGCCCGCTTTTGCGTATCCAGCTTATAGATCGAGCCATCGTTGGTGCCGACATAAAGGCTGAGTGGTGCAGCCGTCGGGACAGATGGGCTGGCGCCGCCCGCGCGATGCGCCAGTGTCAATCCGACGACCAGACCAATGACCACCACAACGAGCAGCGCCATTGCTTCCAGCGTGCCCAGACGCTCGGCCAGACTCCTGTTTGCCCGAAATGCCGCAAACGGTTGTTTCATGGACCTCGCCCCTCTTTCTGAAAGCGCCATCGATCAAACGCCTCCAGCACAAGGGTAGAGTCCACCCTCCTCCCTGTCTGTGAACTAGCTCACAGATGAGTTTGCCGCAGCGGAAAGGCCCAGCCTCCAGGCACTGCGGCAAACGCTAAACCGGGCTGAACAAGCTAGCCCATCTGTCCTATAGAGCTACCGTTAGCCCAGAATAGCCGCCAGCGTCTACCCCCGAAACGCAGTTGCTCCAGAGCTGCGAGCCATCGGTAATCCTGAGCGCGTGCAGGCGCGTCATCTAGATTGGAGGATGTGTGTGATGGCATTATGCGCGTTCCTGCATGCGTACTCTGAAACAGCCCTTTCACTTGATCAATCGCTGCTCAGCCGAAAACGTGACAGATTGTACCACCGGCTTCTAGCCGGTCCGTCCTGGGGATTTCACCTGATCAATCACTGCTCAGCCGAAAATGTGAGAGAGTATTCCTGATACCTATCCCGCATCCAGCCAGGCCAGCGCCGAGGGATACCCAATAAAACCGCCCGACGGCGCAGCAAACCTGTGTGGGGGGTTCAGAGGAAAATGAAGAGTGAGGGCATGGATCACCAGTATGCTCAAGAGGATGAGCAATGCCACCATTACGCACAGGAGGATGAGGCTCACCAGTATCCGTATACGGCGTCTCCGCCTGCCGCGTTGAGGCACGAGCGCCTGGGACGCGCCGCCAGGGGCGGGAGGACGCAGATGGGGCGCGGCCATGATCGGCATGGAGCCGGGGAACGGATACCTGTAAGCGGTCTGCGTGGGATGCCCATAGGGCATGAAGCCAGTAGAGGGCGGCGCGTAGGGCATGGAGCCGATGCGCGCAGAGGGCGGCAGCCAGGCGGGCATTGGGCCGGTCAGGCTCTGCGGCGAATAAGCCGGGACGGGCACCGTGCCAGTATTTCGCTGGCGCGCCGCCCAGTCTCCCGCCAGGCGTTCCAGTTCGCGTCGCACGATCCCCATGCTGGGTGGGCGCTTGCCCTCGTCCAGATCGATCATGCGACTGACAAAGGTCCACAAGCCCGTAGGCCGGGGCATCGTGAAGGGGGCAAAGCGAAATGGGTTTTCAGTCGGGTCATGGCCGGTCAGCGCCTGATGCAAGAGAACGCCCAGGCTATAAACATCCGAGCGCGGCGTCGTCTGCTTCTTGCCATATTGCTCTGGCGCGGCATAGCCTGGCGAGCCAAAAGCGATGGTATCCTTCTGCTGGCCCGGCTTGAAGAGGCGCGCGATGCCAAAATCGATCAGATAGATAGCGCCAGCCGCCGTCAGCATCACGTTCGCGGGTTTGAGATCACGAAAGACAATCGGCGGCTGCCGCGTATGCAGATACTCCAGCACCCGGCATAACTGGATGCCAAGGTCCAGCGCCTCCGCCACCGGCAAGCGCCCGCCTCGCACGGTCAGATACTGCTCCAGCGTGGTCCCATCGATGAACTCCATCACCAGATACCAGTGCCCATCCTCACTGAAGTGATCGTAGATGCGCGGCAGGCTCGAATGCGCCAGGCCAGCCAGCAGCAGCGCCTCCTGGCGGAATGCCTCAGTCGCCTCCTGCAACTCCTGGGGATTGAGGCCGCTGGGCTGCATCTCTTTGATCGCCACCAGCCGGTTGCCCAACTGGGTATCTTCCGCTTTATAGACCGCGCCAAAGCCACCTTCGCCAATCTGCTTCAGCAGGTGGTAACGCTGCCGCAGGAGCAGGTCGGGGATGGGCAAGACCAGCGTGGACCGGCCAGCAGCCGACACGCGCGCGTGCTGGACCAGCGGTGCAGCCTCCGCCAGCGATAGCCCACAGGCGAAACAGGCCGTCGCGTCGGGCGCGTTGAGGCCGCCACATTTGGGACAATACGGCGAAGCAGGGACCATCGTCTCTCGCTCCTCCTTTTTACCGTCTGGACCCTTCAGCGGGCATTCCGGCTTGATCTCCTTGCTCTCTATGGATTGTACGCTGCAAAAGCAAGGATGACAAAGCACACAAGTGCCAGGGCGCCTGGATGGCAAATGTCTTCACGTTGACGTAAACGCTAGTGCGATGTTATACTCTCTCAGCAGAGGGTATGGAACGTGGCAAGCCTGGCTTGCTGAACCTGCTCTTGGCGCGCTGCGCCACCTTCCAGACCACCTATGCCTTGAGCGGGGGAGATTGAAGCCCATGACGCTGTTATCACGCCTGTCTGAGAAGCGCGTCCGGCAGAACGGTGCCCATGTTCCGCGCGCCCAACGTCCCATCGGCCCCCATTATAAGTGGGTCGCGCTGATCAATACGACCCTGGGCGCGCTGATGGCAAGCATCGATGCCAGCATCGTGCTGATCGCCCTTCCCGCCATCTTCAAGGGCATCGGCATCAATCCCCTGGCGCAAGGCGAATCAGGCTACTTTCTCTGGCTCTTGCTTGGGTATATGGTCGTCACCACGACCTTGCTTGTGACCTTCGGGCGCATTTCAGATATGTTCGGGCGCGTGCGCCTGTATAACCTGGGCTTTGCCATCTTTACCATCGGCAGCACCTTGCTGGCCTTTACGCCCGGCACAGGCAATGCTGGCGCCCTGGAACTGATCTTCTTCCGCATCATTCAGGGCATTGGCGCGGGCTTCCTGTTCTCCAACAGCGCCGCCATCCTCACCGATGCCTTTCCCCCCAATCAACGCGGACGCGCGCTCGGCATCAACCAGATCGCGGCCATCGCGGGGCAATTCATCGGTCTCATCCTGGGCGGCATTCTGGCAAGCATCAACTGGCGCCTCGTCTTCCTGGTCAGCGTCCCGGCTGGCCTGGCAGGCACCATCTGGGCGTACTGGATGCTGCGCGAGGTCGCCACGATTCGCAAGCACCAGCGCATCGACTGGTATGGCAACGTCACCTTCGCCTTCGGCCTGACCATCTTGCTCCTGGGGATCACCGACGGCATCGAGCCATATGGCTCGTCTCCGATGGGCTGGGGCAATCCGATGGTTCTGGCGATGATTGGCGGCGGCGCGCTGCTGCTGGGGCTGTTCCTCTGGATTGAAACGCGCGTCGCCGATCCCATGTTCCGCCTGGAGTTGTTCAAAATTCGCATGTTCACTGCTGGCAATATTGCTGGCTTCCTCTCGGCGATGGGGCGGGGTGGGCTGCAATTCATGCTCATCATCTGGTTGCAGGGCATCTGGTTGCCACTGCATGGCTATAACTTCGAGGAGACGCCCCTGTGGGCCGGCATCTACATGACGCCCCTGCTGGTTGGCTTCATTCTGATGGGGCCGATCAGCGGCTACCTGTCGGATCGCTTTGGGGCGCGCGGCTTTTCGACGGTCGGCATGCTGGTGCAATGTATTGGCTTTCTTGGACTCACTTTCTTGCCCGCGAACTTTCCCTATCCTGTCTTTGCCCTGCTGATCTTCTTGTTAGGCTGTGGTTCGGGCCTCTTCGCCTCGCCAAACACCAGTTCGGTGATGAGCAGCGTGCCCCCAGAGCGGCGCGGGGTTTCCTCTGGCATGCGCGCCACGTTCCAGAACAGCGCCGCACTGGTGAGCATTGGCCTCTTCTTCAGCATCGTCACTGCTGGCCTCGCGGCGGCCTTGCCGACGACCTTCTTCAGCGGGCTGACCCGCTATGGTGTGCCGACCGCCGTCGCCACGCAGATTGCCCATCTGCCCCCGACCTCGGCGCTCTTTGGGGCGTTCCTGGGCTATAATCCTGTCGCGCAATTGCTCCCGCCGCCCGTATTGCAACACCTCACCGCTGCCAATCAGAGCGCGCTGCTGGGCAAAACGTTCTTCCCGAACCTGATTTCGGGGCCATTCATGGTTGGCTTGCATGGAGTCTTTTACGTCTCAGCGGGCATGTGCATCATCGCGGCGATTGTGTCCTATCTGCGGGGGCAGCACGTTCCGGCCACGCTGGATACGCTCAGCGCCGGGGCTAGCGCGGCAGACAGCCCCCTCACGGATGCCGAGGGCAGCACGACGATGCTTGAGCCAGCGCACGAATAGCCGCAGGCTGCGCCCGCAGCCGCGCTAGCCCGCCTGCCAGACCTGCACGGTCTTATCCTTGCTGGCCGAGGCGATCCTGGTTCCGTCGGGCGACCAGGCGAGGCTGTAGACTTCTTGCGTGTGGCCGCGATAAGTGTAGCCATTGCCACCGCTCGTGGCATCCCAAACCTGCACCGCGCCATCGCTCCCTGCCGAGGCAATGCGCCTACCATCAGGCGACCAGGCCACCGCGCTCACTGCCTTGCTGTCGTGGCCGCGATAGATCAGGATAGTATTGCCGCTGGTGGTCTCCCAGACGCGCACTGTCTTATCCTCGCTGGCCGAAACGATCAGTCTGCCATCAGGCGACCAGGCCACCGCGCGCACCGCCTTGCTGTGCGCCGAATAGGTGCGCAGCGTATCGACCGGCGCGGGATACCAGATGCGCACCGTCTGATCATCGCTGCCCGATGCCAGGCGCTGCCCGTCAGGCGACCAGGCCACCGCGCCAACATCGTCCGAATGCCCGCGATAGACAAACACATTGGCCCCATTCAGCGCCTCCCAGACCTGCACCGTCTTCTCTTTGCCCCAGGAGGCAATCCGCCGCCCATCCGATGCCCAGGCCACGCCCTGCACACGCGAACGCGAGCTAGTATGGCCGCGATACGTATACAGCGTGCCTCTGGTCGCGTCGCTCCAGACCTGCACGAGATGATCGGCGCTGCCCGTCGCCAGCATTTTGCCATCCGGCGACCAGGCCAGCGCCTCGACCGCCAGGGGATGCTTATAGGAATAGATCGACCCCGCCGTGAAGACGTCCCAGACCTGCGCCGTCTTATCTTTGCTGGCCGACGCCAGGCGCCGACCATCGGGCGACCAGGCGACGACATACACCATGTCGGAATGCCCGCGATAGGTACAAATGAGCGTGCCTGGCGGCCTGGGCGGCTGGACCGGCATGGCGTAGCGCGTCTGGGGCTGCGGCGGCGTAGGCATTGCACGTGGCGGCATAGGCGGCGGCGGTGGGGGCTGGGCTGCCGGTGGCCCGCTCAGCGGCCCGCGCACCCGAATGATCGTGTTGGGGGCGACGCCCGGCTGGTTGGCCGCCGGGTTTTGTGGAGCAACCGGCGGAGAAGCTGGCGGCGTGTGCGGCGTCTGGACTGTCGGCGCAAAGTACGGCGGGGCATAAGGTGATGGCGGGACCGGCATCTGGGGCGCCGGAGCAGCCGCCTGGGGCGTCGGCGACTGAAAAACCACCGGAGACATACCGAGCGGGGGCGTCGGTGACGGAAAAACCGCTGGAGCTATGCTGCGTAGAGGCGATGGCTGATTCGCCAGCGCCGCTTTGACATCAGCCAGCATCTCGCCTGCCGTCTGATAGCGCATATCTGGCGCCTTTGCCAGCGCCTTGCCCAGCACCCTCTCTAGCCCCAGCGGCAGATCAGGCCGGATCGCGCGCACCAGCGGGGGCGGCTCCGTCAGGTGCTTGACGATCACCGCCTCTGGCGTAGAGCCATCGAAGGGATGCCGACCTGAGAGCATCTGAAAGAGAATCACCCCCAGCGCGTAGAGGTCGCTGCGCGGGTCTGGCAGGCCATGCAGATGCTCCGGGGCCATATAGAAGGGCGTGCCAAACGCCAGGCTGACGCCTCCCTGCACAGCGCCCTCTTTAATCAAATGGGCCAGGCCAAAGTCCGAAAGCAGCAGCCGCCCATCCTCATGCAGCAGCAAATTGCCCGGCTTCAGGTCCAGATGCACCACGCCGCGCTGATGCGCGTAGCCCAGCGCGGCGCAAGTGTCCTCCAGATAGCGGCTCACCTCGGCCAGCGGCAGCGGCGGCGTGTGTTTGCGCAGGCGATCCTGGAGTGTCCCGCCGCCGATATAGGGCATCACCAGATAAATCATGTTTTCCTGCATGCCCAATTCATCCACATGCACAATGTTGGGGTGATCGAGCTTCGCCAGGATTTGCGCCTCATTGATGAACCGCTGACGAAAGGCGGGATCGCTGAAGTGGCTCTCCAGCAGGATTTTGATCGCCTGCTCGCGGCGCAGCAATTGATGTTCCGCCTGATAGACCTCGCCAAAGCCCCCCTTCCCCAACAAGCGGATCAGACGATAGTGACCAATCTGCTGCCCAGCGCGATCAACCATGCGACACCCCCAATGAGCGGAAGCTAGAGCCAGTAGAGAGAGACTCGCTTTATGACAGGCCAATTGTAGAGCAGTTTGGCTGGCGCGTCAAGAGGACGTTTTTGCATTTGACAGCCGCCAACCCGCGTGATATACTGTTGGCAACAAGAGCATATGGGATCGATGAAGGGGACAAAGCGCGTCAGACGCTGAAGCGAGCCAGAGGATAGTGCAAGTCTGGCAGCATGAAGATGCGCAGGCCACCCTGGAGGTCCAAACCGGATGCCCACCGTTAGCGGGGCGGCTGGTGTCGCGTAGCACGCGGAGCCAGCACTGAGTGGGAGCCAACCGGCTCCAATCGAGGTGGTAACACGGGCATTCGGCCCGCCCTCAGCAACTGCTGAGAGCGGGCTTTTTGTTTTGGCTGAGTGATCAATAAGATGAGGAGAATGAACCAACAATGACCGGAGACGAACTACGTCAATCTTTCTTGAGTTTCTTTGCGGAGCGGGGACACGCGATCATCCCCTCGGCGCCGCTCGTGCCCGAAAACGACCCGACGGCGCTCTTCATCAGCGCGGGCATGCAGCCGCTCGTGCCCTATCTGCTCGGCGAACTGCACCCCAAAGGCCGCCGCCTGGCGGACGCCCAGAAGTGCCTGCGCACCGACGACATCGAGGAAGTCGGCGACATCAGCCACAATACCTTCTTTGAGATGCTGGGCTTCTGGTCGCTGGGTGACTACTGGAAGCAGGATTCGCTGCGCTGGACGCTGGAATGGTTCACCCAGGAGTTGGGGCTGGAGCAGGAGCGCATCTCGGTCAGCGTTTTTGCGGGCGATGACGACGCGCCCCGCGACGACGAGGCCGCGCAGGTCTGGCTGAGCCTGGGCATTCCGCAAGAGCGCATCTATTACCTGCCCAAAGCGGACAACTGGTGGGGACCGGCGGGCAAGACCGGCCCCTGCGGCCCGGATTCCGAACTCTTCTACGACACAGGCCGCCCCAAACATGGCCCCGACTGCCAGCCGGGCTGCGGCTGCGGCAAGTACAT
>JBJKSJ010000194.1:0-20405 GCA_046704085.1 Ktedonobacterales bacterium | reverse complement strand
GGAGGATGAGGGCGAAGAGGAGACGCTGCGCATCCCTGGACGGGCGCGGCTGCTGCTGGGCCAGAGCGAGCGCAAAAAGGTCGTCCCCCTCAAACGCTTCCCGTCCATCCTTGGGCGCGCCGACCCGCGCCGCAAGCAGAAGCCTGACATCGACCTGGCGCCCTACGACCCCAAACGCAGCATTGGCCGTCTGCACGCCCGCATCTGGTACGAAGACGGCCTCTTCTATATCGAAGATTTAGGCAGCACCAACAAGACCTGGCTGGGCGAACTCGAACTGACACCCTACGAGCGCCAGATGCTGCGCCGCCACGATACGATTCAGCTTGGGCTGCTCCAAATGATCTTTGAGTACTAGCCAGGTGGCTTATCGTCATACGCCGCGTCCAGCAGATCGACCAGATGCGCCACGCGCACAGGCGACCCGGCGGCGCGCGCGCCCGCCTGAAGTTGCAGGATGCAGCCGGGATTGGTGGAGACAATCACCTCGGCCTCAGTCGCCAGCGCGTGCCCCATCTTGCGCGTGAGCAGGCGACGCGACATCTCCGGCTGGGTGATGTTGTAGATGCCCGCGCTGCCACAGCACAGCACCGACTCCTCCATCTCCACCAGGCGCAGGCCCGGAATAGCGCGCAGCAGACGCCGAGGCTGCTCGGTGATCCGCTGGGCATGCGCCAGATGACACGCCTCCTGATAGGTGACGGTCAAGTTCAAGGGGCGCATCTTCCGGTTGAGTTCGCCGCGACGCTCCAGATCGCCCAGAAACTCGGTAATGTCTCGCACCTTCACACTGAAGGCGGCGGCGCGTTGGGCAAACTGCGGGTCGTCGCGCAGCAGATGCCCATACTCTTTCAGCGCCGCGCCACAGCCTGCCGCATTGACGATAATGGCTTCCAGCGGCGTTGTGGCCTCCAAACACTCGAACGCCTCTATTGCCCGACGCGCCATGACACGGGCGCGATCTAGCTCGCCCGCATGTGTCGTCAGCGCGCCACAGCAGCCCTGCCCTGCCGGGATGTAGACCTCGCAGCCGTTGGCCGCCAGCACCCGCGCCGTCGCCCGGTCAGTCTCCGCAAAGGTAGTACTCATTATGCACCCGGCAAAGAGCGCCACCCGCGCGCGCGGCTGACTCGCCGCGCCCCAGGTCGGCGCGATGACCTGGCCGCGCGGCGTCAAAAAGTGGGACGGAAGCGCAGGCAGCAGCGCCTCTGCCTCCTGAAGACGCAAAAGCGCCAGGATGCCCAGACGCCGCGCCAGCCATTGCAGGCCGCTGCGCTGGTAGAGCCAGAGCAGACGATTGGCGGCGCGAAAGAGGCGCATATGCCCAAACAACGCGCCAAACACGAAGCGGCGCAGCAGGCGCTGCGGCAACGGGCGCGGCCTGGCGCGCTCAATCTGCGCGCGCGCCGCCTCCACCAGCCTGCCATACTGCACGCCAGAGGGGCACACATCCTCGCAGGCCCGGCAATCCAGGCACTGATACATCTGGCCCACAAAGCCGGGACTGGTCACGCTCAGGCGTCCTTCAGAGACAGCCTGAATCAGATGAATGCGCCCGCGCGGCGAAGAGGTTTCGCGCAGCGTCTCCCGATAGGTGGGGCAGTGCGGCAGGCACAGGCCGCAACGCACGCAAGCAGAAAAAATGGCGGGATCAGGGCGATCCCGCTCGCTAAAGCCTTGAATGACAGGTAGCATGCTAGCACATCTCTTCTCGCTGAGGAGCGACGGACCATTCCACGCCCTGGCTCAGGAAGTCTGGCTGGAAACCGCCGGCTTCGCGGGGGCTGGCCCCTTGCGCGTCAGGCGCCAGAAGAACGTCCCCGCGATTGCCAGATAGGCTGCATACAGGAATGCCTGGAGTACCGTTGGAGCCTCGGCATAGCCGACAAACGTATGCAGTATATCACCGAGCGTGCTATTCTCGCTCAAGAGCCGCCCCGTGTCCCAGAGTTGCCTCAGCCCAAAGGAGACCCAGCCCAATTCTTGCAGGTTTTGCACGGCGTCGGCCAGCAGCCCGGCGGCAAAGACCAGCAGCAGGATGCCCATCACGCGGAAGAAGATGCGGAAGTCCAGGCGATAGCCCACGCGATAGATCAGCCAGCACAGGCCCACAGCAGCCAGAATGCCCAGCGCCGCGCCAATCAACAGGAACACGCCGCTGGTCTGGAAGGCCAGCGCCAGCGAGAAGACCGCCGTCTCCAGCCCTTCGCGCCCCACCGTCGAGAACGCTAGCAATCCCAGCGCCAGCCCGGAGCCAGAGACGCTGACCTTTGCGACAATCTCGCGCTTCAAGCTGCGGCTGTGCGCCTGCAACCAGAAGGTCATCGAGGTGAGGAGAACCACTGCAATCAGATAGGTAATCGTCTCAAAAATGGTTTGGAAGGTTGAGCCAGCATAGGTGCGAATGGTGGCATAGATGACCGCGCCGCCGCCAATGGAGACCAGAACCGCCAGGCCAATTCCAATCCACACCGCCCGCATCTGCTGTAGCTGGCCCATCTGGCGCAGCGCCGCAAATAAAATGCTCACCACCAGGCTTGCTTCTAATCCTTCGCGCAAGAAGAGGATAAATGCCGCTACCAGTCCCTCGATCATAGGTGTAGAAGTCGATCCTTTCCTACAAAGCTCCAGGTAATCAGTGTTTGTGGGTATATCCTACTAATGCACTCGGATATTAGCATACCCTAATATGAAAGATCAAGAGCAACGGCCCCGCTGCTGAGTGCTGGGGCTAGGCCAGCACAACCCAGATTTTGTTGGCAACTCGTTCAGGGATGCCTACCTCGCGGTTGGCTACATTCAGCAAGACCGATGCCTCGGTCTCCGCGTGGCGCGCCAGGCGCAGCGTCTGGCCGGGCTTCAGCTCCTTTTCGTTGAGATAGGAGATCAATTCCTCCTCATCCTCCACCACTTCCGAGATACAGACAATCCGCACCTGCGTATCCCGGTCAGCCTGCGAGAGCCGAAATGACTGCTGGTTGGAGAGATAATTCCTGGCATCGACGTAGCCAGGAATCGGGTTGCCATGTGGGCAGGTCGTTGGATGGCCCAGCGCAGCGACCACGCGCTGCTCCACCGCCCCGGAGATAAAATGCTCCAGGCGGCAGGCTTCCTCATGCACCTGATGCCACTCCATCCCCAGCATATCGACCAGGAAGCGCTCCGTCAGCCGGTGGCGGCGCAGCACCGCCTCGGCCAGTTCTTCGCCCTGAGCGGTCAGCGTCACCTGGCGGCGCTCATCCATTGCAATATAGCCATCGCGCACCAGCCGCTTGAGCATCTCCGTCACCGAGGGTGGCGCGACCCGAAACTTTTCCGCCAGCCGCGCGCCGATGACCACCTCGCCCTCCATCGCCATGTTATAGATGGTCTCCAGATATTCCTCGACCTTCGCCGTCGCGGCTCCAGGGGGTTGTAATTGCGACATGATGATCCTTCCGCAGTGCTGCTGACCGGGCAGGCTAATATCCGAGCAGTCAGATCGGATATTAGCCTGCCCTAATTTCCAACCGGATTGTAGCATGGCGCAGAAACGGCGGTCAAGGGCAGGAGGTCAGAACGGACTGAGAAAACCCTGGCGCTCGGTGTTGTATTATGGCGTCAGATGAAGCCAGGAGGAGCAACCGATGGAATCACCCGGAAACCACGCAACAAGTCCCACGACAGCCTCGCTGCCGCGCTGCGCCTGGGCCAGAAGCCCGCTGATGACGCAGTATCACGACGAGGAATGGGGAACGCCAACCTATGACGACCAGACCCTCTTCGAGTTCCTGATTTTGGAAGGCGCGCAGGCCGGATTGAGTTGGGAAACGGTCCTGAAAAAACGCGCCGCCTATCGCGCGGCCTTCGATCAGTTCGATGCCAGCCGCATCGCTGCATATGGCGAGGAGAAGATCGCGGAACTGCTGAACAACGCCAACATCATTCGCAATCGCCTGAAGATCGCGGCAGCCATTCAGAACGCGAAAGCCACGCTTGCCATCCGCGACGAGTTCGGCAGCTTTGCCGCCTACATCTGGCAATTTGTGGGCGGCCAACCAAAGGAAAACGCCTGGCATACTCTTACAGAGATTCCGGCGCAGACCCCCGAATCCGACGCTATGAGCCGCGCCCTGAAAAAACGGGGCTTTACCTTTGTCGGCTCGACGATCTGCTACGCCTTCATGCAGGCAACGGGCATGGTCAACGATCACACCATCGATTGCTTCCGCCATTCCCAGGTGGGCGCCTGAGCTAAAGCAGCGCGCCAGAACCAGCAAGGACAGCCCACACAACAACTGTAGGGTGCGCTTCATCAACAAGAGCCAGGCGTCAGCCTCTCATGGAAGAGGCTGACGCCTGGCTTGCCGTATGAGTAAGCAGCCCGGTTTCTAGCGGCCCACCAGCGCGGGCTGCTCGCGGCAAATCTTGCTGAAGACCGCCAGCGCCGTATCGATATGCTCCGCCGTGATGCCGTAATGCGCCACCGTGCGGATGCGCCCTGGCCCCATACCAATCACCAGCACGCCCGCTTCGCGCGTCGCCTGCATAAACGGCTCAACATCAAGCGGCGTGCCATCGTCGTGGCTCAGGCTGAAGAAGACCATATTCGTCTCGACCGTTTCGGGAACGACGTGCAGGCCGCGAATCTCGGCCAGCCCGGCGGCCAGGCGGCGCGCATTGGCGTGGTCTTCGGCCAGCCGGTCCACCATCTGCTCCAGCGCGACGATACCGGCGGCGGCCAGGATGCCAGACTGGCGCATGCCGCCGCCCAGCATCTTGCGCGTCCGGCGGGCGCGCTCGATAAAATCATGGGTGCCAGTCAGCATGGAGCCCACTGGCGCGCTCAGCCCTTTGGAGAGGCAGAACATCACCGAATCGGCAAAGGCGACAATCTCGCTGGCCTGCACGCCCAGCGCCAGGGCGGCGTTAAAGATGCGCGCTCCATCCAGATGCACGGGCACGCCGCGCTGATGCGCGATCTCGCTCAACTGGCGCATCTGCTCGATGGTCACGACGCGCCCGCCGCAGTCGTTCTGCGTATTCTCCAGGCATAACAGGCCAGTGCCGGAGGTATGCAGCGTGGCCTGCTGGACCGTCTGCTCCACCCGCGCGGGGTCAAGCGCGCCGTTCTCCAGATTGGGCACTGTCCGCAGCGGCAGGCCGCCAAAGGTCGCCGCGCCGCCGCCCTCGTAGAGCAGGATATGCGCGCGCTCGCCCAGCACGACCTCATCGCCGCGCTGGCAGTGCGTGATCACCGCCGAGGTATTGCCCATTGTGCCGCTGGGCACCAACATGGCCGCCTCTTTGCCCAGGCGTGCAGCGGCCAGTTCTTCCAGGCGCTTCACCGTCGGATCGTCGCCAAAGACATCATCGCCCACCTCGGCGCGATACATTGCCTCGCGCATTGCCGGAGTCGGCAGCGTCACGGTATCGCTGCGTAGATCAATCATCCAAATACCTCCAAGAAGGTTGCAAGAGCATGCTATTTTCTGATCAGCGCCTTAGTGGCTTTCAGGGTCCATGCTCGCCCTCCAGCGCCCCATAATACGCGCATTCGAGCCGCAGCGGGCAATGCGCGCAGTCCGGGCGCTGCGCGTGGCAGATGCGCCGCCCATGCCGAATCAGGTTGACATGCAGCGCATAGGCCCATTCGCCGGGCACGATGCTTGCAAAGATCGTGTGCGCCAGGTCGGCAGAGACCTTCGAGCCAATCAACCCCAGCCGCTTGCTTGTTCTTTCCACGGGCGTATCCACTGGGAAGGCAGCAAGCCCCAGAGAGAACAGTAGCACGCACGCCGCTGTCTTTGGCCCCACACCTGGCAGCGAGCGCAGATACTCACGCGCCTCGGAAAGCTGGCGCGTCTTCAGCAGATCAAGCGAGAGCGGCCCGCCATTGAGACGACTGGTCAGCACACGCAGCACATCCTGGATGCGCTGCGCCTTGAGGTTCGCCAGCCCACCGGAGCGAATCGCCTGCGCTACCTGCTCCACAGGAGCGTCGCGCACCTGCTCCCACGTGGGAAACGTCGCCACAAGCTGCCGATACCCTCGCTCCGAGTTCACATCCGACGTATGCTGAGAAAGAATCGTGCCGATCAGCCCGCCCAGCGGGTCGCCATCCGGCTGCCAGTCCGGCGTGCCATACGCCTGGATGAGCAGGTGGTAAATCCGCTCCAGCTTGGGGGGTGGTGTAACAGGCTGTGCGCCAGCGGGCGCCTGTGGTTGTGCAGACATAGGGGCATTATAGCACAGGACCATCCTCCAGGGCATCCAGGCGGCGCACGCGGCGCAGGGGCAAGAAGAACATCGAGAGAAACCCAACGCCAAAGCCCAGCGCAGCGACCAGCAGCGTAGCACGGAGGCCAATCTGCTCGCCCAGCACGCCACCAATCACCGCGCCCAGCGGCTGCACGCCCAGAATCACGACGCGAACACTCGCGCTGACTCGTCCGCGCAGATGGTCGGGCACCAGCACCTGGCGCAAGGTGGCCGAGTTGATATTGAAGATCACATCGCCCATCGTGCCCACCGACGCCCCCAACGTGACCAGCGCAAAGGCCAGCAGCACTGGCCCATGCACGAATGGGACCAGCAGCCAGCCAACAAAAGTTAGCCCAACGGCAACGGTCATTGCTCGCCCTACGCCCAGGCGAGAGGTGATCGCGCTGGTCACGGTGGAGGCCAGCACGCCGCATGTGCCCGCCCCAACAAACATCAGCCCCAGCAGGAGCGGGCTGAGACCTAGCTCGCGCGTGGCAAACAATATTGCCTGGGCATTGAGGATCGGGGCGAACAGGTTGAAGATCACGGTGGTCACGAGCAGCGACCGCATCAGTGGATGCGCCAGCAGGAAGCGCAGTCCTTCGCCAATCTGGCGCCAGAGGCTGGCGCGGCTGGCTAGAGCCGGGGAAGCGGCTTGCGGGTCGCGGATGCGCGAGATGCACAATCCCGAAAACAGGAAGGAGAAAGCGTCCAGCAGCAGGGCAAAGGGCGCCGTGAGCAACTGTACCAGCGCGCCGCCCAACCCTGGGCCAAGCACCTGCGCCAGCACGCGGCTGCCCTCGAACCGGCTGTTGGCCGAGACTAACTGGTCACGGTGAACGAGCGCGGGCAAAAAGCCTTGATACGCCGCCGAGAAGAGGCTATCGAGCGCGCCAACACTAGCCGTGACAAGATAGAGTTCCTCGATGCTCAGCATATGGAAGAAGGCAGCAGCAGGGATCGAGCCTATCAGGAGGGCGCGCCCAATATCTGCGGCGATCATCAGGGGCCGTCGCCGCGCGCGATCACTCCACGCGCCCGCAAACAAGCCAAACACTGCCGCCGCAGCGGAATTAACGGCAAGCAGCAGCCCCAACTGCAACGGGCTGGCGTGGAGCAGGAGGATGGCCGTGAGTGGCAGCGCCAGTTCTGTGACGGCAGAACCGGCCAGCGAGATGGTTTCCCCAATCCACAGCTTCATAAAGCCGCCCTGACGCCACATGCTGCGCAGCACAGGCTGCGCGGGGATCGCCGATGGCGGCAAATCCTGGGTATCCAGAGGCATAGTGGTCCCTCGTTTCTGGTGAAATGAGCGTGCAGAGGCGGCTTGTACAGCCGGTCGCCGCCAGGGACGGCGGCGCTACACGGGGGTGCCGCTGCTCAGCCGGAGTGGAGTGAGGCACTTTAAGGTGTGCTGTGTATCTGGAGGGGCTGCAAGGTATCGCGCGCCGCCAGGAGGTCCAGGCGAGCGGATTCCTTCAGGCTGATAAAGCTGACATGCAGCGCGGGCACGCCGCCAACCTCCTGCTCACCGAGCGGCAGCAGGCGCATGCGAGGATGGGCGCGGAAGAAGTGGCGGCCCTCCTGGCTCGCCAGGGCGAGAAACGCCAGATTGGAGATACTCTGCGCCGGGCAGGAACAAGCGACGTGCATGCTTGCCTCTTCCAGATCGCCTGGCCGGGCGGGGAAAGGCAGCCCTGGGCGGATTGGCGCCAGCTTTCCACAGCGCATGCAGCGCGCAAAGCCGCTCTGCAAGGCCGAGGGATAGTACACAGCGGCCCAGGCAAGCACGCGGTTGAAGGCGGCGCGGCAGGTGGTGACGCCTTGCAGAAGACTTGTCTGATGCTCCATGAGTGGCGTCATGGAGCAGGCAGGGCAGCGTATCAGCAGATAGGCATCGTCAGTATCGAGCCGCCCCTGTAACCGATGTTCTCCACAGATGGGGCACCACAGATTCATCTCTTGCCAGGCGCTGCTGGAAGCGATGCCCAGCCCATAGGCGGCGGCTTCCTGGCGCAGATCGGTAGTCAAGAGATGGCGCAGGGCCAGCTTGCCGCGATGTAGGCGCACGCCAAGCGTGCCGACGCTCAGCCCCAGGCGCGCCGCGATCTCGGCCTGGGGCTGGTCCTCGACATAATGCGCGATGAGCGCCAGGCGGGTTTCGGCGGGCAGGAGGGCCAGAGCGCGGTCAAGCAGGCTTGCCAGTTCGGCGCGCTCCAGGTCGTACTCGAAATCAACACGATCTTGCAGCAGGCTCTCGTCATCACGCTCCTGAAGAGCATCCAGAGGTGTGAGGCGCTGGCGGTCATGCCCCTGCTGGCGCGCCCAACGCTGGACGATATGCCGCGCAATAGCGGCGAGCCAGGGCCGCCGCCCGGAAGGGTCGGTGAGCTTGTGTCGATTGCGCCAGGCTTCGACCAGCGTTTCCTGGGCCATGTCTTCGGCGCTCTCCGGCTGGCCGGAAAGGCGCGCACAGCAGCGAACGAGCCAGGCGCGCTCGGCTTCGGTCACAAGATCATCGGGGGCACACGGCTCTACCAGGCTCATCGGCGTCTCCTCGCGCTTCTTGGTCATTTCGCGTTCTGCTTCTCTATCGCAGGGAGATGTCATAATCTTACAGCATTTCAGGCCATTAGAAATCATTTACCCAAAATTAACCTGCTGGCCTGTTAATAAAACATTCGTTTAACACAGGCCAGCTATGCTTCAGGTGATTAGCAGTTGAGGTAAAAGCCCATTCGGCTTTTGCCTCTGTTCAGCTATGCCCATCGCTTGATCGTCGTTTTTAGAATCCCCTCCGCGCGAAGCGGAACCAGAGGTATGACGGTATGTACATTTGTACTAGAGGGATGCGCCAGAAGATCGCGGCATTCCTCATGGGACTAACGCTCATCGCTTTTGCGGGCTGTGGAGGAACCGCCAATGCTAATAACCCTACAACAAACTCTGGGCCTGCCAAGGAATTATCCACCAGCCAGTGTAATAAATCCACCGGGCTGACCGTTTATTCGGCGCAGGGCTATGACTCTGACGCCACGAAAGCCTTTCAGCAACAGACGGGCATCCAGACCAATCTCGTGGACGACAGCACCGGCAACCTCCTCGCCAAAGTGGCCGCCGAAGGCAACAATCCCCAATGGGATGTCGTCTGGTTTGATGGCAACGTGACCATGCAAGACCTCGATAATCATGGCTACCTGCTCAAGTGGAAGTCCAATAACATCGGCAACTATACCAGCCAGGGAAGCGACCTGATTGCTCCGGACTATGCTTACTACCCCACAGGCGTCACGGCGGCGGGCGCCATTGTTTATAACAAGGACAAGGCCCCGGCGACGCTGCCCGCCGATTGGAACGACCTCCTGAAACCGCAATACGCGAACATGACTGCCGAAAATGATCCGGCTTTCTCCGGCCCGGCCTATCCATTCATTGCCGGGGTCGCGCAGTTGCAGGGTGGGGAAGATCAAGGCAAGCAGTTCTTCACCAATCTGAAGGCCAACGGCGATACGATCTTCCAAACCAACGACCCGACACTCTCTTCGATTAAGACAGGCGCCAAAGAGTTTGGCATCATCCAGGACTCCGCGTATTATGGCGCGCTGGCGGGCGGATCAACGAACCTGGGCATTATCTACCCCACATCTGGCGTAGCGGAACTGCCCTCTGAGGTAGGCATTGCCGCCAATGGCGCGCATCAAGCCTGCGCAGAAATCTTCGTTGACTGGCTTCTCTCGCAGGCAGGACAGACGGTGATGACCCATCACGACCCCACCGATGGCGATACCTACTTTATCGAACTGATCCAGGGAGTGACGCCCGTCGTGCAGCGGCAGACGACCGGCATCAACTTCTTCAAGCTCGACGTGCAGAAGTGGGCCGGTGTTGAGGATGAATTCAAGCAATGGTTCCACAACAACATCGTCGCGGGCAGCTAGGCCAGCCAGCAGCGACGCTTGATGTAGGTGGGGCAGACGATTCTGCCCCACCTACCCGCGCTTCTGCCGCGCTGCTGCGTCGTGTTGGTCGCCTGCTGAGCAGCGTGAGTATCATGGGGTTGCCTGTCGCGCTGCTGCTGCTCCTGGTACTCTATCCACTGGCCGCGATTATCATTCAGAGCATCCTGCCTAACCTCTTCGCGTTTAATCCCGACCTGACTTTTAGCCTGGATGCCTTGCGACAGGTTTTTTCCGACCATGCCAACTATCAGGCGGTTGCGGCTTCGACCACGCTGGCCCTGGTGACGAGCGTCGGCGCGGCGGTAATCGGCACGGCGCTGGCGGTGATCGCCCGGCGCACCAACGTCCCTGGCAGGGGAGCGATTGACACGCTGGTCTGGATCATCTTTTTCACGCCCTCCTTTTTGCTGGGTGAGGCGTGGAGCATCTTTATGATCCGGGGCGGCACACTCGACCAGTATATTCACATGCCCGATGGCCTGATTAAAGTCTTTTTCTCGCCCGTTGGCGTGGCCTTTTTGCTGATCCTCAAGAGTTTTCCTTTTGTGTATCTTGCGGTGAGCGCGGCGCTGGTCTGGCTCGGCTCCGAATATGAAGACGCCGCACGCATCTCCGGGGCGCGCCCCTGGCAAGCCTGGCTGCGCATTAATGTGCCTCTCCTGCTGCCTGCCATCCTCTCTGGCGCGTTGATCGTCTTTGCCGAGGCGCTCTCGGACTTTGGCACCGCCGCAACGATTGCTCAGAATGCCAATGTCACGCTGATTACCTACCAGATTTACGAGGCGATCAATACCTTTCCCGTCAACTTCCCGCTCGCGGCGGCGCTTTCACTGCTGCTCTTCCTGGCGATTGCGATTGCCTTGCTCGGCCAGGGGCAACTGGTGCGCTCGCGCTCGTTTCAGATCATCAGCGGGCGCTCGCGCAGTGCGCGCAGGATGGAACTGGGCGCCTGGCGCTGGGTGGCATTCGCCTTTGTGGCGCTGGTGGTCTTGCTGGCGCTGGTTATTCCGCTGGCAGAGTGCATCCTGCTCTCGTTTCAACATGCCTTTGGCAACGGCATCCGAGCGAGCAATTTCACCCTCTTCAACTACCAGGCCGTGCTTGCCAATGGGTCAGATGATCGCACCTCGCTAGCCGTCTCCCTGCGGCTGGCGGTTGGCGCGGCCACCATTGTGACGTTTGTCGGCTTGCCTATCGCCTTCCTCGTCAGCCGCACGCGCCTGCCAGGGCGCCGTATTTTAAGCTTCGTGACGCTCATCACGATCTCCGTACCAGGAATCATCCTGGCCTGTGGCTATATCTTTGCCTGGAACTCGCCCTATCTGGAAAACATCGGCATTGGCGGACGCGGGCAATTGCAAATCTATGGCACCATCTGGATTTTGCTGGCAGCTTATATCGGTGGCAATCTGCCCTACGCCATCCGCTTGAATATCGGCGCGCTCGACCAGATTGGCACTTCCTTGATCGAGGCAGCGCGTGTGCAGGGCGCGGGACTCTTCCATGTATTGGCGAGCATTATTGCTCCCATCCTGCGTTCCGGGCTGATCTCGATCTGGCTGCTGGTCTTCACCGGAACGATGTTTGAACTGGCCGCCTCAGAATTACTCTACCCACCAGGGCAGCCAACAATGCCGGTCCGTATCACCACCTATTTTGGCAACTTCCGCATTGAACAGGGGATGGCGCTGGCAGTCCTCAATATCGCGCTGGTTGCGATCTTTGTTGCGCTGCTGCGCCTGGCTCCCTGGCTCTGGCGCGTGGGGCGCAGGTTAGCGCCAGGAGGGACATCATGAGTGAAGAACAGGCGTTTGTGGAAGTGGAGGGTCTCACCAAACGCTATGCTGATCGCGCGGTTGTCTCGCAAGTGAGCTTTGCGTTGCGCCAGGGGGAGTTCCTCTCTCTGCTGGGTCCATCTGGCGGTGGAAAGACGACGGTGCTGCGTATGATTGCCGGGTTGAGCCGTCCAGACAGTGGGGTCATTACGATTGGCGGGCAGGCCGTCTTTAATGGCAAAAAAGATGTGCCCGCCGAGGATCGCGGCCTGGGGATGGTCTTTCAGGATTATGCCCTCTGGCCGCATATGACGGTGGGACAGAATATTGCTTTTGGGCTGCGCCTGCGGCATGTCTCGCGGCGCGAACGGCGCGAGCGCGTTGCGGAGATGCTGGCGCTGGTTGATCTGGCTGGCTTTGAGGGACGCTACCCCAACCAGTTGTCTGGCGGCCAGCAGCAGCGCGTCGCTCTGGCGCGGGCGCTGGCGAATCATCCCAAGCTGCTCCTGCTGGATGAGCCGCTCTCCAGTCTGGATACCGGCCTGCGCCAGACGATGCGCGAGGAACTGGCGCGCATCGTGCGCAAAGCCAACATTACCATCATCAACGTGACGCATGACCAGGACGAGGCGATGGTCATGTCAGACCGCATTCTGCTGCTGCGCAACGGAACGGTGCAGCAGGAAGGCACGCCTGAGGACTTGTATCAGCGGCCTACCAGCGCGTTTGTAGGTCGCTTTATGGGTCTGGCCAATGTAATCGAGGGCCAGGTCGTCGCGGCTACGGATGGTCAGGTGACGCTCCGCCAGGGCAACCTGACGCTGGTAGGCAGGCTCAACGGCGATGCGCAAGGGAAGAGCCAGGAGGCAGGCGCGCTGCTCTGCCGCCCGGAGGATGTGCTTGTCCAGGAGACGGCTCCAGCGGAGTCGGTCAATGTCTTGAAAGGGGCTGTGACCAGTTCGGCGTTCTCCGGCGGACGTTGGCACTGGCGCATCAGCGTGGCTCCAGGCATTGAGATGCTTGCTGCGGGTGATCGCGGGTTTGACCTCGGTCACGAGGTCTGGCTGACACTGCCCCCTGAACGCTGCCTGCTGGTGCGGCCAGAGCCGGGCGAAACCAGCGCGCCGGAGGCGAAACCGCAGGACGCGCAGGAGCAAACCATCAGCCCGGCCCCGCTGCCGCGCTAGGGAGCGCGAGGCTGCCGCCAGCCTACGAGCAGCCGCACGGACTGTAGGCGGGCTGGCGCTCTCGCTCCTCTTCAGGCTCGGATGCCGAGGCAAGGCGTCCGGCTTTGTAGGCGGCGAGCAGCGCCTTGCGCTCGGCGGTCAGTTCCTCGCGCTCTGGAAGTTCGGCGGGTGTTTCCTTTGCACGGAAGAGCCTCCGTGTCTCTTCGCGGAAGAAGACGAAGGCAGCCCCGGCGACCAGTTCCTCGCCCAGCAGCAGCAGGACACGGAAGGTCAGCATGGCGGCCAGCCCGGCGGCGGAGTCCACGCCAAAGGCGAGGAAGCCGCCAACGCCGCTGAGTTCGCTCAGGCCCAGATCGGAGGGCAGCGGGTTGGCGTCGATGATTGCCAGCACCAGACTGTAGATGGCCGCTGCCTCGGCTGGGCCAATTTTGGAGATGCCCAGGCCGACGCAGACCAGAAAGAAGCCAAAGATGGTCAGCGTCATATAAGCGGCGCAGAGCATCAGCCCACTGAGCAGGACTCGCGGATGGGAGAGTCCCTCGAAGGAGCCGATGAAGCTATCCACTCCGCCCACCAATTTGGAGCCAAAACGGCCCAGGCGCTTCTCCTGACGACAGAGTACGTAGCGCACCACACGCAGCAGCCGGGTATGCGCCAGCAGCATCAGCATAAGCGAACCAACGCCACAAAACGCCATGATAGGCCGAATCATCGGGAAGCCGGGAATGCCCAGCACGGCCAGCGCCAGCATAGAAACGGTGATCTCCATCCAGATCATCAGCGTGGTCGCCGCCAGCGGCGCGCTGAGGCCCGTATTGAGTTCACGACTAATCAGCACATCCTGGAAGTACAGCCCGGCGGGCAGCGCCTGTGCCGCGTCGCCCCCGGCCAGCGTCAGAAACGCCTCGCGCCGGGTGGCGCGAAGGCCAACTGCCTTGAGAAAGAGCCGCCACTGCACGGCGCGCAGCGCCTCGCGCCCCACGACCAGCGCAAAAAGGATAGCTACAAGGTAGAGCGGGAAGCTGGCGATGATCCGCCAGACCTGGCCGCTGCCCGACAGGCTCAGCAGGGTAGCCAGGATCACAGCGCCCAAGACGGTTGCAATCAGCACGCGGGGATGGAACAGGAAGCGGAAACGCTGCCATCCCCGCGCGCGCACTTTCTGACCGAGCATGTGGTTCTTTTCTAGGACAGAGGTTGCGTAGGCAACGTATCAAAAGTAAGTCTTGTATCAACTCATTGTAGCACGTAAAACGGCAGGTCAGCACGCTTGCAAAGGCTGACCTGCCGTACTCCAGTGAGTCTACGCCGAGCGCGTCTGCCATTCCTCTTTGAGCAAGCCGAAGTAATGCTCATCCAGGAAACGGCCCCGGAAGAAGAACCGCTGGCGCAGCGTGCCCTCGTGGGTGAAACCGAGCTTGCTCAAGATGCCCTTTGATCGCTCGTTGGTGTCATCGACGACAGCCTCGATGCGATGCAGCCCGATCTCGGTGAAGGCAAAGGTGATCATGGCGCTGAGCGCCTCGCTCATGATGCCCTGCCGCCAGTACGCCCGCCCCAGTTCATAGCCGGTTTCGGCGCGTTGGGATTCCTCATCGAACTTGAAGAGGCCGCAGGAACCAATCACCATGTCCTCGCCTTTGCGCGTGATGCCCCAGCGAATGCCCTCGCGCTGCGCGTACCACTCGTGCTGCCGACGAATGAGGTCGCGCGAATCCTCTACCGAGCGATGCGGCAGGTCGCCATAAAACTCCATGACCGCCTCATCAGAGAAAGTGGTAAAGATCGCCTCGGCGTCGCTGAACTGAATCTGCCGCAGGATCAAGTGCGGCGTCTCGATGCGCGGGAAGGTTGTAAAGATCGTTTCGATAGTCATAATTCCCTCCTGAAAGAGCGGCTGGATGCTCCAGCAGCGGTTAGAGCAGCCGCTGCTGAAAGTGATGGACGTTGAGGTCTGCGGGGAGATGGGCAGCGGCTGCCAGGGCTTTATCAACCTCGTTGCCTTCCCCCGTCAAGACAGCGGCAAACGTCTCGATGGAAGCGGCCTTGTTCGCTTCGCCCACATCATCCCGCAAAAACACAGCCTCAGCGTCGTAAATCAGGTCTTGAACCACCCGTTCCCAGAGATAGTAAGTGAGCGCGACCCAATCAACCTCCGCCTGCCCATATCCTTGAAAAAATGGAGTGGTGTCTTGTAGGGCCAGGCCATCGGCCCTGGCTTCGCCGACAAAGAGGAAATCGCGCTCCTTGGGAGCCAGCATCACATCATCCCAATCAATCACAAAGACCCGGTTGGCCTGGGAACGGATAATATTGCCGGGATGAAAATCGGCGTGACAGATAACCTGTGGCCCTGATTGCTGCTGAAGCACACCCGCCAGCGTTTCCAGGGAGGCCACTGCTTTGTGAATCGTTTGCTGGTGCGCCCGCCAGGACGCGCGCAGCGCCTGCTCCATCTGGCTGCCACCCTCAACGCCGATATGCTCTGTTTCCAGGGCACGCAGCGAACGACGATACCCCGACGGATCGAAGGTTTCGGTACGCAGGGATGGAAAGCCTTCAGTTGGCAGCCTGACCTGATGAATCTGGCGCAGGGTTGCTCCGACGGCTTGCCACTGCGCATCAGTCATGCCTGGTTTCCAGCCGGTATGCCCATCGATGAAGGGGTACACGATGATTATCCAATCTTCCAGTCGGGTCCATAAGCTCTTTCCGCGCGTGGGGAGGGGCGCAACGACGGCAGTAATCCTCTGATCGCTGAGGTAGCGAGGAACCAGACAACTGGCTTCGTAGAAGGGTCCAGCCCTGGCTTTGAGTAAATAGGCATTTCCCTGCTCGCACACCACGCGATACACCCCGGACCTGTTGTCACCGCCCAGGGGAAGAAACTGAAGGCTGGCGGCTGCAAGACCATACTGGTCCTGCAAACAGGCGCGCAGATGTTCCTCTGGAATGTTCGGTTGTTCACGCATTGCTCGGTTTTCCTATTCTCTCTGTTCGTTTCATGGCGATTGATTGATCGCAGGTTATGGCTCCGCGAGCGCCAGCGCCTCCTCAACAGTGGGCGCGCTTGCCTGGCTCTGGCGCCCGGCGCGGACGTAGAGCAGCAAGGCGGGCAGCAGGATGGCGCCCGCCGTCAGCAGCGCGGCGCGCAGCGAGGCGTAGGTAGCAACCACGCCGAGGGCTGGACCGCCCGCGATCTGACCGAGGGCATCGGTCTGACCGTCGATGGACAGCACCGTTGCGCGCACCTGCGGGTCGATGCTCTGCGCCTGCCACGCTCGGAAGACGGGCGCACTCATGGCCCGGAAGACACCCGCGCTCCAGAGGGCCGCCAGCGCCAGGAAGAAGTTCCCGGTCAGCGCAAAGAGCATCACGCTGGCGCTGAGCAGCGCAGTGAAAATAAACAGCACCCATGACACCAACTGATGCCTGTTCATATCCAGCCGTCGGCGGACAAGCTCCGTCGCGCCGATGGTCAGCAGCGTGGAAACCGCGCTGATGATGCCGAACCAGACGACGGGCCGGAAGTGACCGAGCGCGGGAAAGCCGAAATTGTCCACCAGATGGGCAATCCAGAGGCGATCAAACCCCTCGCCGAACGCGCCAAAGATCAGAGCGATGCCCAGGAAGGTGAGCAGGATGGGGCGGCGACGAATCAGCAGCACACCGTCGCGGGTCGTCGCAGCCATCGCCTGCCAGGAGTTGCGATCTTCGCGGGGCGTGGGCTTGAAGCCCTGCTCTGGCATGCAGGAGATCAGGAAGAGGCCCAGCGCCAGATATAGCCCGCCGCCCAGCAGAATCGGCAGGTTGAGCCGGATGCTGCCGAGGGCCACGCTGATGGGGATGGCGACGAGCGCGGCCACATGGCCCACCTGCGAGGCGCGCAAGAACGCCTGGCCCACGCGCTCCGCGCCGATCTCATCGGTAATCCAGGCACTGTCGGCCCCATCGGTGAACGTCGCGCCGATGCCCCAGATGACCTGTGACAGCAAGATGGTTGCAAAGCGCGGGATCGCGCCCTCGACGATGAAGCCCGCGCCGATCAAAAAGACGCCGATAATCACCGCCAGACGGCGGCTGTAGACATCGGCCAGCGCGCCAGTAGGCACCTGCGTGAGAAACGCGGTGGTTTCCAGCACCGTGCCCACCAGCACCAGTTGCAGGGGGTTGAGACGGGCTACTTGCAACTGATAGACCAGATTGACGGTGACAATGATGGTAAAGAAGAAGGAACTCGCGCCGCCCAGGATCAGGTAGGTCGGGTAGGCTCCCAACTTCTTTCGGTGTGCAAACAAACAGGTTCTCCCTTTATGCGAGCGCGCCGGTCAGGTAGCGCGTCCAGAGATCAAGCGCCAGCGCGTCGGCATCGGCCTGGACGCCATAGCGGGCAAAATAGCGACAGACTCGCGCGATGTCGCGGGCCAGCAGGGCAGAGACATCATCAGCGTTGTAGCGCGGGTCTACCGCCTGGGCGAAGTCGATGATCGTGGCCGCGCCTGCGGCGGCGGGCGCTGGACGGCCCCTCTCGCTCCCGTTGGTCGCTCGTGCGCCCACGCCTGCGGCGGCTTCGCCAGAGCCGCCTGGCCTCACTCGGTTCGGCCATTCTCGCTCGACCGCGCCCTGCCAGTAGAGAATGTTGTACTCCGAGAGGTCGCCATGCACGCGATCACAGGCCAGAAAGAGTTCGATATTGCGCAGGATCGCGTCGAAGAGCGGCTGCGCCTCTTTCGGCGGCAGGTCCACTTCGCGCAGGAGCGGCGCGGCCTCCTCGGCGTCGCCGATGTAGTCCATCAACACGGCATTGCCGATCTGCGCCAGCGGGCAGGGCACAGCCGCCCCAGCCTCGTAGAGCAGGCGCTGCGTCTGAAACTCCTGCTCGATCCAGTTGGTGATCTGCGCGGCGCGCCCGCGCTCGGTCTTTTTGGAGGCGCCGCGCCAGCCGCGATCCCCGCGCACCACGCGCCCGCGCTCATCGCGCACGGCGCGGTTCTGCCGATAGACCGCATCGTTGCGCAGGCTGCGAAACATGCGCGGGCGATAGACCTTGGCCGCCAGGAACTCCCTGCCAGTGGCGGGGTCGGCGGCGCAGAGGTAGACTGTCGCCTCTTTACCGCTCTTGATGACGCGCAGCACGTCGGTAATCAGGTCTTGCTCGTAAAATTGAGCGAGCGATGAAAGCACCCAGAGGCGGTCACGCTGCCCGGCGAGAAAGGTCGGATGAAATTCCGGCTTGCGGCCACCCTCCAGGGATTGCTCCTGGAGCCAACGCTGGACATCGGCGCTGCTCTCATAGCTGGTCTTCATGTTCGGTTGCTGGTCCATAACCATCCTTTGTCTCTATCGCTGTAACTGGCAAAAAGGTGTTGTAGGGGTTAGTTCCGCAGGAACCAGCGATGGTGAGGCAAAGTGGATAGTAGCCCTGAACACAGAACCGGCCAGGAGACGCGGAGCGCTCGTGGCCGGGGCATACCGGGCACAAAGAACGGCCACGAAGCGCCTGAGCGCGCCTGTGGCCGCAGCATCTGCCGGAGAAGCGAAGTGGAAAGCGTCAGCGCGCTCTGGCATGCTGCCTGTGGGCGCTCAGACGGCTTTCACGCAACGCTGAGGGTGGGTGATGAGTTATGCGTGCTTACAAGGCGCACTCTCTTCTGTGTTGGTCACACCGCTGGTGCGGAGAGCAGTAAAGATGGCTGTCATGTGCGCCTCCTTAAAACTATAGGACGTTGGCAAGAGTGTACCATAGCGGGCGGCAGGTGTCAAGGCGCTATAATTTAGCCGCTTTGCCACCGACCACAAAGCGCGTGGCGATCAGCCCGATGACGGCCAGCCCGAAAAAGAGCAGCGCGTGTTTCCAGTGCGTGTCCGTTGGCAGACCCTCGAAAGTCAGCGGATGATAGATTCCGGGAATGAGATAATAGATACCCAGCAGCACGCAAATTGCGCAAGCTACCAGCAGCAAGACCAGGCGTTGAGTGTTGGTCATAGTATCGCCCTTTCAGCAATTATATATTTTAGCGCATAGGTGAACGCGGCTTGCACCGCGAGCAAAGCATAGCACATCACCGGATGCAGGGCAAGAGGAGCAGGGCTATGTAAAAGCACAGAGCCTGGCGTCTAAAGCGCGCGGCTAGAGGCGCTGCGGCGCCACGAAGCCTGCCTTCGCAGGCTGGGTCTGCGTCCGTTCGTTCTAGCCCGCGCAGGCGGGCTTGGCGGCGTAGCCTCCAGGCGCGGCCTTCAGCCGCCAGCCCGACTTGTGACCGACGGCAGGCTATGGTATTATATCCAATGATAGGCTTACAGAAGCATCATTACAGCTTCAGCCCGGATGAAGAAAGTAGCCCTTATTTACCATGCGCAATCTCGACTGGTTCGCCACGATCTCACGTAAAAACGGCTAGACCGCTGCTTACCACTTCTGCGTCAGCGTAAGCAGCGGGACAGACGCGCACCGCCAGCGGCTCGGCCTCGAAAGCCATCCCCAGCCGCCGGCCTGGCATGTCCTCCCGCATTCTCCCCAGCGCACATCCCAGGAGGATCATGCTATGCCTATGCCGCATCGCACCCAGATGCAATTGATTAAGCGCCGCCTTGTCGGCAAAGAAGGTTCGGAGCGCGTGCGCGAGCTACGCGCCATTTTGACCGAACTCCCCAACTATCGCAACGGCCCCTACGCGGACATTCGCAAATGGGTGATGGAGCAGATCAACGAGACACATATCCGCGCGCACGCCATGCAGCGCGACAGCATTGCCGTCCGCCGCGAGGGGGCTGCGCAGGTGGCCCTGGTCGGCGCGCCCAACGCGGGCAAATCATCGCTGCTGCACTCGCTTTCGCATGTGCAGATCAAGATCGGCGCCTACGCCTTTACCACCCTGCGCCCGGTCCCGGCGCTGACACGTATCGGCGGGGTGCTGGTGCAACTGGTTGAAATCCCCGGTCTGATCGCAGGCGCGGCGGAAGATCGCGGCGGCGGGCGCGCCTTGCTCGGCGTGCTGCGCGGCGCCGACGCCATCGTCTACTGCCAGGATGTGACCGCGCCGCTGCACGGCCTGCTGGCCGTGCGCGCGGAGGTCGCCAGGGCCGGGATTGACCCGCCCGCGCTGCTGGCCGCGACCAAGATCGACGAGGCCAGCGATGGAACGCTGGCCGCTCTGCACGCTGCTGTGCCCGACCTGCCTATTGTCGGCGTCTCGATTCTCGATGACGCCAGCCTGGACGCGCTCAAAGAAGCTATCTGG
>JBJKSJ010000193.1:0-6877 GCA_046704085.1 Ktedonobacterales bacterium | reverse complement strand
GGGCTGGACGGCGCTGGGCGGCGCCACAAAGCCTGCCTGCGCGGGTTAGGACGGAAGACTGCCTGACGAAAAAGGGAAATAGTAGTAAGCCGCCTGGCAGGACGCAACTCATCACCTTTCTGGCTTTGGAGAACAACACATGAATCTACCTTCGCAGGGGACGTTGGCGCTGGTAGGCGCGGGCGAGTTCCTGGCGTCAATTGAACCGCTGGATCGCCTGCTGATCGAACGACTACAAGAAGGGCCGCGCGTCGTCGTGCTGCCGACAGCCTCCGCGCCGGATGGGCCGGGCGTGCCGGAACGCTGGGCCAGGATGGGCGTCGAGCATTTTACCAGACTCGGCGCGAGCGTCGAAGCCGCCATGCTGCTGACGCGCGCCGACGCCGAATCGGAGGCGCTGGCCGCGCAGATTGCCGCCGCGAACTTTGTCTATCTCTCCGGCGGCAAGCCGCAGTATCTCGTCGCCACCTTGCGCGACACAGCCTGCTGGCGGGCCATCGCGGGCGTCTTTGCGGCGGGTGGCGTCGTGGCGGGCTGCTCCGCCGGGGCAATGGCGCTGGCTGACCGCATGCTCGATTTCCCCCGGCTCTGGCGGACGGTCCCCGCGCTGGGTCTGGCCCCCGGCCTGGCGATCATCCCGCACTTCAACGAGTTGCCTGGGATGTTTACGAACCTGGGACGACTGGCGAGCAGTCAGACCACCGTTGTCGGCGTGGATGGCTCGACGGGGCTGGTCGGCTCCGGCCAGGACTGGACAGCGCAGGGACGCGGGACCGTGACCGTCTTTACCAGCAAGGGCAAGCAGGTCTATCGCGCGGGCGAGCGCGTAGAAACGCTAGCGCCTGAAGGCCGCGCCTGAAGGCTGCGCCTCGCGCCGTCCAGCGCTGGGCGTCCGCACTCTTGCTGCGCTCGCGCGCCCGCGCCGCCAAGCCCGCCTGCGCGGGCTGGGACGAGAACCTGACCGCCTGGAAAGAACCGCATCTATGAAAGGATAGCGATCATGTTGAAACGCACGCTTCTCTTGACCGGCGCGCTGGCGCTGTGCTGCGCGTTCTCCCTTGGCGACTACTCCGAAATGCGCCTGGCGCGCCTGGAAGCGAAGGTGGATTTTCTGCTCAGGCATCTTGGCTTCGACCCTGAACAGATTCCCACGACACAGCAAATCAATGACGAGATAGCCAGGCTCATCAGGGAAGGCAATAAGATCGGGGCCATCAAAGCCTACCGCGAACAAACGGGCCTTGGCTTGAAAGAAGCCAAAGACGCCGTTGACGCGCTGGAGCGCCAGATGCGCGGCTATTAGCCAATGGCGTTCCGCGTGTAGCGCCTCCGTCCCTGGCGGCGCATCGCCGGGGTGCTGGGATGTGCGCGCCAGACCCCACCCCTGCCGCCTGGAAGGCGGCGCTACAGGGAAAGCTGCGCCTGCCCTGGTTCTGCCAAAGGAAGGACAGACCACATGGACCTGTGGGAATACATGAGTATTGTGATTAGCGCCGAAGACAACCAATACGTGATGAGGCAGGGCGATGGCAGCCAGGTGTTTGGCCTGGATGCCATCCTCAACTACTGGTCCCCGGCGGGCTGGGAGCTTGTGGCGATAGTCCCCATTGATTATGATGGCAAGCTGTACTTTGGCACTGTCACGCTCGATGCGACGCGCCTGTTCGCCACCTTCAAGCGCCGCAAGCCTCCTATCGCCCCGTACAATCTGCCGCAGGAGTGAGAAGATGTATATCCCATCTCGCTGACTCTTGCTCGTAGCGCCGCCTGCCTGGCGGCACAGGGCTGCGCCAGCACGGAGGCTGGCGCTCTCACCAGCGATCCCGCGCCAAAGAGGGGAGCGACGTGGCGCTCACTGCGGGCGGCGTGGCGCCTGATCGACCTGTTCCTCGCCACGCTCCTTGTTTTCAACAATATCGCCCGGTTTGAAGAGGACCTGTTGCAGCGCGACGCGCCACTGAGGCAGGCGGCGGCTCAAAAACTCCAGGTCCATCGCAAAATGCAAAAACTCTTCCTGCTGCGAATCCTCCATAACCGCCCGCGCGCTGGCATCGGTTTCCAGCGCCAGGCGCTGTTGATACCAGCCAATCGCCTGGGACTCCTCCGTGAGCGAGGCAATCATCCGGGCAAAGGTGCGCGCCTGTTCTGGCAGTTCATTGGCTGGCTCATGGTACTGGTCAAATCCCATAGAAAAACACGATCCTTTCTGCTATGCTTGTGAGGGGCCAGACTCAGGGATGGTCAATCAACCAGTCGCCTATCCAGGTAGCATTCACTGCGGACGCTTGCTGTGAGGGATACGAGAGCAGGGACAGGAGTGCCATCAACTCACCGCAATCCCAACCATCCCTGTCTGGATACGTTGCAGAATGGAGACCAGCGCATGGAGCAGTGGGAATACATGAGCATGCTCATGGCGCTTGAACCAGCCTCCTATCAACCCCTATCATCTGCCGCAGGAGTAAGCGTTTCAGATGACACGAAAGGGACAAAGCTCATCAGGGGAGAGTGATTGACAGGCTACAAGGCGCAATGCTAGACTGCATAGTATTCTGAAGGGCGCTATTACCTGGAGAGGAAACAACCATGCAGTCAGGCTTTTGTACCAACTGCGGCCAGCCGCTGGCTCCTGGGGCCGCGTTTTGTCCATCATGCGGCACGCGGGCAGAGGCGTCGTCAGCGGCCTCTTCAATGCCACCTGTCGCCACGCAGGGGAGCATGCCAGGCTATACGCCAGGGTCCACTCCTCCGGCTTATGCTCCATCAACCATGTCTCCGCAGGCTGCCCCTCCGCCGAAGGCTCCCAGAAGCCGCACCAGATCGCTGGTGGGTTGGATCGGCGGGTGCCTGGCTGCGACGCTGATTGTTGTCTTGCTGCTGATTGGCGCGCTGGTCTATGGCATCACGACGGGTCATCCGCTCTTTTTCTTCATTGGCTTGATCGGGCTGGCGCTGATTATCCTGGTCGGCGCGGCGGTGGAACATATCATTCGCCGCCTGATTCACCGCGCGACTGGCGGGATCGAAAACATGGAGCGGGACGTGCTGGGCGGCGCTGGCGCCGGCCCCCGGCCCTACCAGGGAGGCGCGCGCCAGTATCGCAGGCAGCAGCCCCATTTCAATCCGCTGCGCTTTGTGTTTACGCTGGTCCTGCTGGCGGCGGCGATCTATGGCGGCCTCTTCCTGTACTATACCGCAACCTTCACCGGGGACTGGTCGGGCGTTCTGAGCATGGGCGCCGCAAAGCAAGGCGTGCTGGTCAACCTCCAGATTGGATCGGTTGGCTTTCATAACATCCACTACGTGGCCTCCGATCCCGGCACGCTCGACCCGCTGGTGGTGAACTTCAAGCCAGCGACAGCCCAGGCATGCAAGAACGGCCCAGGCTACCAGCTTTCTGGCACGGCCATGAAGCTAGACGCCTCTGTCGTCAGCATGACGCTGACCATCGCCAATACGCCGGTGAATCTGTCGGGCACGTACCTGAACGGGATATTCACGCTCAGCGGGCAGCATGGTCAACAGCCCGTGACCCTGACCTTGCAGAAAGGGACCGAACAAGCCGGGTATGTTGCCGCCTGCGGGTAGGCTGGTTTGACGCCCTGCCAGGCGCGGTGCTAGACTGTAGAGAGAAGCATAGTGACTTTCTCTCTACCCCAATCGCGCTACTACAGGCAAAGGAGGCGAGCGATGGCAGCCATTGAGATATTCCCCGGCGTGACCTCCGACCCGGAGACAGGAGGCGGCAAGCCGATGATTAAGGGTACACGCATTCCGGTCTCGCTGGTCATTGCCCTCATGGCTGGTGGGATGGATAGAAAAGACCTCCTTGAAGAATATCACCTGAATGAAGCGCAGGTTCGCACGGCCCTGGATTACGCGGCCACAAAGCTAGAGGCGCTGGAGGAGGGAGCAATAGAAGCGGGGCAACACGTCGAGGCGCTTGATGTCCAGCACCCCTAAAAGCTCCAACTGGTCTTTTCTGGTGGATGCAAATTTGACCACAAAGCTGGCGAAAGCCCTGGATACGGCAGGATACCCTGCCGTATCTGCTCTTGATGATCCTGAACTTGCGAGTAAGCCTGATCCCGTCATCTTCCGCCATGCGCGAGCAGAGCGCCAGGTAATCATTACCCGCGACAAAGACTTCCTCAAAGCGCAGGAATTTCCTCCACCGCATGCCGGGATTATCAGGCTGCGCCTGCCAGGAAAGACCAGCACTCCTGAACTTATAGAAGTCGTTCTCAGCGTATTGACTAACTTAGCCGGGCAAGACCTGAGTAACAAGGTCTATGAGATTACACCCGACGGTGTAGAGCGGGTTTCCTGAAACTTGCCCACCGCATCATCTCATCCCTTGATCTTCTCGCGCTCGGCATGCACATCAATCTCTTCGCCCGCGAACTGGAAGAGCAGGCGCATGGCGGTGTCGTCGCTGACCCAGCCCTGTGCTTTGGCGTCGGTCAGCGCGCTGACCATCGTGGCCGTCGCCTGCGCCAGCGCCAGATTATCGCCAATCTTCAGTTCTGGGAAGGTGATCGTATAGGCGGCGTCTACGCCTGCGGACAGCGTGCCCGCGCGCCTGGCCTCCAGGATCACGCGGTCCAGAATCGTCCGCAGGATGTACTCGATCACCTGCTGGCGGCGCTGGAACTTGAGCAGCGTGGGCAGGCTCATCTCGGCAGCGGTGGCGCGATTGGCGTTGCCGCCATCTGATAGGTAGTGTTCTGGTATTCCGCAACCAGCCAGTATCATTAGCTTGATTGCTCGCCCGTCTGATTCGACATCGCTGGCGTTGACCTCTGGCTTGACCGCCGACCAGACCTCGGATTCGTTGTGGATGATGACGCTGCCTGGCTCCGGCGGATAGGCGTACTGCATGCGCTTCAGGTCGATGGCCTTGGCATCGGCGCCCATCAGCTTCACATCCCAGAGAAAGGCCGTCTTGTATTTGTTCAGGCGCACGCGGTCGGTCAGCCAGTCTTTGTAGCGGCGCAGCCAGGGCAGCAGCGTCGCCAGATCAGACCGGCCCCGTTTCGCATTAGAAACTTTGTGGATGGCGAACTGCGCCACTTCGCGCCTGGCCTCGAACCAGCGCCCCTCGGTATCCAGCACGCCGCGCTGCGTGGGCGAGGGATCGCCCGGCACGGTGGCCGATGGGCCGACGGGCCGCTGATGGAAGCGCAGCGGCTTTTCGATGTTGTCGGGGTCGGTCTCGATCTCGTCAATGGTGCTGGGATCGATCTGCCCGATCTTGACGCTGCCATCGATGGGATTGACGAAGAAGCGGATAAACTGCTCGCCATAGATGCTGAGTTCCGTGCTGATCGTGTAGATGCGCTCGTCCATATGGTTATCGGGGTCGCGCCAGAAGGCATCCAGCAGACGCTGCACGCGGCGGTTGGCGGCGGAGACGACCAGGCCGCGCCCCAGCGTGAAGTTGGTGATCATCTCGACGATGCTGGACGCCAGCGGGTTGGCGTTGTACGCCTCGTAGCAGTCGTTCAGTATTTCAAGAAAAACGCCTGGTTGTACGTCCCGCATATACCAGTTATCGGAGAGCCGCCGCCAGAGGTAGTCTTCCTCGGTTCCGGCGGTCGTCCGGCCCCAATACCAGTCTTCCTGGGTCATCGGCGGCTCTTGCGCCGCCAGGGCCATCTCCTCGCGCACCGGCTGGGCGGCTGGTTCGGCGAATGAATTCGCCGCTACGGGCCTTCGGCCAGGAAGTCCCTGCGGGACTGGCGCGCCAGCGGCGCTCAGCTTTGCCTGCCCAGGCTGCTCCTCCACAACTGGCCCTCCCTCCAGGCGATTGCTCTCAACGGAACCAACCAGAAACACCAACACGCGGCGCATGGTCGTTTGCCAGGCCATAGTGACTTCCCTCCTCTTCTCACAGCAACAACAGCACCAGTTTCAAGTTGACGCCCTACGTTTTGTCTGCTGATCGAACTTCTCGGCGGCAAGCTTGATGAGCTTGAATCCTTCCTTATATCTTCTGAGCCTCCCAAGGATGAAGACTTTGACTTTGTAGAAGTCTAGATTATCAGGCTCAAGCTGCATAGCCTGCTCAATAACTTCGAACGCCTCAGCATACCGCTTCAGGCGGGCCAGCACAATGCTCTTCCCTGAGTAAGCCAATCCCTCGTCAGGGGCAAGCTGAATCGCCTGCTCATAGGCGGCCAGCGCCTCCTCGTAGCGTTTCAGATAAAAAAGCGCCCTTCCTTTGTTGTTCCAGACAACACTCGCCCTTTCAGGATCAAGAGCCAGAGCATGCTCTAAGGCAGTCAGTGCCTCCTCGTATCGCTTCAAGGTGGTTAGCGTATTGCCCTTATTACTCCAGGCAGCCGGGAAGCTATCAGCAAAGGCAATCGCCTGCCCATAGGCGGCTACCGCTTCCTGATAACGCTTGAGGGCGAACAGTGCATTGCCCTTATTATAGTGGGCAAGTGCATAGTCTGGTTTTAATGCAATAGCGCGCTCGAACACCGCCAGCGCGTCCTCATAGCGTTCTTGCTTGATCAGCGCCTCGCCTTCGGCAATCAGTTGCTCAAGTTCTGCTGCGCTCATACGCGATCCTTCTCTCACGTCGGTATTCTTTGTCACCCAGCGTTGGCGCCGGGAGCGAACGTTCGCGCAAGCGCCAGACCCCACTCCTGCCGTCGGGACGACGGCGCTACGCAGGGGCGTGAGCGACTGATGGCGCGCTGCTCACAGCCCAACGGTTCACCGCCAGGGACGGCGGCGGTACAGGCGATGCGCCGCCTAGACCACCACCCCAAACAACTCTGCCAGCGCCTGGCGATACTCCTCCTCGGATGGGAGCAGGCGTTCTTCTCGTTGCCCCTGGGTCGTCGTGATCAAGAGCCGGTCGCTGAGG
>JBJKSJ010000192.1:0-3213 GCA_046704085.1 Ktedonobacterales bacterium | reverse complement strand
CTGGAGCGGGGAAACGATCTCCAACCTGGGGAGTTCTTTCACCCAATTTGCCCTGCCGCTGCTGGTTTTCCGACTCACCGGCTCGCCGCTCAACCTGGCGATCACCACCGCAACAGCCATGCTGCCTTATCTCTTCTTTGGCCTGATTATCGGCGCCTGGGCCGACCGGCTGAACCGCAAGCGCATGATGATCGTCACCGACATCCTGCTGGCGGCCTCGGTCGCCTCGATCCCCGTCGTCTATTTCTTGGGCTTCCCCAAGCCGGCCCTGGTCGCCTGGATTTACGGCGTCAGCTTTGTCGCCTCCACGCTGAATATCTTCTTCCAGGCCGGGCAGTTCGCCGCCATCCCCAGCCTGGTCAGCGGCGACGATCTGGTCACCGCCAACGGGCGCATCCAGGCCAGTTTCTCTGCCGCCGCCATCGTCGGCCCGATCCTCGCGGGCGCGCTGCTCTTTATCCTGCCCTTGCCATCGCTGATGTTCATCGATGCCGCCTCGTTCTTCGTCTCGGCCTGCACACTCTCGCTCATCCGCAAGAGCTTCAACACCGCCGAAAAGCGCGAGAAGAAGAGCATCCGCCACGATATTGCCGAGGGTCTGAGCTATGTCCTGCATCACCCCGTCCTGCGCAACATCTCGGCGATGATGTCGCTGGTCAACTTCGTCTACACCACCACTGGCGCGGAACTGGTGCTGTTTGCCGTCGTGCGCTATCAGGCCAGCGGCTCCCAGATCAGCCTGCTCTACTCCGCCGAGAGTGTCGGCGTCGTCGTTCTCTCGCTGGCGGCAGGACTGCTGCGCAAACGCTGGTCGTTCAGCAAGGTGGCCCTGGGCGCGCTGATGGCAAACGGGCTGCTGCTGGTGGCCTTCGCCTTCACGCCCTGGTATTGGGTGGCCCTACCGCTCTGGGCGCTCTGCAACGGGCTGGGCATTCTCTTCAACATCAATACCGGCAGTCTGCGCCAGGCGATTGTGCCCAATCACCTGCTGGGCCGGGTGCTGAGCATCGCTGGCGTGCTGGCCTGGTCGGCCATCCCGCTGGGCGCGTTCCTGGGCGGCCTGGTCATCCAGTGGACGGGCGAGTCCAACGTCTATCTGGTCTACGCGGCCATTGGCGTGCTGGCGTTCCTGATTCCGCTAGCCTTCTCGTTCACGGCGCTGGGCCACGCCGAACGTTACCTGCCTAAGAAGGAAGACCAGGCCGAATCGGCAGAAGCCGCCGCCGCCTCTGAGGCTCCTGCCCAGCCAGAGAGCGCCCCCGCATAACGCTGCGCTTCCAGATGAGTGGAGTATACTGGCAGCATGAAAAATCTCTGCTGCTTTGTGGATGAGACCTGCATCGACACCGAGGGAAGGTTCTTCCTGGTGGTGTGCATCTTGATTGAACAGTTGCACCAGGAAGCCATCGAGCAAAAGCTGGAAGAACTGGAGAAGACCACCCGAAAGGGCCGCTAGAACAGCGCCCCATCTGAAACGCCTGGCGCGGGCGGCGCTGGTGATTGAGGTATGAAATAAACCAGGGTGTCTATCGCCCTGGCTACCCAAGTCGGAGCCTGGCTAGTCCTAAGTCCCATGGGGGACGACCTCCATTCAGCAGGCTTTCAGACCACTTTGAATATTCCCACACTTCTATGGTCTTATCAAGACCTCCATCCTCATTGAGCCTGCTCGCTCTTTGCTCTCTCGCTCGATACATTGGCCCAGTACAGGCGGAGTCGTCGTCTGCCAATCGCAGCGCGCACTTGACACATCTGCCCCTCTTTGCTATACTCCAGCACGTGACATCGGAGCAGCGAAAGGGGAGCAGCGCTCATGAGCCAGGCAGACGGGGGGCAGGCGACTGGGGAAGCCAGGCGCGTAACGACTTCCAGCACGCTGGTCAACAAGGCGGCCAGAGAACTGGAAGAGGGCTTTCAGCGGCTGGTGGCGAATGCTGTCGCGCTCGTGGGCGCGAGGGCTGGTTCACTGATGGTAGTTGATCCGACCAAGAAGTTGCTGGTTCCTATGGTGGTGTTCCTTCCCGACGCGCCTCAACCGCGCGAGTTGCTGCCGCCTGAATATGCCGCCATTGCCCGCTGGACGCTGCATCATCGGACGCCCGCCATCGTCGAGCAAGCGGCAACCGATCCGCGCATGCAGGTTCCTGACGCTGTCTCGGATGGCTCGGTCCTCTGCGTGCCGCTGCTGGCCGGCCAGGAAGCCCTGGGCACGTTGATGCTCTCTACCCCTGTGCCTGCCGCCTTCCGCAGAACGCACGTCAAGCTCCTGGAGATGCTGGCGGACCTGGCCGCCATCGCCATTCTTCAGGGGCGTTATCAGGAAGCGGCGTTCCAGCAGACCCAGAGCCTTTCCACATTACTGGAGGTCGCGCGGGCGCTGAGCAACACCAGGGACGCCCGCCAGATCATGCGCCTTGCCACCGCCGGGATTCAGCGGCTGCTCCCCTGCAAGGAAGCCATCATCTTTAGCTACGAGGCCAATACCCACGATCTGCTTGGGGTGGCCGGGCTGGGCGTCCAGAGCGCCCGCCTTGCAGAGCGGCGCATCAGCATCGATGATCCGCAGTCGGTCACGGCCTGGGTCGCGCAGCAGCGCCGTCCCCTCTTGCACTCCGCTGGCTCCCGCGCCTTTGTTGGCCCGGTGACAGACTGGCTGCTGGCGAAGCAAGAACTGGCGCTCCTGGCCGTCCCACTGGTGGCCCAGGAGCAACTCTGGGGCGTGATCACCCTGGCGCGCCATGCCCCGTTCGAGACGCCAGACCTGCGCACGCTGCTGAACCTGGGGAACCTGGTAGCGTCAGCCCTGGCACATACAGAGAGCGCCGACGGGCTGGCGAGGCTATAGCCTGTTTCTTGTCGTGACCAAACAGGAAACCCTCCAAAACGGCGTGAGTTTTCTGGTAGAATGGCGTATAACGTAGGGAAGAGATCGCTGAGCGAGGGAAATAGCTGCTGCTCAGCTACTCCAACTGCCAGAACAACCAACCGTACTCCATTGGATCGCGGGCCAACGCCCCGGCAGCGGCAGCGGACGCCGCCGCAGGCGCGGCCACAACCATCCAGGGGGAGGGGGCATGGCGCAAGAGCTTTGGCTCACGGAAGAACAACTGGTTGCGGGACTACGCGCGCGCAATCCAAGAAGCCTGGAAGCGCTGATCACCCAATATTCACGCGAACTCTTTTACTTCACCCGGCTGATCTTGAATGGGGTCG
>JBJKSJ010000191.1:0-19593 GCA_046704085.1 Ktedonobacterales bacterium | reverse complement strand
GTGCTGGCTGATAGCCAACAGTTGGCGTGATCGGCTTGCTGGGCTGTATTGACTGATAGGCTGCTGCGGGCCAGGCGCCAGACGCCGCAGGTGATCCGACGGGAAAGGCTGGTTGTAACGGAGGTAGGTTGCGCGGACGCCCGACAAGGCTGCCTGCAATCCCTAGCACAGCGCCAAAGAGCAAGCCTGCCAGGAGCGTGCCTGAGAACGAGGGACCAAGGCTTACGTCACCTGAGCCGAGGATGCTCAGGCTGTAGGAGACGCTGAGCGTTGCCAGGAAGGCGCCGATGAGCAGCAGGAGGGTGAACGCAGCGGCCATCAGTATTCCTACTCCTGCGGCTTCCCCGGTGGTTCTGGGCTGCGCAGCGCGCGCGGCAGACCATCCCCCCAGGAACGTGGTGATCGCCGGAAAGAGCAACAGGAAATAAAAGATAGCGCCCGCTGCGCCTGGTCCGCAGCCTGCGCCCAACAGCCCGATGCTGAAGCCGGTGTTCGTGCCGACTCCGGCAAGGCTGAATTGGAGGGGCGCGCCCATCGAGAGGGGCATGACCCAGATTGCCAGGCTGGGACTGCTGATGGCAAATGAAACGTGGGTCGAAAAGTCATTTTGGAGAATGGGTTGTGTTCCTGCATCGGGCTGCTGTAAAGAAACAATGCAGGGTGAAGTAGTGGATGAGCCAAAAACTCCTGAAAGCGGCGGAGTGCCTTCGCCGTGCAGGGCTGGTCCCCCTACCTGGGCGAGTGTGTATAGTCCGACGACCACAAGCAAGCAGACGGCAAAATGCACGCTTAAGGCTACGCTTGATCCAACCATCGCTCCGCGAAGGCGTGCCCATGCCCGGTTCCCTGGCCCTGCGCGGCTGGCGCGTGGAATAGAGCGGCTTTGCAGGTAGCCACCCAGCGCGCCAAAGACGATCCCCCAGAGCAGTCCATAGAGCAACACAGAGAGCGTATCGGGGCTGAATTTCAAGCCCAATGAGACGCCGCTGTTGCTGCTACCACTGGTAATTGTTGTGCTGGTGGAGGTAAAAAAACTGATGATGAGGAGCAGGAGCGCGTAGATCACACAGACCGAGGCGCCTCGCATGACGCTGAAGAGGCGCCGCGCGCCATAATTGGTTGATGCTGCCAGATAGCCACCGAGGATCAGGCTGACGGCGGGAATAATGAGCAGCAGGGTCACGGGTGGGGTGACGGACCCCGAAACGTTCAGGCTCCCGCCGAGAACACTCAGTTCGCTGATCGTGGCGCTGATCGTGAGATCGATAGTGCTGCGATGGGCGTAGTCCAGCAGAAGGAAGGGATTCGAGTAGAATGAGAGCGGATTGCCGGTATGCAGACCAAGCTGGCTTGTGCCCAACACTGTGCTGCTTGTCAATGGGCCAAAGGAACTCTGGTCGAGCGTGGCCCCCAGCGTCAGGCTGAAGACCAGGCTCAGCAGCAGCGCCAGCCCAAAGGCGAAGACTGCGCCTGCGATGGCTCCAAACCAGATGCTGCTTGCCATTCGAGGCCGCAATCGGCGGAAAAACTGGCTTTGCACGCCGTTGCGCGGCGTGAGCGACGCGCCTGGCTGGGCGGACGGACCGAAAAGGCGCGCCCGCCTGGGTGGGCGCGGAGGTGGGGGCGGCCCGTATGCTCCTGGACCGCCAGGGGATATTCCGCCAGTCTGCGGCGGCGCGCCATGCCAGGGTGGTAGGGTAAATTGCTCGCCTGGTGGTGGCGGAACAAATTGCTCACTCAGTGTGGGTGGGCTGCCAGGCGAGCTGGTGAGGGCAACGGGAGTACCACAGCGCGCGCAGAAGGCGGAATCGTCGGGAATCTGCGCGCCACATCGTCGGCAGAACATGACTTGCACTCCTTCCTTAGTAGGGCAGCGTGCGGTGGAACGCTGGTCCAGAGTTCCTGCCGATCTTGTGGGGACCGTCAATCCTCCAGTGCACGTCTCTCCCACTATCCGCTACCGGGCGCAAGCATAACACGGCTGAGGTTGGCGCGCAAGAGCGACCTGTGTATGGCGAATCGTCTAGAGCTTGACGCCCAGCTTGTTTGCCAGGGCCAGATTGGATGGCTCAACCAGCACGCTGCCATCAGGGAAGATGATCGTCGGAACGCTGCGCGCTCCCCGGTTTAGCTTGATGACTATCTCGGCAGCTTTGGGGTCATGTTCGATATTGATCTCTTCAAATGGAATCCGATGCTCCTGCAAAAAACGCTTTGAGCGTCGGCAATCGCCGCACCAGTTGGTCGAATACATGCGGATGACTTGCTGGGCATCCTGCTTGTCGGTCATAGGGTGTCTCTTCTCCTTTGAGGTTTGCGTGGCGAGCAGGGAGGCTCGCCTTGCTATACAAAGTATAGCATAAGGAACAGACTGGTGCCAACGGAGAAAGAGTGGGTGTCCAGGGCCACTTTTGCTGACGGCTCAGTAGTCAAAGGAGGGGCCGCTACGTTGGCAAACGGTCCCAATTGTGCGACAATAATTCTGTTGCCAGAGAGCCGGGCGTGCCCTGGCCCAGCATATCCAGGGGAATGTGAGCCTCGCCATAGGCAGATGTGGAAGATGCGGGTATGCTTTAACAGGGAACGTAGACGAGAATTGTTGTATGGGAGAGGAAGGGGTTTGAGGGGCATGGCGGAATTCACCGTCATAGGTGTAACCGATGGGGACTTTTATTCGTCTCTTCAACTTGAACGATGCTGACAAGCCTCCTGAGGGATCGCAAGCTCAGACGGCATCTAATGCTGGAATGTGTCCGCCTGAACTGGGCAGTACATTGGCCGCTCGTGCGGTTGGTGGCGACAATGCGAGAGAGGCAGAGATGGCGCAGCCAGAACTGCTGGAGGCAGCGACAGAGGATGCGGGGCGAGATAGCTGTGAGGAATCAGCGGAGCCGGGGAATGGTCGGCTACACGGTGAAATTGGCCTGGTTGATGCTGAGTCCGCCGATGAGGAGAGCGATGAGGATGAGCAAGGGGTGGAAACGGCTGCTGGGGAGGAAGAAGCGGCTGTTGTATCAGGGGACGACCTGATCGATCTCTCACATTTTGAATGGCTGTTCCAACGCTACCAAACGTCGATCATCAACTTTGTGTATCGGCTTGTCGGCAATCGTGAGCAGGCATGCGATTTATCGCAGGATGTCTTTGTCAAGGCGTATAAAGCGCTGGCTGGTGGCACGAAGATTCACTCTGGCGCGCTCTCGGCCTGGCTTTATCGTATTGCAGCGAATACAGCAACAGATGCGTTGCGGCGCAAGCGATTGATCGCCTGGCTGCCGCTTTCACTCTTTAATGAAGATCGCGGCGTGGGGGCTGGGGTAGGCAACCTCTCTGGTGAATCTGGGGGCGGTGGCGCTGAGGAAGGGTTCTCTGGGGCGGCGAGCCTCTACGATGGCGGCAGCTATAACGGCGGTCGCTTTGAGCAGCGCGTGGCTGATCGTGAGATTGTAGATAAGGTTTTGAGTAAACTACCTGTGAAGTACGCAACCTGCTTGCTCTTATATGAACACGAGGGCTTCTCGTGCAATGAGATCGCGGATGTCCTCAAAATTAGCCCATCGGCGGTCAAGATGCGGTTGATGCGCGCGCGCGAGCGATTTATTGCGCTCTATCAGCAGGAGGTGGAGGGTCCATGACGTGCAGGCAGGCTCGGCAGCTTTTAGCTGCCTATCGGCGAGATGATCGCTCTCCAGGGGAAGACGCCGATCTGCAAGCGCATCTGCTGGAATGTGCGGAGTGTCGGGCGCTTGCTGATGGCTTTCGCCATGTCGGCGAGGCGCTGCAAGCCCTTCCTGAGATTGCTGCCCCTCCTGATTTCTATGCCCGCGTGATGGCCGCTGTACGCGCGGAGGAGAACCAGGCCCCTGAACGTGAGCGGGTGGCGCAGAGGAAACCTGAGACGGTGGTGGTGCCTGGCATGACGAACGTTGCGCATCTCCCGGCGCTGCGCCGGGCGGTGGCCGAACGCCGGGCGCGTGTGGTGCCGCTGCGCCGCCAGATGGGGACGACATCAAGCTTCGCGTTGCGTTATGGGGCGGCGCTGGCCGCTACATTCCTGATCTTTGCTGTCGGGTTGAGTCTCGCCTTGTTCCAGTTGTTGCACAGCCCTAACCCCATAAGCTCTACGGGTAATACAACTTGCGTGAGTAATTGTCACCCTTTCTTTACCTCTGTCTATTCCTCGGTTGATCTGACCTATCCGCTCGTATCTGCTGCTGCGGCTAGTACCGATGGGCAGTATGTAATCTATGCGGCGCATAACGCGAGTGGTCAGTGGATGCTTGAGGAACTCAACCGCCAGACCGGCAAGAGCGCGTCGCTCCTGTCGGCGCCGGTTGCTGGACCGCTGACCCTGGAGGGCTGGGCGCGCAATTGGCTCCTCTGGGCGCAGGGCACTCAAGGGGCTGGCAATCACTGGGAACTCGACGCCACCGAGCTATCTCCAGCCCTGCCAGGCGCGGCTTCGACGGTGAGGTTGCTTCAGGGGAATGCTGTCGGGCAAGATGGTGGGGTGGCGGCGCTGCATGGCGTTGCTACCTCCGGCGCGACTGTGTTGCTGGCTGAAGAACTGACCAGTGGGCGTGGGCAGCTCGTGTCGCTTGATCTCAGTCAGGGAGGCGCTGGGGCACGGGCGATTGTGGCAACCGCGCACCAGCCTGACCACCTGATTACCGATCCCGCGACTGATGGGACGACCGATTACTGGGTGGATCAATGGCAAGACCCTGATGGTACATTGCATGGCAATATTGTCCGTTTCCAGCCGGGTGCGCCTGATGCTGCTCCTCAACCTGTCACGACGAACGATGTTTCCTTCTCACCTATGATTGTGGCTGGGAAGCTGCTCTGGCTGGAAGAGCCACCCTCGCAAGATGGCTCGACCCAGGCCGCCGGGCAGCCAGCGACCTCTCCAACACCGACAGCCACAGGGACGGTGACACCAGGGGGCGGGAATGGACCGGCGAGCCAGGTAGTGGGTATCCTCTGGAGTGAGAGCCAGGATGGTCGGCCCGATCTTGATACTGGCTCCAAAACCGCTCCGCTCGGAACGAACACACTCATTGCAGCCCCACAGGCGGGTGCAACCTTTGTGGTTGTGCAGGATAGCGGCGGTAATTTCTATCTCTACGATGTGGCGAATGACCATGCCCAGCCATTGAATGCGTATATCAACAATCCTCTTGCGCTCTCCGTCTCGCCAACGTCGGTCCTCTGGGTGACAGCAGATTCGACCAGCAGCAGCAATCAGCCTTCTACAAAGACCGTTATTACCATTAACGTGCTAGATTGGCCTCAAAAATAGTTTGCGCTTGCTGGCTCATTTCTCGCGCTGGCGCCAGGCGGCATAGAGGACGATGGAGCCTGCGACGGCGGCGTTGAGCGAGTTGACCTTGCCGCGCATGGGCAGGCGCACCAGAAAATCGCAGTGTTCGCGCACCAGACGCCCGATGCCCTTGCCCTCGTTGCCGACAACCAGCGCGAGCGGGCGATCCAGGTCAACACGGTCGTAATCCTGCGCGGCTTCCCCCGCCAATCCCACGACCCAGACGCCCGCTTTTTTCAGGTCGTCCACTGTGCGTGTCAGATTGGTGACGTGTGCCACCAGCAGGTGTTCCACCGCTCCAGCGGAGCTTTTACCGACGGCGGGTGTCAGCCCGGCGGCGCGATGTTCGGGGAGAATGACGCCATGCGCGCCGACGGCCTCAGCCGTGCGCAGCAGCGAACCGAGGTTCTGGATGTCTTGAATGGAATCGAGGATGAGCAGCAGGGGCGCCTCGCTGCGCTGAGCGGCCAGCGCCAGCATCTCCTCCACCGAAGCGTACTCGCGCGGGGCGACAGCAGCAAGACAGCCCTGATGGACCGCGCCCTGCGTCAGTTCATCCAGCCGTCGGCGGGGCACATACTCAACTGAGACACGCCGCCGCTCGGCCTCATGCAGAATATCCACCAGCCCGGCGTCGCGGGCGCCTTCGGCCAGCAGGAGCCGATGCACGCGGCGCGCAGAGCGCAGCGTCTCCAGGACCGGATTGCGCCCCCAGACGTACTCGGCCATATTGCTCCTTAGACCCAATTCGGCTTTGGGTATGGCGGCTTGCGTTCAGGCGTAGTCAGGCGAATCTCGATTGGCTCGTAGTTGGCGATCTGGATGCCCTCCCAGCGCCCGCCGATGGTTGCGGCGTCCATCTCGTCCCAGATGGCGTTGACCTCCGGGAGTGTGTGGGCGCGCCTGATCTCCGCATCGCTCAGCCATTCAAAGTATTCGATAATGACCCCTGACCGTTTGGTATCGCGCAAGACCAGGCGATTGTCGCCGACCAGATGCTGGTTGCGAAAGACGCTCCACTTGCGCGCCAGAATGCGCAGCAGCGCCGCCTCGCCATTCTGTGGATAGGTATACGTCACCAGCGTGGGAATCATAGCGCCGACCTCTCTGCTCTTACTACGCTCCCAGATGCCTGGCGCCCACATAGCAGCCCCAGGCATCTGGGGGCAGGGAACCATTCAGGATATGAATTCCCAGGTGGTTTCCTGGGTGTGGTCTTTCAAGACGACGTTGAATCGCTCCTCCAGGTCTTTGCGTATCTGGTCGGCCTCGGCCCATTGCTTTGAGCGGCGCGCTTCGTTGCGTTGGGCGATGAGCGCCTCGATCTCGGCCTGCAATGCGGGATCGATCTGCTGCCCGGCGCTCTCGATGTGGACACCCAGCACGTCGGTCAGCAGTTCATCAAGGAAGTCTACGGCTGCGCGCAGGGTTGTCAGCCCTTCAGGCGTAAGGTCGGCGCCGCTCACCCCTGCCGCGTACTCATTGACCCGACGCAGCAGGTTGTCGATGGCTGCCAGCCCGCCGGAGGTGTTGAAGTCATCATCCATTGCAGCGACAAACGCCCCGCGCGCTTCGTCCAGCGGGACGGCAGGACTGACGGGCGCCTGCGCAGTTGCAGCGTCGGCTGCCCCTGGCGCGCCCTGTGTCTCCTCGGCGCGGCGAATCAGGCGCAGCAGATTGGCGCGCGTCTCCACGTACCGCTGCCAGCGCGGCTGAACCGCTGCCAGCGCCTCTTCGCTGTACGCGATGGGCGCGCGGTAGTGATGGCTGACCAGATAGAGGCGGATGACTGGCGCGGGATACTTCTTGAGCATCTCCTTGAGGGGGATGAATGTGCCAGAATGAGCCATCTTGCCTTCGCCAAGATTCAACATGCCGACATGCACCCAATATTTGGCAAACGGCTCGACACCCGTCGCCGCCTCGCTCTGGGCAATCTCATTCTCGTGATGCGGAAAGATCAGGTCGCTGCCGCCGCCGTGAATGTCGATCTGCGCGCCCAGTGTATCCAGCGCCATTGTGGAGCATTCGATATGCCAGCCAGGGCGCCCCGGCCCCCAGGGGCTTTCCCAGGAGGGTTCGCCGGGCTTGGCCGCCTTCCAGAGCGCGAAATCGCGCGGGTCGCGCTTCTTGGGGTCTGGCTCGACGCGCGCCCCGGCGACGAGCAGTTCCTCTGCGGTCTGGTGCGAGAGCCGCCCATAGCGCGGGAAGGAATTGACGGCGTAGAAGACATCGCCGCCCGATGGATAGGCATGGCCGGTCTCGACCAGGCGTTGGATCATGGCGATGATCTTGGGCATGTATTCGGTGACGTAGGTATATTGATCGGCGTGGCGTACGTTCATGGAGTCGATAGTCTCGAAGTATTGGTCGATATAGCGCCTGGCCGCCTGGGCCGCTGGGATGCCCTCGCGGATGCCTGCGGCGATGATCTTGTCGTCCACGTCGGTGAAGTTCTGGATGTAGCGCACGGGATAGCCGCGATACTCCAGATAGCGCCGCATGACATCGTTCAAGACAAAGTTGCGCGCGTGCCCGATGTGCGGGTCGTTCTTGGGCGTCAGGCCGCAGACGTACATCTTGACGGGCAGCCCGTAGGGTTCAAAGACTTCTTCGCGTCCCGATTCGGTGTTATGAATGAGCATAGTCACTCCTTGTATAGTTCTGGTGCGAAGCGTGGCGCGCAGGGCATATGCTGCGCCTGAGCGCGTGTGATAAAGCAGATGGAGGGAGGGGACGGGCCGCGAAGTGGGGCGTGTAGAAAAGCAGTGTCGAAAGCAGATGGGGGTTCTCTTATTGCCTGCTGCCTGTCGTCTTATGCCCCAGCTTCGAGACCCTTGCGACAGGAGCAACAGCGTTTTTCTGGTCTATAGACTTTCATTACGACCATCCTCATGCCATGTGGGAGGCGTATAAGCGCAGCGGTGGGGTTCAGAGCTTCTCAGATACCCTCTGAATAGTGTACCACATTGCTTCAAGGAAAGAGCATTGCATTCATTGCTCGATCAAGGCGACGGCGCAGCAGCCGATGCCTTCGGCGCGCCCGGTGAAGCCGAGGCCGTCGGTGGTGGTGGCCTTGACGCTGATCTGCTCCAGATCGATGGCTAGCTGGCGGGCCAGTTCGGCGCGCATGGCCGGAATATGCGGCGACATTTTCGGACGCTCGGCAACGATGACGGCATCGATGTTGCCGATGCGCCAGCCCTGCTGTGCCAGCAGGTCGCGGGTGTAGGTGAGGAAGGCGCTGCTGGGCACATCTTTCCAGCGCGGGTCGCTGGAGGGGAAATGGCTGCCGATGTCGCCCAGCGCCGTTGCGCCCAGCAGGGCATCGACGATGGCGTGAATCAGCACGTCGGCGTCGGAATGGCCCGCCAGCCCATGCGAGTGAGGGATCGCCACGCCGCCGAGCATCAACGCGCGCCCTTCGGCGAAGCCATGTACGTCGTAGCCGATCCCTATTCGTATAGCCATAATATACGCCTCGCTGCTAGCAAAGCTGGTTCAAGAGCAGTGTTGCGCTTGTGCTGCCAGGCTGCGCCTCCGTGCTGGCGCATCGATGCCCCAGCGCGAACGCTGCCACTGAAGCGCCACGTTCCCAATGGCCCAGCGATGCGCCGCCAGGGACGGCGGCGCTACACGCGGTTTCTGCTAAGCTCCCTACTGGATGGAGGATTATATCACTTCTTTTTGCCTCGGCAGGGCCAGGCGCTTTAATGTGGCCTCGGCAATCAGCAGATCATCGGGCGTGGTGATCTTGATGTTCTCATACGCGCCCATGAAGACAGCAACGGGATGACCCGCGCGCTCGACCAGCGCGGCGTCGTCTGTGGCGTCCCAGGCGGGGTTGATGCTGCGGTGCGCGCTGAGGATGAGGTCATAGGCGAAGACTTGCGGCGTCTGGGTCGCCCAGAGCGCGGCACGGTCAAGTGTTTCAAGCACCAGCCCATCCGGCCCGGCGCGCTTGATCGTGTCTTTGACCGGCACGGCGGCGGTTGCCGCGCCGTGCCGACGGGCAGCAGCCAGCCCCTGCTCGATGAGCGTCGGGGTAATGAACGGGCGCGCGCCATCGTGAATCAGTACATAATCTGGGGCGGGTGAGAGCGCCTCTAGCCCTGCCAGCACGGAGTCGCGTCGCCGCATGCCACCAGGCGTCAGGGCGCGCAGCGTGCGCCAGCCCTCGCGCTCGTGCAGGCGCTTGCCTTCGACCAGTGCATTGTGGGCCAGCACGACGACCAGATCATCAATCAGCCCGGATTGCTCGAAGACGCAGATGCTGTGCGCCAGCAGCGGTTTATTGCCCAGCGTAGCCCAGGTCTTGTTGATGCCCTGCATGCGCTGGCTGCTGCCTGCGGCAACGATTACGGCGGCGATGCGTCCTCGCTTGCTGATCATCCCGCGCATCTCTCCTGGCTATTTCTTCGCCGCGCTTCCCTTGGGATGGGCAAAGATCATCCGTCCCGCCACCGTTTGCAGCACGCGCGTGACGGTGACTTCGACGGTGTTGTTCATATACTGGCGCCCACCCTCGACGACGATCATGGTTCCGTCGTCAAGATAGCCCACGCCCTGGCCGAGTTCTTTGCCTTCCTGGATAATCTTGACGTGCATCTCTTCGCCGGGCAGCAGCACAGGCTTGACGGCGTTTGCCAGTTCGTTGATGTTCAGCACTTTGACGCCCTGAAGCTCGGCTACGCGGTTCAGGTTAAAGTCGTTGGTGATGATCGGGCAGTGCAGGTTGCGCGCCATTTTGACCAGCTTGGCATCTACTTCGATGACGCCATCAATGTCGGCGTCGGAGATTTCAACAGGAATGTCAGTCTCTTTCTGAAGCCGATTGAGGATGTCCAGCCCACGTCGGCCACGATTGCGGCGGAGGGTATCCGCCGAGTCGGCGATATGCTGTAACTCCTCGAGGACAAAGCGGGGCACCAGCAGTGTGCCATGCACAAAGCCGGTCTGGCTGATGTCGGCGATCCGTCCGTCGATGATGGCGCTGGTGTCCAGCAGAATCTTGTCGGAGACCTTGCCATTCTTTTTGGCATGGCTCTCGCTGTCCCGATGACGACCATCACTCTCTTCCAGGTCGCGGCTGTCCAGGTCGCGGCTGTCGCGGCTATCGCGGTCGCGGTCGCGCTCCTCACGCTCGGCGGCGCGCCGCTGGCGGATGCTCCAGACGCCGCCGAAGAGGTGCGCCAGGTCTTGCTTACGTAAAACGGCTGTCGCAACCCCCAGGTAGCCAAACAGCAGCGCCCCCAGGAAGGGCAGCACTTTGCCGAGATTCAAGAAGGTCAACTCTGAGAAGGGAAACGTGAGCAGGGCGGCGATAATTAATCCCACAATCAGGCCGAGTGTGGCGGCGACAATATCACCGGCTGAGGCGCGCCGGATGGCGTCACGTACCCAGCGATAGGGATAGATGGTGATATAAGGTGTGATGATGAAAAACACCAGGGCGCAGCCTGCTGCAATCCCAACGACAATCGGCCAGCCCCAATGCCACTGATCCTGCTCCCACATGATGCCGAGAGCCAGACCAGCGGTAACAATTGCCCCGCTGATACGGGAGATGAATGATGCTGACATGCGTTGCAACCTCCGAGAGCTTCTGCATCCCCGCGGAGCCAGATGGATAGCGCAGGGATGGTTCCGTCCGATAACCCCCCCACCACGCCACGATCTGTCCGGCGAGATAGCCGACGATTCCCATGCTGGATAGGTTTCTCATCCAGCGCGTTCCTTCCGGTATCGCCTGCTGTGCTGTTCTGTCAGAGGGGGCAAGCAATAAACAATGGATAAGTGCGGTCAACGCCATGCGCCAGGTCATCTGGCTCCGGTAAGTTGATAGGCGCCTACGCCCCTCTGAGTCTGTTCGCTTGTTCAAACTACGTGCTGCTAAAAGCGTTTGAATCAGTGTTACCATGAAAGTCGTCTGCTCTTTAATGATACGCTGGCTAGTCAAGCGCAGCGTCCAGTGCCTGAGCCAGCGTTGCCACCCGCACCAGTTCGATGCCCTGGCGCCCCTCCACTGGCGCGTCTGAGTTGGCTTTTGTGTGGGGCTGCGTTGCCCCAACGGAGCCGACTCCATCCGCATCATGCGTGTGACTGGATTTGGATGGGGTCCAGTCGCTCAGTATATCAAGAGGCGTGCCAGCTTTTGGCACAATACAGCGACGGAATCCTAATTTCGCTGCTTCACGTATCCGCAGCGCCACCCGGCTGACTGAACGGACCTCGCCCGATAGGCCAACCTCACCAATGAGGGCGACATCGGGGGGGATTTGGCGCTCTTTGAAACTGGAAGCAACTGCCGCTGCCATCCCTAAATCGATGCCCGGTTCGTCCAGGCTAAAGCCGCCCACGACATTGACATAGACATCGTGATTATACAATAAGAGGCCGACCCGTTTGGTTAACACGGCCAGCAACATCACGAGCCGATTATGATCGACGCCGGTTGTCGTGACGCGCGGTGTGCCATAGGCAGTGGCTGAGGTCAGCGCCTGCACCTCTACGAGCAGCGGTCTCGTTCCCTCCATGCTGACGACGACGGCGGCGCCAGTGGTACGTGGACCGCGCTCATTCAGAAAGACCGCCGAGGGATTGGGAATCTCGATCATCCCCTCACCTTGCATCTCAAACACGCCCACTTCATGTGTCGCGCCAAAACGGTTCTTGGCGCCGCGCAGGAGGCGATAGGTATGGAATCGCTCGCCTTCGAGATAGAGAACGGCATCCACAATATGCTCCAGAGCGCGCGGCCCCGCTACTGAACCTTCCTTGGTGACGTGGCCGATAATGAAGATGGGGATATGCAGGTTCTTGGCGATGCGGTGCAGCCGATTTGCACCATCGCGGACCTGGCTGATGCTGCCAGGAACCGAGGTCAGTTGCTCAGAGGCGATGGTCTGAATGGAATCGACGATGACCAGCGCGGGCTTGATGCCGTTGATAGCTTCGGCGATAGTATCCAGATCGCTTTCGGGATACAGGTGCAGCCGTCCGCTGGTGATACCCAGCCGCTCGGCGCGGATTTTGACTTGCTCGGCAGATTCTTCGGCGGTCACATAGAGAACGATGCCAGAAGACTCGGCAATGTTTCCGGCGGCTTGCAGGAGGAGGGTCGATTTGCCGATGCCTGGCTCGCCGCCAATCAGAACAACGGAGCCTGGCACCAGCCCGCCGCCCAGCACGCGATCCATCTCGCCAATGCCAGTGCTGATGCGCTGATGCGCGATGGCGCGTACCTCCGGCAGCGGCATTGGTTGGGGATAGAGGCCAGAGTGCCCGCCTGTTGAGCGCAGCCCTCCGCCGCTGGCGCGCGTCGGTGGGGCGGATTGCTCCACTGTCTCGACCAGGCTGTTCCAGGCGTTGCAATCTGGACAGCGCCCCAGATATTTCGCGCTTTCATAGCCGCATTGCTGGCAGATATATTTGGTATAGGTTTTCGGCATGCTAGTCCTACGTTGGTCCTACACAGCAGAAAAGCCCAGGCCACGCTCCGGAACGCGTGTGCCCCTCCTGGCATCTGCATGCTTTGCCAGAGATGCCAGGAAAAGGCACATGCGCGCCGAAGTGCGTTGGCCCAGGCTTGCTACGTTATAGACTGTCGCCCGACGCTTCACCCGCCGAAAGCGCCGCTTCTGGCGGCGGAGGCGGCAATGCCTCCAACTGGCGCTTGGGTTCAAGCACCAGCACGCCATCGATGACCAGGGCTTCGACAACATCACCCGGCTTAAACTTCCCCTGAAGCAGCCCTTCAGCCAGCGGGTCTTCGACCATGTTCTGAATGGTGCGGCGCAGTGGCCGCGCGCCAAACTGCGGATCGAAGCCCTTTGTCACCAGGAAGTCCTTGGTGTCGTCGGGCACGACCAGTTCGATCTGCTGCTCGGTAAGCTGCGTGCGCACGCGAGCCAGCATCAGATCGACGATCTGGCGTACTTCCTCTTGCTTGAGGGAGTGGAAGACGATGATGGCGTCGATACGGTTCAGGAATTCGGGCTTGAAGGTGTTCTTGAGTTCGCCAAGCACTTTGTCCTTCATGCGCTCGTATTCCTGCTGCGCGGCTTTGGCTTTGTCCTTGCCTTGCGCGAAGCCGATGGACGCGGCTTTATTCATTTCGCTGGCGCCGACGTTGGAGGTCATAATCACGATGGTGTTGCGGAAGTCCACCGTGCGGCCTTTGGCGTCGGTCAGCTTGCCATCCTCCAGAATCTGGAGGAGCATATTGAAGACATCGGGATGCGCCTTCTCGATCTCATCGAGCAAGATGACGCTGTAGGACTTGCGGCGCACGGCCTCGGTCAACTGGCCGCCCTCTTCGTAACCGACATAGCCCGGAGGCGCGCCCACGAGGCGGGCTGCCGCGTGGCGCTCCATGAACTCGGACATATCGATCTTGATGAGCGCGTCTTCGCTGCCGAACATAAACTCGGCCAGCGCCTTTGCCAGCTCCGTTTTGCCGACGCCCGTTGGCCCCATGAAGATGAACGAACCAATGGGGCGCTTGGGGTCTTTCAAGCCTGCCCGTGCGCGCCGCACGGCCTTGCTGATGATGTCGATAGGCTCCTGCTGCCCGATGATGCGCTTGTGGAGCGCCTCTTCCATCTGGAGCAGGCGCACCGACTCTTCCTGAGCGATGCGCATGACCGGGATGCCGGTCCACATCGAGACGATCTGGGCGATGTCTTCCTCGCCGACGACCGGCTTCTCGTTGCCCTGCTCCTTATGCCAGCCGGATTCGAGCTTGGCGATGCGGTCGCGCAGCTTGACCTCGCGGTCACGCAGTTCTGCTGCCAGTTCGTACTCCTGCTGCTGAATGGCAGCTTCCTTCTCGTTCAGGACGGCCTCTAGCCCCTTCATGGCCTCTTTGAGATTGAGCGGAGCCAGAGAACGCTGCATGCGGACACGGCTGGCGGCCTCGTCGATGAGGTCGATGGCCTTGTCGGGCAGGAAACGATCCGTGATGTAACGGCTTGCCATTTCGGCGGCGGCTTTGATGGCGACGTCGGTGATGGTTAGCCGGTGATGCTGCTCGTACTTCTCGCGGATGCCTTTGAGGATTTCAATTGTTTCCTCAACGGTGGATTCGCGCACGATCACTTCCTGGAAGCGCCGTTGCAGCGCCTGGTCACGCTCGATATATTTGCGATACTCGTCGAGCGTGGTAGCGCCAATACACTGGAGTTCGCCGCGAGAGAGGGCCGGTTTCAAAATATTGGCCGCGTCCACCGCCCCTTCTGCCGCGCCTGCGCCGACCAGCGTGTGCAATTCGTCGATGAAAATAATGCAGTCGCCGCTGGTGCGAATCTCCTCGATGATTTTCTTCAGCCGCTCTTCAAACTCGCCGCGATACTTGGTGCCAGCGACCAGCGATCCCACATCCAACGTGAGCAGGCGCTTGCCCGAAAGGGTTTCGGGCACCTCGCCAGCGATGATCTTCTGGGCCAAGCCTTCGGCAATAGCGGTCTTGCCAACACCCGGCTCACCAATGAGCGCGGGGTTGTTCTTCAGGCGGCGAGAGAGGATTTGGATGACCCGCTCAATTTCTTTCTCGCGCCCAATGATCGGGTCCAACTTGCCAGCACGCGCGGCAGCGGTCAGATCCATGCCCATCTGGTCAATGGTGGGCGTCTTCGAGTGTTTGGGATCGGTGTGACCATGTGGGCCACTGGCCTGGCTCAGCACCTGAATGGTCTGTGTGCGCACCTTTTCCAGATTGACACCCAGGCTCTCCAGGACTCCGGCAGCGATGCCTTCTCCTTCGCGAACCAATCCCAGCAGGAGGTGTTCTGTCCCAATATAGTGATGGTTCAGGCGGCGGGCCTCATCGACCGCCAGTTCGATGACCTTCTTCGCGCGTGGGGTCAGGCCAATCTCCCCCAGCACAATTCGATCACCCCGGCCTATGATAAATTCGACGGCGCTGCGAACTTTGTTGAGTTCTACGCCGAGGTTGCTCAGAACCTTCGCGGCGACCCCCTCGCCTTCCCGGACGAGGCCGAGGAGCAAATGCTCGGTGCCGATATAATTGTGGTTGAAGCGTTGGGCTTCTTCCTGGGCGAGGCTCAAGACCTTCCTGGCTCGCTCAGTAAATTTGTCGAAACGGTCGCGGTCGTTCACCTGTAACACCCCCCTTTCAAGGCAGAGGGAGGAACCGTGCCCTCTGATAGCTCAGGTTGACCACAGTTCCATGATACAATACGCGCAGGCGCCCGTCAAGCATTGCCTTCAGTATAATACCGCCTCCTTGCTGGCCTGAATGCTGTGCCCGCGCCTGACGAAGCGAGCAAACAGTACATCCGGCAGACCTGCTCTGCCGTTGGGATAAGAAATCCTTCTCTTCACTACTTCTACGCTTTCCAGTGACAAAGAGATCACCAGGCCGTCCGAAACGATAACGTGGCCTCTATGTCTCTCTCCCCATTATAGCAAACTTTTGCGGCTGAAAGATCGAGCGGCCCCCGCATCGCTCATAGTCAGGGCGATGCGGGGGCCGCGCTTTAGATCGCAGCCCGCAGCAGGGGTGGTTCAGCGCCTCGCCAGGTGGTTTGAGGCTTATGGCTGTTCTGGCCCAATTTCCTGATCTGGCTCCTCAGCAGGTGGAACAGGTGGTGGAACAGGTGTCGCCGCTTGCTCATCCGTTTCCGTACCCTCGCGCTCTCGACTCTGGCGTGCGGCCTGGAAGGCTGCTGCCATCGCCGTGAGCGATTCACTCCCGTCTGCTTCTTTGGGCGCCTCGACAGGCGCCTCGCGCGGCTGACGCCTTCCAGATTCACGCGCTGGCGCATTCTCGGCTGGCGTCTCGGCCTGAGCGACTACCCCGTTTGCCTGGCCCTCTTCGCCAGTGAGGATAACCCCTTCACCCGTCTGTTCCTGCTCCATCGGCTCAACGGCCTGGCGCAAACTCAAGCCGAGTCGCCGTCGCTCGCTGTCGATGCGCAGGATGCGCAGCGTCAACTCCTGGCCTTCGTGCAGGGCTGTTTTGGGGTCTTGCCCTGGCAGCAGTTCAGAGAGGTGAATCAGTCCCTCCACGCCATCTTCGATCCGCGCAAACGCCCCGAAGGGCGCGATCTTGGTGACCACCCCCTTGACCAGTTGGCCGACCTGATAGCGCTGGTCCACCGTCGTCCAGGGGTCTACCTCGGCGCGCTTGATCGAGAGCGCAATCTTCTTTTTCTCTTTGTCCACGCTCAGCACCTGCACCTCGACCTCCTGGCCGACATGCAGCACTTCGCTGGGATGGTTGACGCGGCTCCAGGCAAGCTGCGAGATATGCACCAGGCCATCGGCGCCGCCCAGATCGACAAAGGCGCCAAAGTTTGCCAGATTGCTGACGGTTCCCTTGCGCACTTCGCCGGGCTGCAACTCGTTCAGCAACTCTTCGCGCCGCTTGGTCCGCCATTCCTGTACGGCCAGCCGCTCGGAGAGGATGAGTCGGTTGCGATTGCGGTTGATCTCGATAATCTTGAGTTGGAGCGTGCGCCCGACCATTGCCTGCAATTTGGCATTGGTCTCGGCGCTGTCGGCGGTGTCTTCGCGCTTCAGGTTGAGAATCTGCGAGATGGGCACGAAGCCGCGAATGCCGTCGAGATCAACGATCAATCCGCCCTTGTTATAGTCAATGACCTTGGCCTCCAGGAGATCGCCGCGCTCATACTGTTCCTGAGCGATGCGCCACTGGCGTTCCATGCGGGCGCGCTTGAGCGAGACGATGGCATGCCCTTCGGGGGTCTCTGGCTGCATTACATACACCAGCACCTCATTGCCGACTTTGAGATCCTCAAAGGCGCCATAGCCGGTGGTGGGCAACTCTTTTGTCGAAAGAACCCCTTCTGATTTGAGGCCGATGTCTACGAGGATTTCCTCCGGGTCGATGCGCACGATGACCCCCTCAACAACATCGCCCCGTTTCACACTCTTCAGCGAGTGCGCTGGCTCTTTGAGCAGTTCGGCCATCGGGTTGCTTTCGCTCTCGCTGCCCTCAGAGTCCGTTCCGTTGAAGTCGGTTGCGTCGAAGTTCATCTTCCGTGATCGCTCGTCGAGGAAATTAGACGCCGCTGGCGTCCCTGGATCAAAGTGCTCCTCTTGATACATGGGTTTGTCTACACCCCCTCATTTCGCTGTGTTGCCATAGCTGCCGCGCGGGCGCTCAGCGTGCAGGGCGAGAAGCCTCACTCCTGGACGTTGCGATGTGTAGCGCGACTGTGCGTAGGCGAATAAGCGGGGGGACAAACAGGGTGGCAAGCAAACCGAAACGCTGCGGTAGTACTCTTCAGGCACGCATCAAGAGTGACAGGAACGAAAAAAGAGCCTACAGGCACGTAAGCTCTCACCATTGAGAACAAACTTCAACGCTCACGGCCTGGCGCGAGCCTCCTCATATTAAGTGCCCCCACTTATATGTTCGTATTATACCCGATCACGCGGCTGCAATGCAAGTGCTACTACCCGTCACATCTCAACTGTGACAAGATTCACATGCCTTCACTCGGCTGTGCTATACTGAGGGTCGAATGCTTCGGCCAAAGCCAGGCACGAACAGTGCGAGGAACAGCCATGTCGTCACCTGTTTTTAGTGACCTTGATGCCGTTGTCACCCAGTTACGGAAGCGTCTTGAACCGTTAACCAGCGAAAAGCCTGCTGGGATGCCTGGGGGACAGCGCATTGCAGCAGTACTCGTGCCCCTGTATCTGCGCGCTGGCCGTCCCCATCTGCTCTTTACCCGACGAGCGGCAACGCTTACCGCCCACCGGGGGGAAATCTCCTTTGCTGGTGGCTCCCATGAACCAGGTGATGGCGCGCTGGAGCGTACCGCTTTACGCGAAGCCCAGGAGGAGATTGGGCTGGAGCCTGAGCGCGTCGAACTGCTGGGAAGGCTGGAGCCAGTCGTGACGGTGGTCAGCAATTTTACGATTGTGCCATTTGTGGGCCTGTTGCCGAGCGGCACGGGGGTGTTGCGGCCCAATGCTGAGGAAGTGGACGAGATCATCGAGGCGCCATTGGCCGCGTTGGCCGATCCGGCCATCTTCCACAGCGAAGAATGGGTGCGCGCAGGTCAGGCGCATACGGTCTACTTCTACGACTATGGCCCCAACCGTATCTGGGGAGCCACCGGGCGGATGCTCTTTGCGCTCCTGGGTCTGCTCAGGGCGAGTGAAGGCTCCGCTTACCAGGCAAACGCGGAGGGCAAATGATCTTCCAATAGTGCTGTTACTGGCTGGCCTGTTTGTCCGTCACTTGTAACAGAGTGAGCATAGCTTCTTCGATGGCGTGCCCCCACAATGCCAGGCGATGCCATGCTGCTCCTGCTCTGGTCCCCGTAGCGTGTCTTTGTGTCGTGCGGCTGCCTAGCGAAGAAAAGGTTGCCCTTGTGACTCCGGTATCCGCATTGTCGGCTCATCGCTTCCACCGTGCGCAGGGCGTCGGCGTCCTCCTTGCCAACGTCTGCCCTTTCTGTGGGCAATGCAGTCTTCCCCCACTTGCCTCATCTGCTTCTTCTCTGTGCAATCTGTGGAACGGCGCCCGGCTGATGATGTGTGACCGCGCATGGCACAGGCTGACTCGCTCAGGCTAAGAGGAGGTTCTTGCAGGCAGGGAAGAACAAGATGTGCCGACAAGAGAGCGATGACTGCTAGAGCCGCGTCGATACGATTGACGCGGGCGGGGTTGTTTTTGCGGCGCAAGGTAGCAGCGCAGGCATAGATACAGGATGCAGAAGCTGCTCCCAGGAATTGCCTCATGTATACCATGAGGCGGTCCTTAGCTGTGCCTCAGTTGCCCTGGTTGCTCAGGTCGCGGGCAGCGGGGAGACCGTGCAGGGATTCCGCCGCCCGGATGGCTTTGACGACGGCGCGCGCCAGCGTTTGCACGGCTGCTGCACCTAGCATGCTCAGTTCGATGGGACCAAGTGGTGTGGCTTTGGCGTTTGGCGCCGGGCGTCCTGTGCCCAGCACAAAGATGGTGTCGCCATCGAAAGGGGTATGGACGGGGCGAATCGCCAGCGCCAGGCCGTCATGCGCCATGCGCGCAATGATCGTGGCGTCGGTCTTGGTCAGCAGAGCTGTGGTGGCGACGACGGCAATCGTCGTGTTTGCCAGCGGCGACTGGCTCGCCGGATGGCCCTGTGTGTTGCCCGGTGGCTGCTGGCTGGCGCCTGATGATGGAAGAGTATCAGGCTGCGTTGGTGTAGCAATGACCGGCAGGCTCTCGAAGAGAAAGCCCTGACCGGAGGGGTGGCGCGTGCCCGCCAGGATACGCTGCGTTTCAGGAT
>JBJKSJ010000190.1:0-6544 GCA_046704085.1 Ktedonobacterales bacterium | reverse complement strand
ATCGAGCGCGGCGGGACACGATAGCCGCCATTGGGGAAGACGGAATAGGCATCGACCATATCCAGCAGCCGCACACCGGCAGACCCCAGGGCAATCGATGGGCCTCGGTTGTTCTCGCTGAAGGTATCATACTTGCCATTCTGTGCTGGATTGCCCGACAGACCCATCCGCTCGGCCATGTTAATCACATTATCCAGCCCCACAAATTCAAGCGTATCGACGGCTGGAATATTCAGCGAATTACCCAGCGCGTCGCGCAAGCGAATGCCCGGCTTGGGAACCCCGCTCGATCCCAACTTGAGGTTATCGTTATAGTTGATCGGCGCGTACCACTTGCCGCACGTCTGGTAGGCAGGTTTGTATCCGCTGGGGCTATCGACGGGGTAGCAGGTACGCACGTTCTTCATTACCAGCGAGGGAAACCAGCCCATTTCAAACGCGGCGGCATACTCGACGGGCTTGAACGATGAACCTGGCTGGATATAGCCCTGCGTGGCAGCGTTGAATTCGCCGCCGACACGTATATCCGGGTTGTTATAATCGGCGCTGCCATCCATCGCCAGAATATCCCCATCGCGTGGGTCCATGACCACCACCGCCGCATCGTGGATATTATTGGTCTGGCTGAGCGGCCCCTTGGGTCCACTGTCGTAGTCCCAGTGATCCGTGTGGTTCTGGTACAGATACTTCTGCACCGTACTCTCGACGAAGTTCTCCAGCTTGAGATCGATGGTGGTATAGATGTTCCAGCCCGCGCGCGACAACAGCAGGTCGCCGGTCTCCGGGTCGGTGGGGTCCAGCATATAGTCGAGTTGCTTCTCGACATAATCGACGAAGTGAGGCGCCAGCTTGGTGCCGAGGGTCTGGCAGTTGAAGAAATTGGCTTTGTGCGCCTCGGCATCGGCTGTGTTGAAATCCTGCTGGCTGATGTCGCCCACGCTAAGCATGCTGGTGAGAACGACATCGTGCATGCGCTGGAGCGCGGTAACCCGCCGGGCGGCCATGTCGCTATCCCCCCCACAGGGGTCATAGAGCGTCGGGCCTTGCGGCAGGCCCGCCAGCAGCGCCGCCTGCGCCAGATCAAGCTGCTGCGCGCCCATCACCATCTGGTGCGTTTTGGGGTCTTGTTTGGGCAGCAGGCCAAAGATATTTTCGGCGGCTGCCTCGATGCCCAGGCTGTGGTAGCCGTAGAGGATAATATTCAGGTAATACTCAAGAATCTGCTCTTTGCTATAGCGCCCCGTGATGGCATAGGCCATCAGCGCCTCCTGGATTTTGCGCGTGTAGGTCTCGGAAGCGATCCCCGTAGCAGGATCAACAAAGAAGGCTTGTTTAATCAACTGCTGGGTAATAGTGCTGGCGCCCTGGGTGATCTGCTGCTGGCTGATATTAGCGAGCGCCGCGCGGATAATACTGGTCAGATTGACGCCGTTGTTGGTCCAGAAGGTCTTATCTTCTGTATCAACGGTGGCTTTGATCAAGTAGCCTTTGCCACTTTGATCATTGAGAATTTGATCATAGGTCAGATAGATGCGGTAGTTCGAGTTGGCATCCGGCAACTCGTAGAGCAGCGTGCCGTTGCGATCATAGAAGCGCGTCGTCTGGGTGAAACCGGACGGATTCGCCAGCGCGCCGAGCATAGACTGGCTGTCCTGATAAAAAGCATAGGCGCTCTCGGCGCCATAGATGCTGGCGCCCACGATCAGCGCCGCCAGAAAGCCACCGATCAGACTGGCAGTGAGCATGCGCTTGCCCTGGCTGGCGCGGCGCTGCGAGCGCTTCTGAACGACCAGGCGTGCCCGCGAGCGCCGATAGCGCGTCGGGCGCGGGCGCTCTTCCTCGGCAGCGGGCGCGGGCGGGCCATCCAGCATCGTCTGCGCGGCCCGGCTGGCCTGAGAGGCGTGATGCTTGCCAGTGATGATCGCGCGCATAGTGCTGGAGGCGGCGCGCGCAAAACTGAGCAGGCCACCGCCATTGCGCCCGCGCTCAGTGGGGCCGCTGATTCTGCGCCCGGAGCCGTTCGCGCCAGCCACCGTCCGCTCATTGAGCAGATCGCCCGATCTGCCGGAAGTCAGGCGCCCGGATGGGCGGGGCGCGGCGCCCTGCCCAGGCGGGGTGAAGCCGCGATTGCTTGCGCGCGGCGGCCCGGAACCCTCTGGCCCCAGATCGCGAGGCGAGCGCCCTGGCTGCGGCCCCAGCGGGCCGCTCGTGCGCTCCTGTGGCCCCAGCGGGCCGCTCGTTCCGCCGTTGCGTGCCCGGCTGAGCAGCCCGCTGCCGTTGTGGGGCGGGGGGCTGCCTGGCTGGCGCGGGCCAGATGGCTGCGGCGGCTGTCGATTTTCCGGCCCGCCTGATGGCGAAAGATCGCCCGTCGTCCGAGGCCGCCAGTCTTGCCGGGGAGGGTTGTCCCAGTGCTGAGACGACTGAGGAGCCTGAGGTTGACGGGCATCGCGGTCCAGGCGACGGTCCTTCGGTCGCTCATCCTGCCAATCGTTGCCCATAAACGCAGTCCTCTCTCTTTCTCGCTACAGAGGTCAAACGCAGTGTTTCAGCATCCATCTTACCTGGAATGGCCCAGTTTGACAACCAGCGCCCGCTTGCGCACTCAGCCGCCATACCCCAACATGGTCGCAGACTCACGCCAGCCGGGGAGCGCCGCGCAGTTGGCAGAGCGGACTGGCTGACGCCTCTTTTGGCCGCAAAACGGACGGACAACTGCTAGGACCAAGGTACTACCAGCCGTCTCCCCTCCGGCCAGTCTATTTCTGCCTGTCTGCATACTGCATACTGCTGACCGGCAAAACTGCCCAAAGAGCGGAGCGAAACCTGCCCGAATGACCAGGCGCATCGCTGGAGAAGACGGACATAAAGAGTGTATAATAATTAACATCATTAACTAATTACGCAAAGACTCCTGAATGGAGTGCTGGGGAGAAGAAAAGCCTATGATGAGTGTGCATGGCGGCGGGGGTGGTCGGATGGGCGGCGGTCGGGCACGCATGCTTGACGATGACCTGTTGAAGCGCAAGACCGATTCGCGGACCCTCCGCCGCGTGGCCGCCTCGTTCAAGCCGTATAAGGCCCAGGTGGTGGCTGTATTATTTGCCATCCTGATCACGGCGACATTGGGGCTGGTCAACCCCTACCTGCTCAAGCTGATTATTGACAACGCCTTTGGGCATCGTGACTTTGGGCTGCTGACGTTTTACGTCGTGCTGATGATCGCCACGCCTATTGTCTCTGGCCTGATCGGCGTGGGCCAGACCTATCTCAACAATATCATCGGCCAGCAGGTGATGCGCGACCTGCGTAACCGGCTCTATAGCCACTTACAGCAAATGGCCCTGCGCTTCTTCACCGACACGCGCACAGGCGAGATTCAGTCGCGGCTGACCAACGACGTTGGCGGCGTGCAAAACGTCGTGACCAACACGGCCAGTTCGATTGTCTCAAACATCACAACCGTCCTCTCTACGATTGTAGCGATGGTCATTATCTCCTGGCCGCTGACGCTGCTCTCGTTGGGGTTGGTGCCGCTCTTCCTCTGGCTGACCTATCGCGTCGGCAATGTGCGCCGGGGCATCTCCAAAGACACGCAGCGCAGCCTGGCCGACCTGACGGCGATGATGGAAGAAACCCTTTCGGTCAGCGGCGTGCTGCTGACGAAGACCTTTGGCCGCCAGAAGCATGAATCAGAGCGCTTTGCCAAAGAGAACCAGCACCTGACCGATCTGGTGGTGCGCCAGCAGTTGGTTGGGCGCTGGTTTATGATGTTTGTGGGCACGTTCTTCTCGATCACCCCGGCGCTGGTCTACTGGCTGGCGGGCTATATCACCTTTGGCCCTGGCGCGCATACCGGCGGCGTCCTGCATGCCATCACTATTGGTGATATTGTCGCCTTCACCACGCTGCAAAGCCGCCTCTTCTTCCCAATTGGACAGCTTCTGAGCGTGCAGGTCGATATTCAAGGCGCGCTGGCGCTCTTTGATCGCATCTTTGAATACCTCGATCTGCCGCTGGAGATCACCGACAAGCCCGACGCGCTGGCGCTCAAGCCAGAGACCGTTCAGGGCAGTCTGGCCTTCCGCGATGTCAACTTCAGCTATAGCAAACATGGCATCTTGCCCGACGCGGCGCCCCCCGAACAACAGGCTGCTGCTCGAAGCGAACTCAACGGCGCGGCGCAAGGCCAGCCGCAGACACCCATAGAAGAATACGAGGCCAGACGGCAGGCGCTCGAAGAGGTGAGCTTCGAGATCAGGCAGGGTCAACTGGCGGCGCTCGTCGGCCCAAGCGGCGCGGGGAAGACGACCATCACCTATCTGGCGGCGCGGCTCTACGACGCGGATGCAGGTATGGTGTCGATTGACGGACACGATGTACGCGATTTGACCCTGGAATCGCTGGGCGAGATCATTGGCATGGTGACACAGGAAACCTATCTCTTCCATACCTCCATCCGCGAGAATCTGCGCTATGGCAAGCCCGACGCCACCGACGAAGAGATGTATGCCGCCGCGCGGGCCGCCGCCATTCACGACCGCATTATGGAACTCCCCGAAGGCTATGATACCGTTGTGGGCGAGCGCGGCTACAAGATGAGCGGCGGCGAGAAGCAGCGCCTGGCGCTGGCGCGGGTGATCTTAAAGAATCCACGCATCCTCATTCTGGATGAGGCCACCAGCGCGCTGGACACGCACTCCGAGCGGCTGATTCAGGCGGCGCTGGTGCCGCTGATGCAAGGCCGCACGACACTGGCGATTGCGCACCGCCTCTCGACCATTCTGGCGGCGGACATCATCCTGGTGGTGGATCGCGGGTGCATCGTCGAGCGCGGCACCCACGCCGAACTGCTAGCGCAAGACGGCCTCTACGCCCGGCTCTATCGTGAGCAGTTCAGCGCGGCGATGGATGGGCTGGAACCCATGCTCATCGATGAGACTCCGGCGGAACTCTCGGAGGCATAGCTCCTGGCCGCCCTGTGTACCCGCGGCGTCTCGCCGGGCCACTGCTGGGTCTAGCAGATCACTTTGCTCCGCCGAACGATAAGAGGGCTATCTGTGGGCGTGGGTGTTGGCGGAGTCTGTGATGGAGGGTTTGCCGGTGTGGGTTGAGGTGCTGGCAGCGGTCTGGGTGTTGGAGAGCTTGCCGGTGGTGGTTGAGGCGTCGGTGGCAGCAGGGTCGGCGTTGGTGACGGCCCAGGGTCTGGCCCAGGTGTGGGCGTTGCAGTGGGGCTAGACCCTGGCGTGGGCGTCGGCGTGGGTATGGGCGTCGGCGTAGATGTCGGCGCGGGCGTCGGGGTGTTCGTCGGCGTCGGGGTCGGCGTGTCAGTGGGCGTAGGCGTGGGTGTCTCCGTCGGCGTGGGCGTCGGCGTCTCTGTCGGCGAAGGCGTCGGCGTAGGGCTGGCTGTGGGGCGGGGCGCTGTGGGCGGGGCCACAGGTGGCAGCGCCTGCGGGTGCTTGACCGTCTTTGGCGTGGGGCTGGGCGTAGCGGTATCAGTTGGCGTCGGCGCCAGCGCCTGCGGATGGTTCAGCGCGCTCTGGGTCAACGGCTGATTTCCACTGCTCATCCCAAGGAGAAGCAGGAGAAGGGTAATCGCTGCCATCGCCCCGGCGGCTCCAGCAGAGGCGAGCAGTGCGCGCTTGAAGTGAATCGAATGGCCGCGTGGGCGTTCGCCAGGCGCTGGAATGATGGCCTGATAGCCGAACTCGCCAGGCGGAATCAGGATCTCTTCGGTCTGGAAGGCTTCAGCGACCCGCTCCTGGGCAATCAGATGCAGCGCCTGATACATCTCTCCGGCGGATTGAAAACGCTCAGCGGGGTCGAAGCGCAGGGCGCGGTCGATCACCTCCTCCAGCGCGTCGGGCACGGCTGGATTCAGCGCCTGCGCGGGCCGAAAGCCAAAGGGGAACGGCGGCGGCGCGTTCCCTGTGACCATCTCGTGCAGCAGCACCCCCAGCGCAAAGATGTCGCTGCGCGGGTCGGCGCGCCAGCCGCGCTCGTACTGTTCCGGCGCGGCATAGCCAGGCGTGCCCAGCGGCTGGGTATCGCTCGCCGCAGCGGCCAGATCAGCAGCGGCCAGCCCTCCCTCCCAGGTCGGCGTCTCGCTGCGCGTGGCCGAGGGGCGTGCAATGCCAAAATCCACCATGACCGCCCGGCCATCAAGTGTCAAGATCACATTCGACGGCTTCAGATCGCCGAAGACAACGGCTGGCTGCTGACTGTGCAGATAGGTCAGCACAAGGCATAGCTGGCTGGCATAATTCAGGGCGTCGTCCAGCGGCAAGGGGGCACGCTCAGCCTGCTCGCGCCCCACTCCCAGGCGTTCGGCCAGGGTGACGCCCTCCACATAATCCATGACGAGATAGAAGGATGATCCCTCAGCAAAATAATCCAGCACGCGCGGAATGTTCGGATGGCGCAGGCAGGTCAGCAGCCGCGCCTCGCGGCTGAAACGGCGGATCGCTCGCTCGCGCTCTTCGGGCGTGGCGTGTGGGGGCGCCGTGAGTTCTTTGAGCGCAACGGGCGCATCCAGCATCACATGAAA
>JBJKSJ010000189.1:0-5096 GCA_046704085.1 Ktedonobacterales bacterium | reverse complement strand
TCTTCGATCTGGAAGGTGCGCTCGATGCCGTCGATGTAGATTACAGCCTGGGGCGCGAGATCGGCGATCCACTGGCGGCAGGCGCCACAGGGGACGCGCTCTTGCGCGCCTGCTTCCGGGCGCGCGTCGATGCAGGCCACCGCGATGTGTGTAATCGGCCCAACGCCAGCCGAGACCGCCGCCGCGAGCGCGGAGCGTTCGGCGCAGAGGGTCAGTCCATAGCTGGAAATCTCGATATTGACGCGTGTATAAATGCGCTCGCCGGCTCTCAGCGCCGCGCCGACGCGAAAGTGCGAATAGACGCTATGGGCGTGCGTGGCGGCTTCGCGCGCTTGCTGTAAAAGCAGTTCTCGATCATCCATTGCGCCTGCTCCTCTGCCTGGGTGGGTATCGCTGGATCAGATATGGGTTCTGTAGTATAGCCCAGGATGGCGCGAGGAACAAGGGTAAGAAATCAGGCGAAGCGAGGATAGAAGGCGTATGCGATTGATCTTTATGGGCACGCCCCATTTCGCTGTGCCCGCACTGGAAGCGCTGGCTGGGGCGCGAACGCCGGGCCGTCTCGCGCCAGATGGCGTGGAGATCGTGGCGGTGGTTACGCGCCCGGACAAGCCCTCCGGGCGCGGGCAAGGGGTGGTGCTGTCGCCAGTAAAGGAGAAAGCCCTGGCGTTGGGTCTTCCGGTCTGGCAGCCGGGGCCGCTGCGCCGCCCGGAAAATCTGGCAGAGTTGCGCCGCCTGGCCCCTGAAGTTATTGTGGTGGCCGCCTTCGGTCAGATTTTGCGGCGCGAGGTGCTGGAGCTTCCGCGCTTTGGCTGTATCAATGTGCATGCTTCGCTCTTGCCGCGCCATCGCGGCGCGTCGCCCATCGCTGCGGCCATTCTGGCGGGCGACCAGGAAACCGGCGTTACGATCATGCAGATGGATGAAGGGCTGGATACCGGGGCGATGCTTGCCCAGCGTTCCATGCCCATTGCGCCTGATGAGACGACCGGCACGTTGACCGAGAAGCTGAGCCGCCTGGGCGCGGAATTGCTGCTGGAAACCTTGCCGCGCTGGTTCGCCGGAACGCTGATGCCGCAGCCGCAGGATGAGTCGCAGGCGACCCAGACGCGGCTGCTGACCAAAGAAGATGGCGTCATCGACTGGCAGCTTCCGGCTGAGGTCATCGCGCGGCAGGTGCGCGCCTATACGCCCTGGCCGGGGACGGCGACGACCTGGCGCGGTAAGACGCTTAAAGTGCTGCGCGCGACGGCGCTGCCATCAGGCGCGGGCGTCAGCCCGGCAGAGCCAGCGGGCAAAGTGAGCCTGCGCAGCTTTGATGGCGCGCAGGCACTGGTGGCGCAATGCGGACAGGGGCTGCTGCGGCTGGACGTGATACAATTAGAGGGAAAACGCGCCTTGAGCGCGAATGAATTTCTACGCGGCCAGTCGGCCATCATTGGTGAAATCTTAGGTAAGACATGATCGATCTGCTTTCTTTTTCTCTGCCGGAACTAGAAACCTGGCTGGCTGAGCGCGGCCAGCCACCCTTTCGCGCCCGCCAGGTGTTTGATTGGCTCTATCGCCGATTGGAGACCGAATTTAGTAAGATGACCAGCCTGCCAGCAGCCCTGCGCGAGATGCTGGCGGCGGAGGCAACGGCAGGCCAATTGACGCTGCGCCGCGAGCAGGGTGCAAAAGATGGGCGCACGCGCAAGGCGCTGCTGGAACTTGGCGATGGGCGGTTGATCGAATCCGTGCTGATGCTCTTTCCGGCCACGCCAGAAGGCCGGGCGCGCGCTACGGCCTGCATCTCGACCCAGGTCGGCTGCGCGCTGGGCTGTACGTTTTGCGCCACTGGCCAGATGGGCTTCGAGCGCCATTTGAGCGCAGGCGAGATTGTGGGGCAGGTGTTGTATATCGCCCGCGAGCTGCGTGACCAGCCCTGGAGGGCGCCTGATGGGCAGGTGATTGATCGCTTGACCAATCTGGTGCTGATGGGCATGGGCGAGCCGCTGCATAACTACGACCAGACCCTGCGGGCGCTGTATACGCTCAACAGCCCGCAAGGCTTTGGCCTGGGGGCGCGGCATATGACGATCTCGACGGTGGGGCTGGTCCCAGGCATTTTGCGTTTGAGCGGGGAGCCGTTGCAGGTCAACCTGGCAATATCGCTGCACGCGCCAAATAATGAGATGCGCAGCCGCACGATGCCGGTGGCGCGCAAGTACGCGCTGGATGAGTTGCTAGCTGCCTGCCGCACCTACGCGCAGCGCACCAACCGCCAGTTGACCTTTGAGTATGTCTTGCTGGCGGGGGTGAATGACGCGCCGGAGCATGCCCGCGAACTGGGGCAGCGGCTGGCCGAGTTCAAGCAACTGGCGCACGTCAACCTGATTCCGGTGAATGCTACCAGCGCGGCCTATCGCCCGCCCAGCGGAGAGGCCATCCGCGCCTTCCGAGATGAACTGCGCCGCGCAGGCATCAGCAACAGCGTGCGCGCCGAGCGTGGCGATGATATTGCGGCTGCCTGTGGGCAGTTGAAAACCACAGAAACGGTGAGGAGTCGGGCGTTGGCGCGCGTATAACTCCTCACCGTTTCTGTGGGAAACGTTCCTGGCAGGAGAAGTCCTGAAGAGGAAGCGTTGCTAGCGCGCTTTGGGCACTTTGTTCATTGTGCGCAGGCAGCGCGTACAGATATTCACATATTGCGTGACGCCGTTAATTGCCAGGCGACGGTGCTGGATATTCAGCACAAAGCGGCGATTGGTATGCCGCTTTGAGTGGCTGATATTGCTCCCGTACTGTGGCTTTCGCAGACAGACATCGCAGCGTCCGGCAGCCATACATTCCCCCCTTTACTTTGATCGCTGTTTTCCTGTATGATGCACTTCGGAGAGTATATCACTTCTCTGCTCCTGGGGCAAGGGTCTGGCAGCAAAAGCTGGCCGGTTCAGGAGCGTAGCTGGCAGCAACCGATCTGTGCATTTCTTTTGCGGCATTTCTTGGGCGATGTCTTGCTGGAAGAGAGTAGGGTTGTGCAGCGATGCAGATGTCAGAGATTAAGCAGGGCGCTGAAAAGCGGCAGCGCCGGGGCAAAATTGAGGTTTCCCCACAGGCAATTGCCACCATCGCCGGACGCGCGGTAAGCGAATGCTATGGTGTGGTCGGCATTGCTGGCAAACGCCTGCACAATGGGACGGCGGAATTGCTACCTGCGGACCGCTATCAGCAAGGGATTGAGGTTCATTTTGCCAACGGTCAGATCATTATTGATTTGTATGTTGTGCTGGAATACGGCCTGCGTATCTCGGAGATCGCGCATAATATTATGAGCAATGTGAAGTTCGCTGTAGAGAAGATGCTTGGTGTGCCAGTTGTTCAGGTCAATGTTAATGTACAGGGATTGAGAGTCAGCGTGCCCGATGCCCGCTGACAGGCAGAGCGTTCCAGTGACAGGCCAGTGTCCTGGGCGCTTGCCCTCGCCCCAGGCGACAATTGCAATCATCATCAAAGGAGATCAGAGGAGAGATTGGGCGCCGTCTCGGCAATGGCTCGTCAGGTTGCCGTCTCCTCTCTTCAAAAGCTGGGTATGGAGAACACGAGTCGCAGGATCACCCGCCCCCGCCGGATTAGTGTCTTCGATGGGCAAGACCTGAAACAGGCCTTGCTTGCCGGAGCCTCCTGGCTGGAGCAAAACCGCGAGACGATCAACGCGCTGAATGTCTTTCCGGTCCCGGATGGGGATACGGGGACCAATATGTCGCTGACCATGCGCGCAGCGGTGAAGGAAATTGCCGAGGCTAACGATGGATCGGCAGCAGTCATTGCTGAGAAGCTGGCGCGTGGCGCGTTGATGGGTGCGCGCGGCAATTCTGGCGTGATCCTGTCGCAGATTCTGCGTGGTCTGGCGCAAGGGCTGGAGAAAAAAAAGACCTTTACCGCCCTTGATCTGGCGGGGGCTTTCCAGGCAGCTTCTAAGCTGGCCTATCGCGCCGTCATTCGCCCAGTGGAAGGGACAATATTGACTGTGATTCGTGAGGTGGCCGATGCGGCGCAGCGTGGCGCTGGACAGGGCGATGATATTGTGGCGCAGATGCAGGAGATTGTTACTGCCGCTCGCCAGGCGGTTGCCACAACGCCTGATCTCCTGCCCCTGCTGAAACAGGCAGGAGTGGTGGACGCTGGCGGCCAGGGACTGGCAATGTTGCTGGAGGGCATCTGGCGCTATACGCGCGGCGAGGCTGTGCAAACGACGATAACGGAAGCGCCAAAGCCATCCGCAGAGGTAAAAAAAGGGCGCGTCAGGGTTGAGGAAGAGTTTGGCTATGAGGTGGTTTTTTTGCTGCGCGGCCAGCATCTGAATGTGGAAGAGATTCGTGAGACGATTACGCAGATGGGCGGCGTCTCTACTGTCGTGGCGGGCGATCCCAAGCTCCTCAAGGTGCATACCCATACCCTGACCCCTGGCAAGATTCTGGACTATGGTGTCGGCCTGGGCAGCTTGATGGATATTAACATCGAGAACCTTCAGGAGCAGAGCCTGCGCTATGAGGCTGAGAGCAAGGCGGAGCATGCCGGGGAAGATGGAGCGACGCGAGGCGCAGGCGACGCAGGCGGAGCCGAGCGCGAGGTAGCTGAGATTGCCACCGTTGCCGTTGCTGCTGGTGAGGGCTGGGTCAAGCTCTTTGAGAGCCTGGGCGTTGGCGCGATTGTTCCTGGCGGGCAGACGATGAATCCCAGCACCGAGGAGTTGCTGGCGGCGGTGCAGAAGGCGCCCTCGCCCAAGGTGATCTTGCTGCCGAACAATGGCAACGTTATTATGAGCGCGCGCCAGGTGCCCAGCTTGACTGACAAAGAAGTGCATGTGGTGCCAACCGAGACGTTGCCCGAAGGGGTGTCGGCGCTGCTGGCGTTTAATTACGAGGCCGATTTCAAGGCGAATTGCGCGGCGATGGATGGGGCGGCGAAACGGATACATACTGCCGAGATTACCACTGCGGTGCGCAGCGTGCAGATAGGTGGGGTACATGTGCGCGAGGGGGAAATTATTGGCTTGCTCAATGGGCGGCTGGTGGTGGCGAATACGGATATACCGACGGTGATTCACGATACCC
>JBJKSJ010000188.1:0-36376 GCA_046704085.1 Ktedonobacterales bacterium | reverse complement strand
GTAGTACGTAGTCAAGCGGGACTGTAGCTCTGGGAGGGATATTCAATGTTCTCTCCGAGCAGTCCCGTACTCTATCTGTCGGCAGCCTGCTTTCAGGGCAGGTGGGGTGAGGGTTTGGGTTACTCCGTGACTCCAGAGCCGGGCGCGCAGGTTCGATTCCTGTCGGGGGTACTATAAAGCGAGCAATAAAAGTGCGCGCGAGTGTGTAACTCGCGCGCACTTTTATTGCTCATCCGACTGAATGATCGTCTACAAAGCGTGTCTCGCCAACGGCCAGCGTCCAGTTGTTCGCCGGGTCCAGCCCTTGCTTTTCCCACCACGCCGCCAGGCGTTTGGGGGGATCGTCGGTGCGCTCGGTGCTAAGCTTGAAGGTGCCCCAGTGCATCGGGATGATGCGCTGCGCGCCCACATCCAGAAACGCCTGCCCGGCCTCTTCCGGGTTCACATGCGCCGATTGCATAAACCAGGCTGGCTCATACGCGCCAATCGGCATGAAGGCAACGTTAATGCCTGGGTAGCGTTCGCCAATCAGCTTAAAGCCGCTAAAGTAGGCCGAATCACCGGCAAAGTAAAGCCTGTGACTTCCATCGCTGATCAGCCAGCCGCCCCAGAGGGTCAGATTGGCATCCCAGGGCGTGCGGCGGCTCCAGTGCTGGGATGGCACAAAATCGAAGTGGAGGCCCAGCATATCCAGGCTCTCCCACCAGCCGCACTCATACACCTTCTCGCAGCCCAGCGCGCGGAACCACGCGCCCAGCCGCGAGGGCACGAGATAAGTCGGGCGGTTTCCCAGCCAGCGAATCGTCGCGCGGTCCAGATGATCGTAGTGATTATGCGAGATCAGCACCAGATCGATGTGGGGCAGATCGGCCAGGCGCAGCCCTGGCGGGACCATTCGAGCCGGGCCAAGGCGGCCAATGCCTGAGCGTTCGCTCCACACCGGATCGGTCAGAATCGAGCGCCCGCCCATCTGAATCAAAAAGCTGGAATGACCAATCCAGGTGATGCTGGTGCGGGTCGCATTATCGCGCAGCGCGGCGCCATCGTTGGGGACAACCGGCGTGGGCGCAGGCGGGGGAAGCAGACGATCTGCCACTGCCCGCTGGCGCGTCTCGCGCCGGAAGCGGCGTATATCGGCAAAGCTGCCCCTGCTCTCGTTGAAGGTATCCAGATTCTGAAAGCGTTGTGGTTGTTGTGCCATAGAGTTCGTGGTGAGCGACCGGGGACTTGAACCCCGAACCCGCTGATTAAGAGTCAGCTGCTCTGCCAATTGAGCTAGTCGCCCATGCGTTTGGCCGTTGTACCCATGTCCCATCAAGGCCGAAGATGTGTGACGAAGGAGATTATACCATGCTTCTCCGGCTGATGTCAACGTAAACAACCGTGTTTTTCACAGCCTGTCTACACATAGATCAGCAATGAGGATATAATCTGGTAGGCTTTATTACAGTGTGTCCTCTCTGCCAGGAGTTCACTCGATGCTTTTTCCTGAAAGCGAAGCGGTAGCTGCCCTCGCGCCGCCATTGAAATGGGCTGGCGGCAAGCGATGGCTTGTGCCGCATCTCAAACCACTCTGGCAGGCACACGCGCACCGACGTTTGCTAGAGCCGATGTGTGGTGGGCTGGCAGTGACGCTTGGGCTGCTGCCAGCGCGCGCGCTGCTCAACGACATCAACCCCCATTCGATCAATTTTTACCGCTGGCTCAAAGCGGGTTTGCTGATCGAGATCGAGATGCTCTACAACGAGGCGCTCTACTACGCGCACAGGGAGCGATTCAACTGCCTGATACGCGCAGGCCAGGAAAACAGCAAAGAGGCTGCGGAACTCTTCTATTATCTGAACCGAACAGGCTATAACGGGCTGTGCCGTTTCAACAGCCGGGGCGGGTTCAACGTGCCTTTTGGCAAGTACAAACAGATCAACTACACCAGGGACTTTACCCCTTATGCCCGCGCGTTCGCTCCCTGGGAGTTTTTGAGCGGACCCTTCGAGGATACTCCCCACTATCCAGACGACTTTATCTACGCCGATCCACCCTATGATGTCGAGTTTACGCAGTACAGCAAAGGCGGCTTTGGGTGGGATGATCAGGTGCGGCTGGCAGAATGGCTCGCGGGGCATCCAGGGCCAGTTGTCCTCTCGAATCAGGCAACGGAGAGGATCGTCCGCCTGTACGAATCGCTCGGCTTCACCCTGAAGTTCTATCAGGCGCCGCGCATGATTAGCTGCACCGGAGACAGGACCCCGGCAAGAGAAGTGCTGGCCCTGAAAAACATCTCTAGCTAGCACGCCAGTCAGAAAGTCGTGTGTTCGTTTTAGCCCGCGCAGGCGGGCTTGGCGGCGCAGCCTCCAGGCGCGGCCTTCAGCCGCCAGCCGCCCTAGCTTTCCAGCCACCAGTGCGCGCTGTCCGCGCTGAGCGCCAGCGCGCCCGTCGTGGCGATAGTCAGCGTGCGGATGGTTTCCGGCGGCGCGGGCACGGCTGGGCTGGGGTTGCGCGGCGTGGCCGAGGCTGGCGTGACAATCATCAGCGCGGGCTGCGCTGCCGCCAGCAGCGGCGCCAGCGCCAACACCCCGGCTGGCGTTTGATCGGAGCGCAACGCAATCTGCACAATGTCGGCGCGCAGATCAGCGCCGCTTTCTGGAAGCTGGGCCAGCGTCGTCTCGGTCGTCTCGCCCAGAAACAACACGCGCAGCCGCGGGCTGACCAGGCGCAGAATCAGCGCGTTGGTATCCTCATTCTGCGCATCTTTCGAGAGAACCGGGCCGGGCGAAAGTACCTGCAACGCAACGCCCGGCTCGATCTGAATCGTCGCGCCCTGGCGCACGCGCGCGTAGGGGATGCCACGTTGCTCCAGCGCGGCGTGCCATGAAGCATAGGTCGTCGTCGGATGGAGCATCCCCGCGTCGGCAGCCTGATTGATCTGATAATGGGACAGCACATCCAGCAGGCCAAGCAGATGCCCAGCCCTGGGATTGGTTAGCACCGCCAGATCGATGGTGCGCTGCCAGAAGGGCAGAAGCTGGCCGAGCGCCTCTTCCAGCGCGACGGGATCGTCGCCGCCATCCAGCAAGACCGTATGCCCGCCAGGCGTCTGAATCAGCATCGCCTGGCCGTGTGGCCCAACATCCAGCCAGGTGAGGTGCAGCCGGTGATCGGGCTGCGTGGAAAGCGTCGTGATGCAGGCAGCGGCGATCAGAAAGACAGCCCCTGCCAGCCGCCAGCGCGCCTGCACCCGCCGCATATGGCGTCGCTGCGCCCTGGTCTGCGGGCGCGGCTCGATAGCCTGGCTGGCTCGCGGTCGGGTGCGCAGCCAGGCTGTCAGCAACCACAGCCCAGGTTCATAGAGCCATGCCAGCCGGAGATCAAGCGCCCCGAGAGAGACGCTGGCAAACGGCAGCGCCGCCGAGCGCATAATGTTCTGCTCGACCAGCCAGAGCAGCGGCCAGCAGAGCCAGCCTGCCCACGCCGCAGCGATGGGCAGCAGCAGTCCCAGCAGGCCAATGATGACGCCCATCGCCAGCAAGATACCCAGCAGCGGCACGACCACCAGATTGACCGCTGGCGCAACCAGCGAAACCTGGCCGAAGTTGATAATCTGAATGGGCAGCGTGGCAATTTGCGCCGCAAGCGTCGCGGCGAGCAACTCGGCGCTCAGCCGGGCGCCGGGCAGGTTTCCCAGCGGGCGCGCTAGCTGCCTGGCAAGCAGCGGCGCAAGCAGCGCGATGCCCAGCGTGCCCAGCAGCGAAAGCTGAAAGCCCACATCCCAGAGAACATACGGAGACCAGGAGCTCATCAGCAGCGCCGCCAGCGCCAGCGCCGTAAACACATTGTAGTTGCGCCCGGCGCGTGGAGCAATCACCAGCAGCCCGCCCATGATGCCCGCGCGCACAGCGGCAGGTCCAGCGCCGCTCAGGACCACATAGGCCGCGACCCCCGCCAGCAGCGGCGCGAGCGACCAGCGCCTGCCCACCAGGCGCTTGGCAAGCGCCGCCAGCAGACCGCTGAGAATCGTCACTTTCAGCCCCGACGTAACGATCAGATGGACCGTGCCCGTCGCCTGGAAGATCGCATATTGCGCGCGCAAGACGCTCGTCTTCAGCCCCAGCAGGATGCCGATCAGCAGCGAGGCTTCGGGTTCGGGGAGCGAGTGGCTGATGGCCTGGGCAAGCTGCTGGCGCAGATCAAAGAGCCAGGCCAGCGCCGGATTGCCACCGCCGCGCTCCAGAATGCTCAGGCGCGGAAAGTCCATCGCGGCAAAGATGCCCGCAGGCGCCGCGACGGGCCGCAAAGACTGCGCCTTCGATGTGCCCGAAGACGTGGCCGCGCTCTGCGCAGGCGCAGCGACCGGGCTGCCCACAACCGGCTCCAACAGCCCCTGTATCTCCACCGTATCGCCATACTCCGGCGCGTAGGGACCATTGGGCACGAGCGTGATCAGGGTGATCTCGCCATGCACATCCTGCCAGGAATGCCCGTCATCCAGGCTCAGGCTGCTGGCGTCCACCTCCAGCAGCAGGCTGCGAGCGCGCAGATCAGGTTCGGCGCCGACCTCGCCTTGAATGACGACCTGCCCGCGCCCGATAAAGCTGCTCACCGCCGAGGAATCGCCCACCGGACTGGAGAGCGCCAGCCGCGCCGCGCCGAAGGCCGCGCAGGCCAGCAGCAGCAATCCCAGCGTCAGCCAGCGAACGATATGCTTCGGCAGACCAGCCTGGCGCAGAGAGAGCGCCAGAGCGCCGCAAGCGCCCATGCTCAGGAGCAGCAGCCAGAGCGGCAGCGCGGCCAGATTTTCCAGGAGCATCCCGGCAAGCCAGGCCGCGACCAGCGCCACCAGCAGCAGGCCGCGCAGGTCTGGCAGCACAGAGATCGAGAGCGGCTCGCCTGGCGGGCGCGCCGTCTCTGGCAAGACACGCGTGGCGCGCGGCGCGCCAGGGGGCAGGGATACCCGCTCCTGCTCGGTGGGATGCTTCGCCGGGCGATTTTGATTGTTCAGCATCGGCGCCCCTGCCCATCAGACGGTGATATGGTCTTTGATTTTATCGTAGGTGCTGCGGCTCATCACGTTGAGCAGTTGCGTGATGGCTGTATAGTTGCCGTGCGCCTGCCGATAGGCAACAATCTTGGTGGCAGTCGTGAGGCTGATGCCCAGCAAGGTGTGCATATCCTCGGCGCTGGCCGTATTGATATTGACTTTGCCAGGGCCACCTCCATCCAGGCCGCCAGGCAGGGCTTCACCCACGCGCGGCACGTAGACTTCTTCGCCGTCGGTCACATGCGCGGCCAGATTGACACGCACCAGATCGGCGTCAGGTAACGCGCCGCCCGCCTTTTGCAGGAGCGTATCAACGCGGTCGCCGCTGTTGAGTGGATAGACGCCAGGATGTACCACCGCGCCTACGATATACGCCTGAATATCGGCGGCAGGCTGAGCGGCGGAGCTATTCACGGCAGATTGCGCGATGGCTGGCTGCGAAGAGGAGTCTGGCAGCCGCAGCACCGCGATGAGCGCCACCAGGAGGGTCAGCGCCAGCAGCGGGGCAACCAGGCGCGCGAGCCGTCGCCGTCGCTGCGCGCGCCAGGCGCGCAGGGGGCGCGCATCCGGCGCATCATCCACGTCGTAGAACGGAGGATCAGCAGGAACAATAGAGGTTGGCGAAGGTGTCGAAATTCTTTCCGGCTCCTCCGCATCCTCTACGCGCGCCTGCGGCGCGCTTGTGGGGTCGCCCGGCCACCAGGGCCAATCATCGTCAGCAGCAGATTGTAGCTTAGCCATGCCAATTGACCACCCCCAGTTTCAATCTTACGCCCGATTGTAAACAGAGAGCAGCCGAGTGTCAAGGGTTTTAAGGAAGATTGACTATGTCAGCCGGGTCTTATACTCTTGGGAATGGCAGCACCCAGATCCAGATAACCAGCGTAAAGGTCATGCCAGCGGCGATTACAAACAGGTGGAAGACCTCGTGATAGCCGAAGACGAGCGGAAACGGATTGGGCCAGCGCCGCGCATAGATGATCCCGCCGAGCGTATAGAGAACGCCACCCAGAACAAGCAAGAAATCAGCCTGCCAGGGCAGCAGCACCAGAAAGGCGGGCAGGGCGAAGATCGCCACCCAGCCCATGCCAATATAGAGGCCAGTCCCAACGACGCGCGGCATCCGCCAGTTGGAGAGCGTCAGCCCGACGCCCGCTGCAGCCAGCAGCCAGACGGCGATAAGGAGGGTGACGCGCAGCCAGCCAGACAAGATGTTCAGGCAGAGTGGCGTATACGTGCCTGCGATGAAGACAAAGATATTGGCGTGATCAAGCGTCCGCAGCCTGCGCCGCTGACATTTGCTCCACGCGCCGAGGTGATAGGTGGCGCTGACGGTATATAATTCAATCAAGCTCATGCCATAGATTGCCATCGAGAGCAGACGTGGCACGTCTGCGCGGCTCTGCCAACAGAGCGCCAGGGTCAAAAACACGGCGCCTACTGCTGCCAGAGCATGAGACCAGCCACGCAGGAGCGGTATTGGTGGCGCGACGGAATGTGCCCCCGCGTGGCTGCCAATCTGTTCTTGTATCACGCTTTTCTCTAACTTCCCAAGAAAGATGGGTCAGATAGCCCTGTTCGTTCTTTCATATGGACAGGCATTGTTTTGCCTACCAAGTATGCAAGTATGCAAGATAAGAGCCAGCAAAGGTCAGGATTGTTGCAGCAGGAGTCAACCATGTTCAAATCGGTCAGCGCAGAAAATCTTCCCGATGCCCTCCAAATTGTCGTTGCCACCGTTGGCGCCTTACTGATTGGCGCGTTGTATATTGCCTTGCCGGAGCAGCTTACGCTTGGACCGAGCTGGCTGTTATTGGTGGTTGAGGCGGCGCTGCTGGCGCTGCCGCTCGTTGCAGTCGTCTTTCTGCGCCGCGCCCTGGCGCATCGTGTGGCGCGCGGGCTGGCGCTGGGATTGCTGGCGGTGGTGACAGTTTCGGTCGTAGGGTCGGTGGCGCTGCTGGTCAACGACCTGGGCGGCTTCCAGCGTGGTCCCGATCTGCTGCGCACGGCAGCGACCCTCTGGGGCATTAACGTGCTGGCCGTTGCCGTCTGGTATTGGGAGATTGATGGCAACGGCCCCATGAGCCGCCTCAAGGCGGGCCATGAAGCGGCAGATTTTCAGTTCCCTCAACAGATCGGTGGAAACACCAGCGGCTGGGCGCCGGGTTTTGTGGATTATCTCTTCCTGGCCTTCTGCTCAGCGACGGCTCTCAGCCCGGCGGATACCATGCCCCTGACGCGCCGGGCCAAGCTCTTGTTGATGTGCGAGGCAATCATCTCCTTGCTCATCATCGTGCTGCTGGTGGCGCGAGCCGTCAATATTGGCTAATACACCTATTCCCTGCTCGCGTTTCGGTGTATACTCAGCGGCATCCGATGGGTATATCCGCAACTGAAGCGGAACCCTCTTTCCGCTGGCTGCCCGTATCGTTTGGGCTGGGGCTAACGACTATGCTAGTGAAACGTCTCCTGGACTGCCAGGTTTTCGGCCATCCAGGGACACTGAAAACCAACTGGCGGTGGGCTGGATGATGCTGCGGTTTCGGCGCTCGGCGTCTTCGCCTGTGGATGTCTCCCGCGCACCGGGAGACATCCAGAAGTTTGAGCGCCTGCTGGCGCTGGCGAAGCAGCTTGATGCAGATGCGCTCGGAGCATTGTATCAACAGTTTCTGCCGGTGGTCTATGGGTATGTGGCAGCGCGTATCGCAGATCGGCGCACGGCTGAAGACATCACCTCTGAAGTCTTTGTCAGCATGCTGGAATCGATCAGCAGCTTGCGGGCGAGGGATGAGGCTGGATTTGCGGCCTGGCTGATGCGCATCACCCGCTTTCGCGTGGCCGACCACTTCCGCGCGCAGGCTGGAGAAGTCGCGCTGGCGGCGGCCCCCGCTTCAGCGGACGAAAACGATGCAGAGGAGGCGCTGCTGCAAGCGCCCTCGCGCAATCCGGCGGATGACCCGGAACGTGCGGCGGAAAGCCGCGAGGAGTGGGCGCGCGTGGCGGCGGCCATCAACCAATTAACGGAAGAGCAGCGCCAGGTAATTGTTGGAAAGCTCATCCTGGGGTATGACAATGAGGTCGTGGCGCGCATTGTCGGCAAAAACGTTGGGGCGGTCAAGCAGCTTCAGTATCGCGGGCTGCAAACACTCAACCGTCTCTTGCGCGGCAGCGAAAACGCGCCCAGCAGCGCCGCCCCGCGTCTATCAGCACGTCCGCGTGGAAAGGAGGGAGCGCGATGACCCAGCCATCAGATCAGCTCGATGAACTGATCGAGAACTGGCGAACAGATAAGCATGATCAGCACATTCGTGTCGGGTCGCGGCTCCCTTCGCTGCCACCAACCAGCGACGCGGCGCAGTCTTCCCGGCGCCCTCGCCAGCCAGCCGATGAGCCAGGACAGGGAAGCGAACTGCGCGAACTGCTGGAGACAGCGCAGCAGCTTGATCGCCTGCCCACTCTGCGGCCCGACGCGGCATTTGCGCGCCACCTGGAGCAGCACCTGCAATCTCGCGCCGCTGCCATGCGCGCACCCGGACAGAGACAGGCTGCGCCCGCAACCATCTCCAGAAAGAAACGCCCTCTGCTTGCATGGGCGCGAGTGCATCCTGCCTGGGCGGCAGTGGTCATGGCCCTGGCGTTTCTGGGCATCCTGGGCGTGATTGGCGTGGCAGGCGCGGAGGCCAGCAGCCCAGATAATCCGTTCTATCAGGTGAAGCTCTTTGAGCAGGGTGTGCGCCTGACCTTCGCCAGCCAGGCTGATCGCATTCGCTTGCATATCTCCTATGCCCAGGATGACCTGAGCGAACTGCAACAGCATACCTCGGCTGGCGATGACAATACCTACCTCCAAACATTGCAGTATTTGCAGCAGGAGACGAGCGAGGCAGCCAGCGCATTGGCGAGTCTGCCAGCCGGCCAGGAACACGATCAACTCGCGCAGATGCTAGCGCAGTTGACCGCCAGCGAGCAACAAACCTTGCGAAGCCTGCTCCCATCACTTGATATTACCGAGCGCCTGGCAACCACCCAGGCGCTGGCAGACCTGGGCACGCCGACGCCAACCATTCGCTCGGTAGTGGTGACGGCTGGCGCTGATGGCAAGAGTACAGTGGTCATTACCGGCGCGGGTTTCCAGCCCGGCGCGTCGCTGCTCGTCGATGGGCAGGTCGTATCAGCCTCGGTGGAGGTCACACAGACCCAGCTCAAAGCCACTCTCGCGCTCGCTGCGGATGCCCGCCCCCAGACGTTTGGCGTCTCGAATCCCGATGGAACGGTGGCACAGAGCAATCAGATTCAGTGGGCCAGCGCAACCCCCACGCCAGAGCCGACCAATACGCCAACGGGCGAACCGACACATGGCCCAGGCGATCACCCCACGCCGACGCCTGGCAGGGGCAATCATGGAACGCCCACGCCAGAACCGCAGCCAACGGAAACGCCTTCTCCCCATCACTAGCAGAGCAGTGAGAAGAAAGTACTAATTTCACCTGCTTCCCACTGCCTGCCGTATCGAAAGATTGCGCGTCTACGACTAGATCACTGTTCAATGAACCTCCAGACCTCCATCTCTTTTTTTGAGGAGCGTGCTATGCGAACTATTTGGAAGTTGCGAGTACTCATTATCGCTGTGGCGTTAGTTCTGGTGGCCGGTGGGGCCATCGTGGCGGCGGCGAAAGAAGGCGCCTTTAGCTCAAACACCCCCCCAACATCTGCCGAGGGGGCAGCGCAGAACAGCGAGCCGACAGCTACGCAGGGAACGGAGCCAACCCCAACGCGGGGAACGGAGCCGACAGCTACGCAAGGAACGGAGCCAACCCAGATTCCCCACATGGTTAAGACTGGTGTCATTACCACTATTGATTGCACCAATAACACGATCACGATTACCGTTGATGGCAGCGGCAGTCCATTCACTGCAACCCTGACGAGTAACACAGTCTACACACTCACAGGCAAGCCTGGCGCCTGCACTGATCTGAAGACACGCCAGCATGTGGTTATTGAGTCCCAGGAACTCTCAGCAGGCGTATGGACAGCCGTGAAAGTTGCCGAGGATGATGGCAACGGCGGCAGCGGCGGCGGCAATGGTGGCGGCAATGGTGGCGGCGACGGTAGCTCCCCCACACCAACGCCATCGCATTAGTCTGCCTGAACCAGTGCTATCTGCTGAATAGTCGCTTGATAGGGCGAGATCGCGAGAACGAGCCGGAGAGAGGTACAGGAGCGCAGGTGTCCCTGGCTGCTGTGCCTCTCTCCGGTTTTTCGTGCCTTCTCCTACCTGAAGACAGGCTAGAGCGCCGGTCAGAAAGTCATGTGTTCGTCCTAGCCTGCGCAGGCAGGCTTGGCGGCGCGGCCTTCAGCCGCCAGCCACCCGGCGGTGACGACTGCTTGGCTGATGTTCTAGCGTGCCAGGTTCTGAAGCAGTCAGAAAACCGCTCACGCATCGGTCCACACCCAATCGCGGATCTCAGGCAAGTCTTCCATATGCTCGCGCGAGTAGGCGGTGGCCCTGGCGATCAGCGAGTTGCACTCGGCGATCAGCGGCTGGGCGCGCTCGCGGATCCGAGGGGCACGACGCAGCGCCTCGATGCACAGGTGGTAGCGGCTCATCCCGTTCAGCACCACCATGTCAAACGGCGTGGTGGTGGTGCCCTGCTCGTTGAAGCCGCGCACGTGGAAGCGTTCCGCGTTGACCCGCCCATGCACAATCTCGTGAACGGCGCGCGGGTAGCCGTGAAAGGCGAAGACTACTGGCTTTTCTGCTGTGAAGAGTTCGACGAAGCGTGTCTCATTCATACCATGCGGATGAAAGAGGCGCGGGAACAGGGTCATCAGATCAACCACATTGACCACGCGCACCTTCAGGTCGGGGGCATGTTTGCGCAGCCACCAGGCCGCCGCGACTGTCTCCAATGTGGGAATATCGCCAGCGCACCCTAACACGACATCTGGCTCGCCCCCCCCGTCATTGCTGGCCCAATGCCAGACCGACGCGCCGCTCGCGCAGTGTTCAATCGCCGCGTCCATATCCAGCCACTGCAACTGCGGCTGCTTATCAATCACAATCAGGTTCACATAGTTGCGGCTGCGCAGACAGTGGTCGGCCACTGAAAGCAGGCAGTTCGCATCTGGCGGCAGATAGATGCGCGCCACGCTGCCCCGCTTGGAGAGCATCACATCGATCAGCCCTGGCCCCTGGTGGCTGAAACCGTTATGGTCATTGCGCCAGCAGGTCGAGGTCAGCAGGATATTGAGCGAAGAAATCGCATCGCGCCAGTGCAGTTTGGCGCCCTCCTCCAACCACTTGGTATGCTGCACCGTCATGGAGGCCGAGACCATCGCAAATGCCTCATACGTCACAAACATCCCGTGACGCCCGGTGAGCAAATAGCCCTCAAGCCAGCCCTCGCAGAGATGTTCGCTCAGCACCTCCATGACTCGCCCATTCGGCGAGACGTGATCGTCGATGCTGATCGTCTTACCCACAAAGCAGCGATTCTCGACCTCAAAAACGTTGCCGAGCCGGTTTGAGTTCGTCTCGTCTGGACAGAAGAGCCGGAAGTCCGCCTGGGCAGCGTTCCGCACAAATATATCCCGCATCAGCTTGCCCAGTTGGCGGGTAGACTCGTGCTGTTCGGTAGCGGGCTGCTTGACTTCGAGCGCATAGTCCCGGAAGTCGGGCATATCAAGCTCTACCAGAAGCTTCCCTCCGTTGGCATGGGGATTCGCGCCCATTCGTCGGTCGCCTTTTGGCGCGAGTTCAGCCAGTTCGGGGACGAGCCTGCCTTGCTGATCAAAGAGTTGCTCAGGGTGGTAACTGCGCATCCAGTCCTCAAGCATCTTGAGATGCCCGTCATCCGTCTGCACATTCGCCAGCGGCACCTGATGCGCCCGGAATGTCCCCTCGACAGGCTCGCTGTCTACTTCTTTTGGCCCGGTCCAGCCTTTGGGCGTCCGCAAGATAATAGCCGGCCAGCGCGGCTGGCCGGAAAATCCCTTCGTGCGGGCTTCTTGCTGAATCGCGCGAATCTTCGCGTAGCAGCTATCCAGCGTGGCAGCAAACTCCTGGTGCATCCGCGTGGGATCGTCGCCCTCGACAAAGAAGACCTCGTAACCATGCCCCTCGATCAGAGCGCGTATATCGTCATCGCTGGCGCGGCCTAACACGGTGGGACCACTAATCTTGTACCCATTCAAGTGCAAGATCGGCAGCACCACGCCATCGCGCGCGGGATTGAGGAAGCTGACACCCTTCCAGGAGCCTGCCAGCGGCCCCGTCTCCGCTTCGCCATCTCCCACCACCGCAACGGCGATGAGGTCCGGGTTATCGAACACCGCCCCGAAGGCGTGCATGAGGACATAACCCAACTCTCCACCCTCGTGAATCGATCCGGGCGTGGGAACACTCACATGGCTGGGAATACCTCCCGGCGTCGAGAACTGGCGAAACAGCCGCCGCATGCCATCCACATCCCGCGAAACCTCTGGATAAATCTCTGAGTAGGTTCCTTCGAGATAGACATTCGCCACCAGCGCCGGGCCGCCGTGCCCCGGCCCTGCCAGATAGATCACATCTAGATCGTACTCTTGAATCAGCCGATTGAGATGGACATAGATAAAACTCAGCCCTGGCGAGGTTCCCCAGTGGCCGAGCAGCCGAGGCTTGATATGTTCTGGACGGAGCGGCTCACGCAGCAGGGGATTGGCCTGAAGATAAATTTGCCCAATTGTCAGATAGTTGGCGGCCTGCCAGTAACGCTGCATCTTTTCAAGCAACTCGGCTGAAAGCGGCCCGCTCACTGGGGACTCTTGCGCTGGCGCGCGAGCGCGGGCGCCATCAACCTCACTGGAGATGGTCACATCAAATTGATACATGCGGTTCTCCTCACTCTGCAAGCAGATGATAGGTGTGTCTGGCGATCATCACATCTTCATTCGTCTGCATGACCCTGACCACAACCGGGGCGCCGTCTTCAGAAATGATCGGCGAGTGCGCCTCATTGCTGCGCGCCTCTACCCGAATGCCCAGAAAATCCAGGCCAGCGCAGATGCGCTGGCGAATCGGCGCGGCATGCTCCCCAATCCCGCCGGTAAACACCAGCGTGTCTAGCCCACCCAGCGCGGCGGCCAGCGCCCCCAGGAACTTCCTGGCCTGATAGCAAAACAGATCGATAGCCTCGGCAGCATGTACATCAGTGGCTGCCTTGCCCAGCACATCCTGCATATCCGCGCTGATCCCCGAAACGCCCAGGAGTCCGGCTTGCTTATTCACCAGCGTGTTCAATTCCGCAGGAGGCATGCCTTGCGCCTCCAGCAGATACAGTAGCACACCGGGATCAAGGTCGCCAGAGCGCGTGCCCATCACCAGACCGCCAATTGGCGTAAAGCCCATCGTCGTATCGATGCCAACCCCACCGCGCGCCGCCGCCATGCTGGCTCCATTCCCCAGGTGCGCCATAATCACGCGGCCCTCTGCCGCTGCGCGATCCTGAGCGCGGAGTTCGTCCAGAATGTATTCGTAAGAGAGGCCGTGAAACCCAAAGCGCGTGATGCCTGCATCCGCGAGCCAGCGGGGCAGCGCGTAAAGCTGCGCCACACGCGGCATTGTGCGATGAAACGCCGTATCGAAGCACGCCACCTGGGGAAGCCCCGGATACATCTGGCTGATCAGGTGAATGTCGCCGAGCGCCTGCGGCAGATGATCGGGGTCAATGGGCACCAGCGCCTGGAGCGCACCGATCAGTTCATCATCGATCAAGCGTGGTTCGCGGTAGCGGCTTCCGCCGTGAACGACACGATGCCCCACAGCCTCCGGCTTCATAGACTGATCGTGACGCTGCGCCTCCGTGACCACTGCTTGCAGGGCTGCGGCATGGTTCGCTAGTTCGCGCTGCTGGTCAAGCACGGTGGCTCCGCGCGCATCGGTGATGCGTATCTGGCTCCTAGAGAGACCAATCCGCTCCACCTGAGCCGCCAGGAGAAGGGTTTCCTCTTTCCCCAGGTCATAGAACGCCGCCTTGAGACTGGACGAACCAGTGTTGATGGTCAGAAGTCGCAAAAGCTGTTCCCTCTCTTTCTCAGTGGTCCCCCAATTGCTTCAACGCCTCCTCGCGCGCGGGTTGATCCAGTGGACCCTCGTCGGGAATTGGCGCCTCCTGACCATATTCTACCTCTGCTTCCCCCTTCTGCACAGCCTCGATCAGCCCCTTCAGACTTGGATGAATGCGGAAGCGTTTGCGGAAGAGAATGAGTACGCCCCATCCTGCCAGCGTGCCCAGCAGGAGCGTCTCCGCGCGGAAGAGCAGTGTCGCCACGGCAGCCGGACCCGCCGCCAGACTCATGCGAACTAGCAGCAGCACACTAATATCCTCATTGGCACCCAGCCCCCCCGGCAGGGAGGACAGCGCGCCAACGGAGGCTCCAAAGGCATAGGTCGCCATTGCCCCCACCCACCCAACGGAGGCGCCGAGCGCGAGGAGGGCAAGGTAGAACGCCGTCCCCATCGCGGCAATGCCCACCAACTCCAACAACGATCCCAGGATGGCCTCTTTCGTTTGCGACACCAGCACCACCTGTGCCTGCAATTCGCCAAATTCCGCAGCGAACTTCCGCAGCAGCGGAATCTTGCGCATGAGCTTCAATCCAACGTTGGCGAGATGTTTCTGGAGCAGCGCAATGCCTGCCAAAAATGACAGCAGGAAGGCCACCAGCAAGAACCAGCCCGCCTGCTGGTAGAGCGGCAGATCAGGCAGGGCCGCCGGAATGAGGAGCAGACCAAACACGAGTTCCTGGATGATGACCGTCGCTGCCGAGCGACGAATCAGCGTCCCATGTTGCGATTTTTGCAGCACCGGCAGCAGGAACTGCCCCGCCGGAACCAGCACGGCGGCCTGCGCGCCTGTGAAGAGGAGGATCGAGTCCAGCACCGAGTTTGGAACCCGCAGTGGTTGCAGGAGCAGATGCCACCGCACCGCGCGCAGCACCAGATAGAGCAAGAAGGCTCCGGCGATTGGCACGCAGTACACCCACTGTATCGTGCCCGCCGAGGCCCAGAGGACGCTGGGGTCAATGGTCCTGACAAGGAGATAGAGCAGCGCGAGTACCAGAATCCACGAAATCCAGGCCCGTACTGCTTTCCAAATACGGAGAAACAGGCGTCTGAGAGCCGTCCTACACCGAGCGTTCATGCAGATCGTCCCTTCTTGAAAGAAAAACGCCCGGAACATGAACTTCGCTAAGACGAGCGTTTGCAACCCTTATGCCTTGATTTGCATCAACCTGAATATATGATGTAATCATGTTGCGGGACGAGAAGGCGACCCACCACTTCACGGGTGGCATTTCCCCCGGCTCCCTTGAAAAGGAGCGATCTCCAGAGAGATTACCTGTAGCAAAGGAAGAAAGGAAGCAAACAGGTGGCAAAGCAGTGTACGCATCTCGATCAGATCAGAGAGGTGACGCCGAGCGCCCAGGGCTGTGAGGAGTGCTTGAAGATCGGAGACACCTGGGTGCATCTGCGCGAATGCCTCATCTGTGGGCATGTAGGCTGCTGTGATTCCTCAAAGAACAAGCACGCCACTAAGCATTTCCATGCGACAAACCATCCAATTATTCAATCCTTTCAACCTGGAGAGAATTGGCGCTGGTGCTATATTGACAACCTGATGCTGTAGCATAACCTCAAGGCGTGCGCTCCGTCTCTCAAGGCGATGGCAGGCGCCAGGTGGCGGGTTGGTACTGCTGCGCGGTATCGCGTTGGACCTTGAGTGCCGCAATTCGGGCGGCAAGCTGGGCTTTGATGTCGCCAGTGGCGGTGGCGGCCTCACCTTCAAGCTGCGTGAGTTCGGTCGTAATGCGCGCAATTTGCGCTTGCAGGCTGGCATGCAACTGCTCATACGCGGCATCCCGCTTGGCCTGGAGTTCTTCCAGTCGGGCCTGGCTCTGGGCCTTCCGTTTCCCCGTGGCGTTGGCGACGCGGCCTTCCCACTGAGCGATCTCCGCCGTCGCCGTATCGATCTGCGCTTGCAGGCTGGCATGCAACTGCTCATACGCGGCAGCTTCTTTGGTGCGCAGCAAGGCGATCTTGGCCTCGGTGGACGTCTGGCGCTCGGCGTCCTTTCCCTGATTCTTTGGCGTCCTGCTGCTCATGGGCTTCTCCTCTCCAGATGAGCGGTGGGAGCAGCGGCAAGCTGGGGAGTACCATTACTCCAGCCTGGCACTGTCCAGACGCGACCAGGCCGGTCCGCCTCCCCTGGCCCGTGGCGCGTCTGGGAACCCCGCCCACCATGCGCGGGGGAACCGCCCCCCGTGCGTCCCCTCCAGTCAGGGAGCTACCGCCTCACCGGATGAGCCGATCAATATGCGTAAAGAATGCCTTGCTGTCTCTCTCTGCGCTTTCACGACGATATGGATGGGAGCCTCGTCTGGAAGTATAGACCCTGCGTGTGCCACATACCCCCTGCCCAGGGAGAGATTTTGAGGTCAGTCTCGGACTCCCCTCTAGGGGAGGGGAGAAGCCCCCCTGAAGGTGGGCTTCTCAGTGTCCCACCGAATTATTATCCATTTGGAAGGCCCGACTCCCCTTTGGGAGGGGGGCTGCCCATTCTGTGGAGGAGGAGGAAACTCACCCTCCAAACTCTCCTTCTGGGCAGGGAAGAGAGAGTTATCGTTGCGTATACTTCCTAAGAAGTGCTTGTGACAATAGCTCGGCAGCTTTTCTCCTTTTCGTGACGATACCAGCAGCGTAGAAGGGTACAAGATGAAGCGAGCAATATTACTGGGGGTTCTCGTGCTGCTAGGACTTGTCGGCTGCGGCTCAACCTCATCCCCATCGTCCACATTGCCAGGAAACGCCAAGGCCACCGTATGCCAGGGTCTGGCGACGATCAATCAGTCGCTTACATCTCTGTCAAATATCGGTGAGAATACGACGGTTGGCCAGGTAAAGCCTGTCCAAATGAAGATTTCTACCGTTCTTACCGGGATCGACAAGCTGATACCTAGCGGGCTGGGTTCCACACTCAGCGACCTCCAATCAGCGAACAACCAGTTGGGTGCGGCAATTCAGAGTTATCCTGACACGGCCACGCTCGGTCAGACCTCTATCAGGCTTCAAGGATTTAAGGACCAGATAGCCAAAGCGCAATCTGCGCAGACCAAGTTGGCTTCAGGGCTGAAGTGTCCCTAGTGCAGACCTCACCCTTGGGCGAGGTGGTTCCCTAGCCTGAGGGTGAGGAAAAAACTATTCGCTCAAACGCCCTTTTTGCCGGATGTGTCCAGAGCCTTTGTCGTCTACGATAGAAGCAAGTTCGCCATGAGCGGCGATCTGGCCGTTGAGCTATCACGGCAGTTCCATTGATATGAAAGGAGCATTCAGGATGAGTAACGCAGGGCAAGCTCCAACGAGCAATCTGGTGGTGATCACGTATCCAGATGAACATCGAGCGGCGGAGGTCTTGGCGACGCTCCAAAGAATGAGCGCAGAGTATCTGATTGATCTGGAAGACGCCGTTTATGTCACGAAGAACCAGAGCGGCAAGCTCAAGCTCCACCAGACTACCAATCTGGCAGGGGCTGGCGCGGCCTGGGGGGGAATGTGGGGATTGCTGATCGGGTTGCTGTTCTTCGTTCCCGTCGTGGGGCTGGCCGTTGGCGCGGCAACCGGCGCTTTCGCCGGGAAGCTCAGCGACTACGGCATTGACGACAACTTTGCCAAGCAGCTCAGCGCTTCTATGCCACCAGGAAGCTCGGCCATCTTTGTGCTGGTGCGGCGCTCCACACCAGACAAAGTGGTGCCAGAGGTAGCCAGGTTTGGCGGCACGGTGCTGCGCACCTCGCTGCCCAGCGAAACTGAGGCGAAGCTTCAGGAGGCGCTGAATCAGGGCGCTGCGGAGCAAATCGCCCATCAGCAGGCTGCCGTTGAGGCACAGATGGCTGCTTCCCAATCGGGTTCTGCAAACGCTGCTCAGTAGTCGGGAACAGCCGACGCGAAGACTTCGCTTGCAGGAGTGGGAGTACCACCTCAACATACTTTTGCGCTTGTATCAGATTGGCACGACGGCGTAAGCGAGGAGTACAGCTTCCTCCTACGCCGTCTGTGTTGGGAAATGAATCGAAAGTGCCCATGCAGGGGAGCGACAGCAATGACGCACCAGCAGGATGGGGAGCGGAAGGTCGGGATAATATCAAGCCGACGCCTGGGAAAAGTCGAGCGGGCAATCAATAGTTATGCGGTAGTCCTCGGTCTCTTCGTTCTCGATTACGTGGCCGCATCCCTCGATCAGGGTTCATGGAGTACTGTTCTGGCTCTCTTTCTGCTGGGGGCCACCTTACTGCTGGCCCTGTACATCTCGCACTTGCGTCGCATCTGGGTCATTCTAGCGGCGCTCTTCCTGATCGCCAGCACGCTCTCCGCTATCGTGGCTGCCATAGAACCAGGGGCTACCATGCAGAGCAAAACGGTGCTTGGCATTGGTGGGATTCTGCTCATCGTTGCGCCATTCGTTATTTTGCGTCGCATCTCCAGGCATACATATGTGACGGGAGAAACGGTTTTAGGAGGCATCTGTGTGTATCTGTTGTATGGGTTGAGCTTTGCTTTTGCGTTCGTCCTGGTAGGTCTCTTGAGCTCTGGGGGATTCTTTGGGAATGGGCCGCAGGGGGATACGACGAGCAATTACCTCTTTTTCAGCTATTCAACGCTCACCACGGTAGGCTACGGGAATCTGGTCCCGGCAGGTAAGTTGGGCCAGGCGCTCGCCATGATTGAGGCATTGTCTGGGCAAATCTTCCTGGTGATCGTGGTGGCGCGGCTGGTGTCGCTCTGGGGGCAACGCAACCCCAGAGCCGAAGCGATCCAGAACAAGGCAGCGGAATCAGCATCAACGGCAACGCCGCCTGACCCGATGAAGCCGACGGATGCGCCGCTTTCAACAACGTCTCAGAGCGACCAGAAGAGCTGATTGATGCCCATGAGCACTCTATTCCACTCCAAACGTTTTAGTGCCAGGGCTTGATCTTCCACTGAACTGGTCAGGCCACCAATCCCTTTGCCCAGCAGCACCGCGCCAAAGACCAGGAACAGCACTGCCATCACGACGGCAGTGCTGGCGCTCAGCCACGCCTTCCAGGTGTTGAGTGTCGTTTCCGCCCACTTGCCCGCGACCTTCCTCCTGTCACAATAGGAACGCGACTATCAACCGCCGAAGGCAGCCACAACTTTGCCCGACTTCACCGCATCAACAAGCAGCTTATAATCCCGTTCTGCCTGGTTGGCATAGGCTTCCGCAAATTGCACAATGGCCTGATCGAACACATCACTTTTGCCCAGGTAGGCTGCAATCTGGATGCGATCCCCCGAACGGGCATGCGCGCGCGCCAGCGCCTGACCGCAGACCCCGCCATAGAAGCGCAGCCCGGCAGGGATCGTCTCCTCAACCGGCACAGAGCCTTTCATATCTTTCAGTTGGCGAAAGTAGTAATCCAGTCCATCTTCCCACTGTATCCAGCCAAGGAAGATGTCACTTTCGGCTTGCATCAGGCGCTGCCCGGCCACCACACGCTGCCCCTGGTTCTGATAGGCGCTCCTGGGCAGTTTGGCCTCGAGTACGGAGTGTTCTGCCTGCTTGATTTGGATGAATAAAGGGTCTTGCTCGTCCTGGCCCTCCAGCAACGCGATGTAGCAGCGCGTGCCCACACTGCCGACCCCCACTATCTTCCTCGCAGCGTCCACAAAGTGGTACTGCCTCAGCAGGGAGCTCTGGTCATCCCGCAGCGTCTTGCCGTATGCCTCTAAGATCCTAGAGGCGTTCTCTTCGACGGCGCTGGAAGTCATGCGCATGATCAGGGGCGGATCATTCATAATCTGGCGGCGCCCATTCACCACCTCGGTGAGCTTGGAGAGGGACTTCATGCTATCTTCACTGCGCGCTTTCTGGAAGAGCTTTTTGGTTCGTTTCTTGGAAAAAGCCATATCGCTGGAGAAGGACTTGAGGATACCCTGGGTATCGATGTGAGAGTACCAAACCTCCAAATTGCCCATATTCGCAAAGTTGCGCATCTGAGTCCGATACGTCTGCGCTGCCATCAACGCGGCTTCTCGGCAGTCTGCCACACTGAAGCCGTTGCCTCGGCCCGCCATCACCAGGCTGGCGGCAAGGCGCTTCACGTCCCACTCCCAGGGGCCAGGGAGCGTCTCGTCCAGGTCGTTGATGTCAAAGAGCAAGGTGCGCTCAGGCGAGGCATAGACCCCGAAGTTGGAGAGGTGACAGTCGCCGCAGAGTTGGACACCAATGCCAGTCGTCGGGGTGTTCCCCAGATCATGGGCCATGACAATGGCAGAGCCGCGCATAAAGGCGAAAGGCGAGGCCAGCATCCGCTGGTAGCGGATGGGCACGAGGTCGCGCAGGCGGGTTTTCGCCTGGCTCTCCAGCAGATCAATAGGGCTGGGACGATCCGGTGGGGGCGCCCAGGCGGCTTGGATGTCGAGCGGAACCTGATCGCGCAGCGCGCGCCCGCGCGCCTGGCGCTCTGCGACCGTCATGCGAGATGGGATTTGGCCGTCCTGGCTGGGAGGCAGAACGCGCGATTCCCTGGGAGCGGGGGCACTTTCACTTTCCTTGCCACCCGTCACTTGCTCCTGCTCGCTGGATTGAACGAGGGCAGCGATATACGAGGTTTCGGTAACATCATCGGTTTCCATGTTTTCCATCTTCTGCTCCTTACTTGCCTGAAACTGATCAGCGGAGTCACATGGGGTTTTATGGATGGTACCAGTAACACCAGCGTGGGCACATCATGCCAGAGGTAGATTCGCAGGGCTAGTCTTGTGCCTCACCAGAAGGAGAGGATGAACCTCCCTTTTGGGGGGAGCCAGACGCTATCCCGCCCCTTCCGTCTTCACTGAGCCGTTTTCCTGAGAAGGAAGGAAGATCGCTGCGAGAAGGCCAATGCCTCCGATCACCGCCATGACAATGAGGGCCAGGGCGTAATGCGCATTGTCCACAACGCGTGTCGAGACTAAAACCGAGCCGACCAAAGCGACGCCAAGCGAGGAACCAAGATTGGAAACGCTGCGCGACAAGCCTGATATCTCTCCCTGGTCTTTCTCGGGAAAGGCGGACTGCACGACATTGACCGAGGATGTCAGCATGACACCAACACCCAGACCCATCAACAGCAGGCCAGGGATAAAATTGAAGATACTTGATGTGGCGCTTGCCATGACCAACAGGAGGATTGTCCCAACGATGGTCATGACAAAGCCTGCCCGGATGAGGGTTCTTTGGGCATACCTTTTCGCGAGCCTTCCCGCAACTCCTGATGAGAGCAGGATACCGATGGTCGTAGGGGTGAGCATCAGGCCAGTCTGAATGGCGCTGAAATGGCGGACGTCTTGTAGGAAGATCGAGATCACGAAGAAACTCCCCTGAAGCGTGAGCCATTGGACGTTTTGCGTCACCAGCCCGAGATTGGAGGTACGGTTGCGGAATAAGTGGGTCGATAAGATCGGCTCTTTGCCTACCCGTTCGCGGTGGCGGATGTATAAGAAGAATGCCAGTAAAAGGATGGCCCCGATCCCGATGAACAGCCAGACTGGTGAGATACCACCCTGAGCGATCACAACGGTATTGCCGATGACAAAATCCTTCTGTGCCGCACCCCACCCGTAACTGCCCGATTGCAGGATGCCCAACACCACAAAAACCAGCCCGGCAGCCGAAAGGATGGCTCCGATGACATCAAAGCGGGGTTTGACGCCAGTGATGCCCGGATCAGCGATTCGGCGGCTGACAAAAATAATGAACGCGACCACCAGCACTTGCAGGATGAAAGAAGCGCGCCAACTGATCGCGCTCGTAATGAGACCGCCGATCAATGGTCCTGCGGCGGCTCCGATCCCGCCTGCGGCGCTGACAATGCCAAACGATTTGGCGCGTGTCGGCAGGTCAAGAAAGGAGACTGTGACCAGAATATAGACAGGCGGGATCAGCAGCGCCGTGCCGATGCCTTCCAGCAAGGAATAGCCAACAATCAAGACGCCTAACGTCGGGGCGAGCGCCGCTAGCAGCGCTCCAAGTCCATACACGATCAGGCCAATCACGAAACAGAATTTGCGCCCCCATATATCCGTCAGCTTGCTACAGGGGATCATCAAAGCCGCCATGGTGAGGGTGAAGAGGGTGATCGCCGTTTGAACCCCAATCACGGTGGTTCCCAGGTCGTTGGCGATGTTGCTGACAGCCACGTTCATGTTGGAGGCGGCATAACTGCAAATGAACTGGGCAAGCGCGAGCGGGAGAATGATTGACCCAGCGGAGCGGGCTGCCTTTGTGACGGATTGCTGCATCGTTGTATCTCCTGAACTGGCATCTAGCAACTGGAGCGACGAGAATAAGTGCGAATCACTTCTCCTCAGGTTTGAGGACAGGGCTATCCACCTGAATGGGTGAGCGAGCAGGCCAATAACCCTCCCCCTATTGTCGGGCAGCAGCGCCATCAATCCCGAAATAGATCACGGGTTATCTGCTGGAGGAGGGAACCCTGGCACGCTCGAATGAAATCACGTTCTTGATGCCGCGAGTTTTGCCAAGCAGCACCTCCTGGGCGTCCTCAACAGGAGAGCGGCTCGTGATGAGCGCACGCAGTGCTTCAGGCCATCGCTGGTAAAAGATGCCCAGGTCCTCAATAGCCGCGTCAAATGCCGTCGGATCGGCGTTCACGGTGCCTATAATGACTTGATTCTTCAACACAATGTTCCGCATCAGCAGATCGGTATCAACCTCAATGGGCGCGTGTTGGCTGGGGACACCAGTAAAAATGAATGTGCTGTATGGGCCAAGGAATTTCCAGGCTTCAAAAGCGAGAGATGAAACGCCGGTTGCCTCGTATATGAGGTCAACATTGCCGAACAAGGCATCACGCTGCTCTTCTGATAGGTTCCCTTTGGAGATATAGGTTGCTCCTATTGCCTCGACAATAGCGGATGCTGGGTTTGGCGCGGGGTGCAGCGCGTAGACATAGAAATCAGCGCCAGTCAAAGCCCCGACGAATGCTCCCAACAGCCCAACCGGACCAGCCCCAAGGATGATCCCTTGCATTTTTCGCGCTGTTTGACTTGCTCGCGGGAGATCGGGATTGAGCCAGGGCAGGCGGCGCTGAATCAGCCACATTTGCTGCTTGGCCTTCTCTGCAATTGTCAATGGCTCAGTCAGCACAGCCACCTCGCGCAGAACTGGTGGCACGACGTGCATATTGCGCTCTTGATCGACCACAAACTCCGTCATAAAGCCGTGCGCTCCCTTAATGCCCCGTTCGGTATATTCACCCGTGCGGCAAAAGTCAGGGAAACCGGCACGACAGGGATTACACGCCGAAGATGCGCATGGACGGCGTACTGTCGTCACCACCAGATCGCCCACCTTCAATCGGCTGACCGCCGGACCAACCTCGATCACCTCACCGAGTGACTCGTGGCCGATCACCAGATAGTCGCTGCCTGCTGGTGGTGTTCCATACTCGAAAGAGCAGATTTCTCTATCCGTCCCACAGACGCCAATGTCGAGCATGCGCAGCTTCACCTGATCAGGCTCTGCGATCTGAGGAACTTCATGCTCAATGACCTTAATCTCTTTTGTTTTCGGAAAAACAGCCACGGCTTTCACAACCTTGTCCTCTCTGAATTTCCTCTCCTGCGATCACGCAAATCCGCTCCTGCTCCTTGTTCAGCCGATCCGGCAGGCGCTCGACCCCGGCAACTTGGCGGAGCAGACCAGGAACTGCCAGAAAAACAATACACAAAACTTGATCGAAGCACACTGACAAAAGGGAGGGTTTGGAGGGTTGGATTCTGGGCTGACCAGAAGGTGAGGGGAAAACTAGCCGCAGGGGGAGTAACTCCCCCTTACAATCCTCCTGTAGTGAGGACTCAGCGTTCCCCTCCGATTCGCTGATAGCGCGTAAGAAGCCTATTCATAAGGGTAGATGCTGCATGCAGGCAATACATTATCCCCTCAAGCTACTTACCTCCGCCTGAATGCCTGATCTCATCGCACGCGACAAAAGACAGCTTTCAGATACCCTGTTTCGGGCATCGCCAGATTAAGCGGGTGATCGAAGCCATGCCCAAAGATTTCCAAGACTTGCACCGCCCGTTCCAATCGCTGCGCCGATTGCTCAATCGCTCCGAGAAGATCATCCTGACCGATGGCGCCCGAACACGAGCAACTCAGCAAGATGCCGCCTGGCTCCAGCGCCTGCATGCCCAGCGTGTTCAGCCGCCGATAAGCCCGCAGCGCCTGGCTTCTGGCGCCATGGCTCTTGGCGAACGCTGGCGGGTCCAGCACAATCACATCGTAGCCTTCGCCTCGCTCTGCTGCCGCTTCGAGAAAATCAAAGACATCCGCGACGACAAAGGTGTGCTGATCTGAGTTCAGGCCGTTCAGCGCGAAGTTGGTCCGCGCTGCCTCCAGCGCGGGCGCGGAGGTATCCACGCTGGTCACACGCGTCTCTGGGCTAGTCACGGCGGCATAGACGCCAAACGCGCTAGTATAGCTGAAGCAGTTCAGCACCCGCTTGTCGCGTGTGTACTTTTGTAGCGCCAACCGTTTATCGCGCTGATCAAGAAAGAAGCCCGTCTTCTGTCCTAGCCGGGGGTCCACCTGAAAACGCAGGCCATGCTCCCGAATCTCGATGAGTTCGGGAACCTCGCCAAAAGCGACCTCTGGAGATTCGCGGCGCAATCCCTCGCGCGCCCGCGCGCTGGCGTCGTTGCGCAGCAGGATGCCGCGCGGCTGCATCTCCTCCGCCAGCGCCTGCACCAGCAGCCCCTTCAGCCGCTCCATGCCCGCAGTGGAAATCTGCACGACCAGAGCGCCAGCATAAGCATCAACAATGACGCCCGGCAAATCATCACCCTCAGAGTTGATCAATCGGAACGCATTTGTTCGATCATAATCGAACGTCTCGCGCAGTGTGGCTGCCCGCCGGATACTCTGTCGCAGAAAATCAACATCAATCGTCTCATCAGGATTGCGAGTCAGAAGGCGCACGGCAATATCGGTCTGAGGATGATAATAGCCACGCCCGACAAACGCCCCCTCCGCCGTGCGCACATCAACAATCTCGCCCGGTTCAGCCGGGCGCGAAAGCTGGTGAATGGCGCCGGAAAAGACCCAGGCGTGCCCGGCCAGCAGCGGCGCCTCGCGGCGCGGCTTGAGTGAGACAGTGGGATAACGCGCAGCACGCGACATAATGCTCTGGCTCCTTTTCAGATCGTGTAGTATGATGCTCAGCGATGCAGAGCAATTTCAACGGGAGGATTGGGCAGCGTGCGCGATGAGTTTGACGGCGATCTTGATAAACGCTGGACCCTCACCCGCGCGGGCGGCGGCGAGGTCGCCTGCGCCGACTCCATCCTGCGTATGAGTTTCGAGCGCGCAGAGGCAGGCCAGTATACCGACGCCCAGATTGACGACTACGCCCGCCTGAAGCGCGCCAGCTATCCCTGGCGCCCGCCGCTGCGCCTGGACGCGCGCGCCCGCGCCTCCAACCCCGCCGCGCACCCCAACGGCACAGGAGGTCGCCTGGCGTTGGTGGGCACCGCGGGCTTCGGTTTCTGGAACCTGCCCTTTTCCACACGCGGCGATGTCTTGCGCCTGCCCGATGCCGTCTGGTTTTTCTACGCCTCGCCCCCCTCGCAGATGCAGCTCGTTCCTGGCAGCCCTGGTTGGGGCTGGAAAGCCCAGGTCATCCACGCGCAGCGCCCCGGCGCGCTGGCCGCCGGACTCCCCACGCTGGCAAGCGTCGCCTGGGCGCGCCTCAGCGGCAACGCGCGCCCGGCCTCGGAGTGGGTGCAGCGGCTGAGCGGCGCGCGCGAAACTACCCTCGATGCTGATCTTACCATCTGGCACGATTACCGGCTGGAGTGGCTACAAGAAGAGGCGCGCTTCTGGGTCGATGGCGCGCTGGTCTTCAGCGCGCCCGACCCACCACGCGGTCCCCTCGGCTTCATCACCTGGATCGATAACCAGTATGCCATCGCCACCCCACGCGGCCACTTTCGCTTCGGCACACTCAATTCTGGACCTGAGTGGCTGGAGTTGGATTCGATCAGCATCACCCGGCTCTAAAAAATATCCCTTACCATGTCCTCGGACACCGATGGTTGGATGGTTGGCCTCAAGTTGAGGCCCAATCCTGTGCCTCCGAACAGGCGCCGCGTCTCCCGGCCAGCGCGCACGCAGCCCCAAGCGCACACGCTGCGGCAGCCCAGCAATTCGCCGGCGAGCCGCTGGCGCTACGAACACGAGCGCGCCGCGCCGATCCCACTAGCAGAAGATCGGCGCGGCGCGTTGCATTCGCTCAGATCACGCCGCCAGAACAGCGCGGCAGATCAGCCAGGACTAATCGCCAGCCGCAGATTCGGCAGCCACAACCTCGATCTCGGCATAGTCGGCAGGCGTCGTGCCGTCCTGGCCCTGCGGCGCCTTCACTGCGTTGAAGATCGGCGTCAGGATAATACACAGCAGCAGGTTCAGGGCTACTGCGACCAGCGCCGGATATATGGTGAGCGACGATGTTTTGGCGCCCACCTGGAAGACGGAGCCGTAGTTATTGACCATCGCCATCACGGTGCCCAGCGCCATACCACCCACCCAGCCAATAATCATGGCATAGCGTTGGAACCACTTGGTATACAAACCCAGGAAGACTGCCGGCAGCGTCTGGATAATCCAGATGCCACCAAGAAGCTGCAAGTTGATCGCATAGGTCGTTGCCGCTGGCAGGAAGATGATAAATGCCAGCGCGCCCAGCTTCACGACCAGCGAAGCCGTCTTGGCAACGGTGGCTTCTTCCTTGTCGGAACAGTTACGCCGGAAGTATTCTTTGTAAATATTCCGCGTGAACAGATTGGCCGCGGCAATCGACATGATTGCCGCTGGCACCAGCGCGCCAATCGAGATGGCGGCAAAGGCAAAGCCCGCAAACCAGGATGGGAATGCCCACTGGATCAGGGCTGGCACCGCGCTGTTGCTTGCCGTTCCCTTCAGAGACGGCACCGCCAGCGCCATGTATCCAAGCAGCGCGATCAGCCCCAGCAAGAGCGAATAGATCGGCAGCAGCGCCGCGTTGCGCTTGATCACCTCGCGGCTCTTGGTGCTAAGGACGCCGGTCAGCGCGTGCGGATACAGGAACAGCGCCAGCGCCGACCCCAGTGCCAGCGTGGAATACCCAAGGTACAACGTTGGGGAAAGCGTCAACTTCGTCGCTGGCTTCACGGCTGCAAAGATGTTCCCGAACCCGCCCAGCTTCATGGGAATGACAATGAGCGCTACAATGATGGTCAGGTAAATCATCGCGTCTTTGACGACCGCAATCATCGCTGGCGCGCGCAGCCCGCTGTAATAGGTGTACGCCGCCAGAATCAAGAAGGCGATGACCAGCGCGATCTCGGCATTGAAGCCCATCTGCTGGACCGAGACCTCGATGCCCACCATCTGAAGCGCGATGTAGGGCATCGTCGCCAGAATGCCCGTAATCGCCACCAGCAGGGCCAGCGTGCTGCTGCCAAAGCGATCACGCACAAAATCGGAGCCGGTGACATACCCGCGATTTTTGGCAACCGTCCAGAACTTCGGCAGGACGATGAAGAAGAGCGGCCAGGCAATGATCGTGTAGGGCACGGCAAAGAAGCCTATCGCGCCTTTGCCGTAGAGCGATCCAGGCACCGCAATAAACGTGTAGGCAGTGTAGAGATCGCCGCCAATCAAGAACCAGGCGACAATCGTGCCGAAGCGGCGGCCCGCCAGCCCCCACTCATGGATATTATTCAGGTCGCCGCGCCGCCAGCGCGCGGCGATAAAGCCCAGGACCGTTATGAGGGCAAAGAAGACAATAAAGACGGACAACGCGACCCAATCAATGGATGTGGAACTGGCCGCGAGGACGCTCAAGGCGGATAATGCTGCCATTGACAGTTCCTCCTGAGGATGCTGCTTGATGGTCAATCCAACTATCGGGCTGACAGCGCCCGTAACAGGCAGGACGCGATGGGTACGTGAACGTTAGTAGACTTTCAACCAGTAGACAATCCCCATGATGACTCCGGTGAGGATAATCCACAGCAGTTGATACCAGTAAAAGAACGGAATGCCACCCAACTCCGGCATGGTGAAGTTGTAGAACTGCGGGATGAGCGTGGCGATGAAGGGAATGAGCAGCAGCAGGAGCCAGTACGGACTCCGCTTCCTGGTAGTAGTACCGTTACCGTTGGTCATAATCTTCTCCCTGTGCATGTGGTGTAAAGAATGAAACGGACGGTGATAACAGCATTCTGGCTGCTCTGCCTCTGCGGCGGCGGGCGCGCCCGCTGGGGCAGATGATCTATGCAGCCAGACGCTGCCACTGCACAGCATACGGCGATTAAGTGAGGAGAATATAGGCAAGCAGCCGATGCGCCCGGGTTGGGAGGAGTCGGCGTGCGCCACCCTGGTGGCCGCAGGCCCATAGCGGCGAATTCTCTCGCCGATGCAGGGGAAGGCTGCGGGCACAAAAAACCTCCCAGCGCTGGCCTAGGAGGAGCGCCAGCGCCAGAAAGGAGGAGTCGAGGCTCTGGTTGTGCAATCTGTGCGCCTGACATGGCCGGCCCCATTGCAGTGCGTCAAATTGCGCCGTCCGGCGGTTGAGAAGAGGTGGAAAGGCACAGCCAACGTCGTGGCTGCTGCCTTGATTCAAGCATACCATATCAGCGAGCGTTTGACAAGGTATCACGCGCCGCGATCTCAATATTCGTTTAGAAGAGGACAAAAAGATAGCCCGCCTGGCGCATCCTACGCGCAAGCGAGCGACAAATCCTGGGCGATCAGCGCGGGTCAGGCGACGGCCACGCCGCGCAGCGCGCGCGCCGCCTCGGCGATGTGCCGCGCGTCGATGCCTGCGGCGGCCATCAGTTCCTCCGGTTTGCCAGAGCCGGGCATCTTCGTCACAGCCAGCTTCTTCACATACAGGTTCAGGCCAGCGTCCGCCAGCGCCTCCAGCACGGCGTCGCCCAGGCCGCCCTCGATCCAGTGATCTTCCACGACGACCACCCTGCCTCCCGTCGCCCGCGCCGCCTCCAGCAGCGTTTGAGCGTCGATGGGCTTGACGCTGTAGGCATCGATGACGCGAATAGTGATGCCCTCGCCCTTCAACTGGTCGTAGGCTTTCAGCGACTCATGCAGGGTGATGCCAGCCGCCACCACCGTCACCTCGACTTTATCCGAGCGGCGCACGACCTAGCTGCCCCCAATCGGGAAGGCTTCCGTCGGCGGGTAGATGATCGCGGTCTTCTCGCGCGTCGTGCGCAGGAAGGTGATGCCCTGCCGGTCGGCCATCTCGGCCACCAGCCGGGCCGTCTCATTGGCATCGCAGGGATACAGCACCGTGCTGTCGTTCACCGCCCGCATCATTGCCAGGTCTTCCAGCGCCATCTGCGACGGGCCATCTTCGCCAATCGAAACGCCCGCGTGCGAGCCGGTCAGCCGGATATTCGCCCGCGAGATCGCTGCCATGCGGATGAAGTCATAAGCCCGCGAGAGGAAGGCCGCGAAGGTCGAGGCAAAGGGCGTCCAGTGGCGCACTTGCAGGCCGACCGCCGCCGCAACCATCTGCTGCTCCGCGATATACATCTCGAAATAGCGGTCAGGGTAGGCGTGAGCGAAATCCTCAGCGAAGGTCGAGTTGCTGACCTCGCCATCCAGCGCGACCACATCGGGCCGCGCCGCGCCCAGCGCCTTGAGCGCCTCGCCATAGGCTTTGCGCGTCGCCAGCGATGATCCAACCTCGTAGCTGGGCGCCTGAAGCGGCTGCGCCGCCGGGCGCGCGGCGGGCTGCTTTGCTTCGGGCGGCTGCGGCTTGACAATCAGATGCCGCTCGCCGCCAAGCTCCTTGATCGCCCGCTCGGCCATGTCTGGCGGCAGCGCCTTGCCGTGCCAGCCCTCCTTGTTCTCAATCTCCGAAAAGCCCTTGCCTTTCACCGTCCGCGCCACAATCAGCGTCGGCGTGTTGGCTTTCGTCGTCGTCGCCTCGCGATAGGCCGCGTTGATCTCGTCGTAGTTATGCCCATCGATCTCCAGCGCCTGCCAGCCAAAGGCGCGGGCGCGGTCAGCATAAGCGCGGCTGTTCCAGCCAAGCTCCGTCTCGCCGCGCTGGCCCAGCCGGTTCATATCCAGAATGGCGATCAGGTTGTTCAGTTGATAATGGCTGGCGTGGTCGAACGCCTCCCAGACCGACCCCTCGGCCATCTCGCTGTCACCCAGCAAGACCCAGATGTGATAGGGCAGCTTATCCAGATACTTGCCAGATAGCCCGATGCCTACACCGATGGGCAGCCCTTGCCCCAGCGAGCCGGTTGCCACATCCACCCAGGGCAGCACAGGCGTGGGGTGCCCCTCTAGCCGACTGCCAAAGGTGCGCAGGGTCATCAATTCTTCGTCCGAAATTGCCCCGGCGGCCTTAAAAATTGAATAGAGCAGCGGCGAGGCGTGACCCTTGGAGAAAATCAGGTGATCATTGTTGGGATTCTGGGGCTTGTCAAAATCATACCGGAGATAACTCTTCAGCAGGACGGCCATCAGATCAGCCGCCGACATCGATGACGTGGGATGCCCTGAGCCAGCTTTCGTCGTGCAGCGAATACTATCCACCCGAAGCTGCTGGGCCAGTTCGTGCCACTCTTGCGCAGATGCCATACGTCCTCCTTATCGCGCTGTCCATCACGCGGCAGCGCTCTCGGTTCTCTCACTCGCGAATGCGCCCCTCGCGCATCCAGGCCAGATGCGCGCATAAATCACACCAGCGCCCAGATCACCTGCTTCTTCATGGTCCATTGTAGCCCCTGAAGCGCGTGTTTGGGAATGGCGACGAGTGGCGTCTGCTATACTACTCAGATAGTAATCAACATTTTGCCTTGCTCGTGCGGGCCAGTGCTAGCAAGTTCAGAGGGAGTAGCTCACGCGTGAGGCTCTCGCTCCGCCTTCTGAGCATGAACAGGAGAAAGCATGATGACAGACGACTCCACCCCTGCTCAAGCGAAGACACCTCCGCCTCAGCCAAATCCGGCCCTCCAACCCCTTGAAGTCCTGGTTGGCGAGTGGGAGATGGAACTCTCCAATGCCTCTTTTCTTCCTCGTCCCTCCGACACTGTAAAAGGACTGGTCTCTTTCGAGTGGGTGCAAGATGGCGCTTTGCTGCTGCTGCGCATGGGCGACAAACCGCCGAGTCCACCCTCCGCCATGTGGCTGATTGGCCGCGATGAATCGGCCCCAAACTACACTGTCTTCTACTACGATGCGCGCCGCGTGTCGCGGGTCTACGCTATGAGCTTCTCAGAGCGGGTTTGGAAGATATGGCGGGAAGCGCCAGGCTTCTGGCAGCGATATGAAGGCGTCGTGAGCCAGAACGGCAAGACCATCACCGCCCATTGGGAGAAATCAAGCGACGGCGCTCAGTGGGAACACGACTTCGACGTGACCTATACCAAAGTCAGCTAAAGCATCGGACAAATCGTCCTGTCTTCTTAGCCCGCGTAGGCGGGCTTGGCGGCGCGGGCGCGCGAGCGCAGCGAGAGTGCGGGAACCTAGTTCCCGCAAGCGCCCGCCGCCGCAGGCGCAGCCTCCAGGCGCGGCCTTCAGCCGCCAGCCTCTTCCAATTCTGTCAATTCTTGAAAAGTAGACAAGCGCGTTGGCAATATGCGAAACTACACGCCAGAACATTGGCAGAAATAGCTGTGATTTGAATCAATCCAGGGAGCAATCGATGGAAACCACCCCGGCGCAGGTGATCGATCTGGCCGCGCTGGCGGCAGGCGCCATATCCAGCGGGCAGGTTGGGGCCGTGTGGTCGCTGGTAAGCCAGGATTTGAACCTCAACCTGCTGCATTTTGAGACAAACGACGGCGTAGACGCGCACTTCAACAACCAGCTTGATGTCATCGGCGTGGTCATCGCGGGCGAGGGCGTGCTTGAACTGGATAGCCGCCAGGAGCCTCTGCGCCCAGGCATGCTCTTCTTCGTGCCCAAGGATGCCCGCCGCGCCATCCACTCGCGCAGCAGCGACTTTGCCTATCTCTCCTGCCACCGTCGGCGGGTCGGACTGATACCTTCGCGCATCCATTGTTAAACAGTGAATAATAGCAGGAGGCCATCTGATGCCATTGCCAAACTTCGATCTGACTGGCAAAGTCGCCATCGTCACCGGCAGCACACGCGGAATCGGCCTGGCGATTGCCGACGCCCTGGCGAGCGCGGGGGCGCGTGTCGTGGTTGCCGGGCGCAAGCCAGAGGGCGTCGCCGCCGCCGTTGAGCAGCTCAAGGCCGCCGGGGCGCAAGTCCTGGGCGTGCCCACCAACATCAGCCGACCTGATGACCTCCAGCAGCTTGTCCAGCAGACCCAGGCAACGTTTGGGCCAGTGGACATTCTGGTGAACAACGCCGCCACCAACGTTCACTTCGGCCCAATGCTCGACGCCGACGACGGCATGTGGACCAAGATGTTCGAGACCAATATCATGGGCGCCGTGCGCCTCTCGCGGCTGGTCGTGCCAGGCATGCGCGAGCGCAACGCGGGCAAGATCATCAATCTGGCTTCTGTCGCGGGCATCATGCCAGGCACGATGCAAGGCATCTACAGCGCCACCAAAGCGGCGATCATCAGCATCACCCGCTCGCTGGCCCAGGAGCAAGGCGCGTTCAATATCCAGGTCAACGCCATCGCGCCCGGCGTCATCCAGACACGCTTTGCCAACGTCCTGGTGGAAACGCCGCAAATCCGCAAATCGGTGGAGGCCATGTCGCCCCTGCATCGCATCGGCACGCCCGATGAGATCGCCGGCATCGCGCTCTATCTGGCCTCGCCCGCCTCGAACTTCACCACTGGCGCCGTCATGGTGGTCGATGGTGGCCTGACGATTGGCGGCCATGCCGGACCCCCCGAAGAAGGCTGAGCAGCATAGGTCTTTTGGCACTCCCATTTCTCCCCATTATCTGGTATCGTAGTGATCGTGTGAAACAGGAGCAGGCCATCTCATCACAGACACGGCCTGCAACCCTTGGCGCCATCCAGGCGTACTATCTGGTGCGCAAGACAGCAATAGCGATCATTTGCTCAACAGGCCGGAGAGCCAGACACAGAGAGGATAGAAATAAGGAATCCTATGGCACACTCTGAAGAACAGGCCGCCCTGACATCTTCAGGAACGGCGACCACCATTGCGCCCGCATTGGAAGCGATTGACATCCACAAATCCCTGCCGCTGGGCGGAGACCGCATAGACATCCTCAGGGGGATTAACATCCGCATCAACCGGGGCGAATTCGTCGCCATCGTTGGCCCCTCCGGTTCGGGCAAATCCACCCTGCTCGGCATCATCGCCGGGCTGGATAATCCTACCAGCGGAGAGGTCTTCATCGACGGCATCAATATCACTCGCATGGGCGATAGCCAGCTTGCCAAGGTGCGCAACCAGAAGATCGGCATGGTCTTCCAGGCGTTCAATCTGATCCCCACACTGACCGCCCAGGAGAACGTCGAGATTCCCCTCTACGTCGGCAAGCACCCTGGCAGCGCCAGCGATCGCGCCAAAGAACTCTTGACCCTGGTGGGCCTGGAGCATCGCCTGCGCAACCGACCCAACCAGCTTTCCGGCGGCGAGCAGCAGCGCGTTGCCGTTGCCCGCGCTCTTGCCGCGAATCCGGCGATCATCATCATGGACGAGCCAACCGGCAACCTGGACCAGCGCAACAGCGACAACATCCTGGAGATGATCCGCGACCTGCGCGCGAAAACGGGCACAACCTTCATCATTGCCACCCATGATCCCAAGGTAGCATCTTCGGCAGACCGCTCGATTCGCATCGTCGATGGGCTGGTCGCCGCTGACCCTGTGGAGGCGTGATCCGCGCGCAAGAGGCTTGCTCAAAGCGAACGCATGGAACCTCCTGGAGCATCAGTCAAAAAGTCGTATTTCGTCCCAGCCTGCGCAGGCAGGATTCGCGGCGCCCGCAGGCGCCATTAGGCGCGGTTTTAACCGCCAGCCACTCTTTTTGACCGATGTGCTGAAGAACAAAGGAGTCACCCTCGATGAAGGCCGGATTCTACTGGTCCTATCCCACCCGCTCGCTGGCGCGTGGCGGGCAGCGGACGTTGCTGGCAATCTTTTGTATTGCCGTTGGTGTGCTGGCCGTCGTCGCCCTTCAGTTGGTCGGCAACATGGTCAACGATGGGCTAACCAGCAATATTCGGGCAGCCAATGGCGGCGACATCTCCGTCCGCAGCGACTTTGTGCCCCTCACCCCACAGAATATCCAGGTCTTTGACCAGCTTAAAGCTCAGGGGCAGATCACCACCTATACTGCCGTCTCGGAGAATCAGGTGGAAAGCGCCGATTCCACTGGCGCCACACAGGAATACATCCTGGCGGCAGTAGACCCGCAGGTCTTTCCCCTGGACGGCGGAGCAACGTTTGTGACGCCCGGCGACGGCAGCCTGCCCGCGCTGCTGACCGGCAACAATGTCGTGGTCACGCAGAGCCTGCTCACGACGCTGGGCGCCCAGGTCGGCGATACCGTTGATGTTCACACCCAAGAGCGTGGGGTCATTTCGGCGCATATCAGCGGCGTCATTAAAAACACCGCGCTCTTCCAGGGCGATGAAATGCTGCTCGCGCTGAATACCTTTCAGGCGCTGCCCAGCGCGACAAACCAGCCCCTTGGCTATACCGTCGTCTACACGGATGTGCCGGGCCACAGCGACGCGAACGCCAGCGCGGTCAAGCAAACCATCCAGCATCAAATGCCGCTGGCAACTGTGACCACAACGCAGGACGCCTTGCAACAAAGTCAGCAGAGCGTGCAGCAGATTCGCTACTTCCTCCAGATTGTGGGCTTGCTGGCGCTGCTGATTGGCGGCATCGGCATCATCAATACGATGCAGGTCTTGCTGCGTCGTCGTCAGACCGAGATTGCCATGCTCAAGACGACGGGCTATCGGCGCGGCGACTTGTATCTGCTCTTTGGCGTCGAGGCGGGCGTGTTGGGACTGATCGGCGGCATCGTCGGCGCGGCGGCGGGCGTTGGCGTCAGCTTTCTGGTGAAGAGCCTGGTGGAGAAAGCCTTCTCTATCACGCTGCCAAACAACGTGGACCCGGTGACAGTCCTCTCCGGCGTCGCGATTGGCTTTTTTACCGCCTTGATCTTTGGGCTGCTGCCCATCGTCCAGGCCAGCCGCACCCGACCCATCGCTGTGCTGCGCGGGCTGGGCGAGCGCGCCAGGGCCAGCGTTCTCATCTCCATCATGCTCTCGCTCTTGCTGGTGCTCCTCTTCTTTCTCCTCGCCCTGAGCATCTTGAAGAGCGTTGGCGTCGCGCTGGGCGTGGTCGCTGGCGGTGGCATCTTCCTGCTGCTGCTCAGCCTGGGCTTCACGCTGGTGGCGCTCATCATCAGCAAGCTTCCCGTACCGGAGCGCCTCTCCTTGTGGTATTCACTCCTCATCGCCTTCGCGCTGGTGATCTCTGCGTTGATTACCCTGGCGATCCCGGCCTTTGGCATCCTCTTCCTGGCGGTCTCGCTGCTGGGCATCGTGGTCGTCCTTTTGCCACGCACCTGGAAGTCCAACATCAAGATGGCCCTGCGCAATATCGGGCGGCAGAAGACGCGCACCTCCACAACGATGGTCGCCCTCTTTGTCGGCGTCTTTGCCATCGGGCTGATTCTGGTGCTGGGCCAGGACATCAAGAGCAGCATCAACAACGTCCTTGCCAACGAAATCACCTACAACTCGTTCATCATCACGGACAGCACTCATAAAGCCAGCGTGGACCAGGCGCTGACCCAGGTTGGGGGCATTCAGAAGCAGCTCGTCAACTCCGAGGCTCAGGGCGTGCCAACGACGATTAACGGCATCCCCATCGGGCAAGTCCTCAATGGCACAGACCCGAATGCGACCCCGAAGGGTCCCCCGGCGCTGCTCTACCTGGACGGCTTTCAGGGTTATGATCTCTCGCACGGCCCCCCGGCGGATGTGACCGTTGTGAAGGGCAATCAGGATAGCCAGATCGGGCGCAATCTGGGGCCAGGTGATGTCAACACCACCAACGTCCTGGTCTCTCAATACACCTCGATGGCCCCCTTCAAGCTCAAGCTGAACGACCAGATCACTCTGGTCAGTCGCGATGGCAAGCATACGGTGACGGTTACAGTCGTGGGCTTATATTCTGCGAGCTTCGCCAGCATAGGCTATGGAATCTATGGCGATTACAGCCTGACAAGCACACTGACCGGGGGCAAACCGCCGTAACTCTATTCCCTT
>JBJKSJ010000187.1:0-13918 GCA_046704085.1 Ktedonobacterales bacterium | reverse complement strand
TGGATCGTCTGGGGCTGATCCACAACGCCCTCGTCTTCCGGCTTTGGGCGCGCTTTAGGTCCCTCGATACCCAACTGGAGGCCGGAGCCTACCATCTCTCGGCGGCCATGACCATCCCCCAGATTGTTGACCTCTTGTTGCAGGCCACACCTGATGAAATTTGGGTCACTATCCCTGAAGGCTATCGCATCACCCAGATTGCCCAGACCTTCGCCGCGCAGAGCAGCCTGACCAGTTTCGACCCTACTGCCTTCCTCAAGAGCGCCCAGACCGGAACCTTTGACGGGTCGCAAAACTACTGGTTCCTGGACCATCACAGGCAAGGCCGCGCCTATGTGGCGCCCAAAGAAGCCCTGGAAGGCTATCTCTTCCCCGATACCTATCTGGCGCCGCTGAACACGACGGCTACCGATGTCATCCATATGATGCTCGATGCCTTCGGTCAGCAACTCTGCCCCGGCCCAGCCAACCAGCCAAACGCCTACCTGAGCAGCGAGCAGCAGTGCGAAGCGCACGCCCGTATCCTCGACGCGGCCCAGCATCTCACCATCTTTGACCTGCTCAAGAGCCACTACAGCAACGCTGACGGCGCGAGCATGGCCGACAAGCTCTATCACGCCCTGACCCTGGCCTCCATCATCGAGCGCGAGGCGCGCACCCACGCCGACCGCCAGGGCATCGCCTCGGTCTACTACAACCGCTATCTCGTCGGCAAAGGCGAACTCACCCCGCCCGATGAGGGACTCAGTCTCTTGCAAGCCGACCCCACGCTGCAATACGCGCTGGGCACGCCCACCCAGCCCTGGCCGCAGTTGACCCAGGGTGGCAGCACCTATCATCTCGGCTCCTACGATACCTATCAGAATCCAGGGCTGCCGCCGGGGCCAATCTGTAGCCCCGGCGCCGACGCGCTTACGCAGGCCATCGATCCCGAAAAGACGAGCTACTTCTACTTCATCGCGGGCAAAGACGGCCAGACCCACTATGCCAGCAACTACGCCCAGCAGCAGCAGAATATCGCCCGCTACGGTTCTTCCTGATCTGGCCGTCTCCTTCCGGCCAGACACCAGGGGCCAGCGACGCGGCGCGTCGCTGGCCCCTGGTCTCCTTGTAGAGCAGCCCTTCACGAGCCTTCTTTTTTGCCCTTCGGCGATACCACCGCGCCGACCACCCAGCCAAGAAGGCCCACTCCCAGCACCGTTCCCAGCATCACCCAGATAGCGACGGAAAGCGACGACGAGCGGCTAATCAACGCGCCCGCGATCAGCCCGGCCATCAGACCAATGCACACACCCAGCGCGCAGCCAATATGCGTCAGATTGCGACCCTTGAAAAACTGAACCATCCAGTCGCGCTCCTGCTCTTTCAGCGCCTGGCAGATCATCAGGCCAACAAAGGTCCGCTGGCGCGGCCCCATCACCACTATATCGCCCATCTCATGCAGCGTCAAGCAAGACACAAACACGCGCCAGCCGCGTGATAGAATAGCTGTAATTACAAGCTATCCGGCTACCCCAGAAGAGGACACAAGAGCGCAATGTTCTACCGAGGACTCGTGAGCATCTGCCGGCTGGTCATCTTTCTCACCATGCGCCGACGCATCAGCGGCCAGGAACAGACCCCACGCGAAGGCGGACTGCTGATCGTCTCCAATCACCTGGGGCTGCTCGATCCCATCGCCATCGGAACCAGGCTGCCCCGACGCCTCTACATCCTCGCCAAAGTCGAAATGTTCTCCTGGCCGGTCATCGGCTACCTCTCGCGCAAAGCCGATGTCATCCCCGTGCGGCGGGGTCAATCCGACCGCGAAGCCGTGCGCAAGGTCCTAGAGCATCTGGAGGCAGGTCACGCCGTCATGCTCTTCCCGGAAGGCACCTATCCCAAAGCCTACCAACCTGCCAGCATGATCAAGGCCCAGCCGGGCGCGGCGCTGCTGGCACAAAAGAGCGGCGCGACCATCTTGCCCATCGGCATCAGCGGCTCCGAGATGGTCTGGAGCAAGCGCGGCCTGCCCTGGAACCTGTTCCGGCGCTGGCCGGTCCAGGTGCGCGTCGGCGCCCCCTATCGCCCAGACCTGCCCACTGGCGTCAGCCAGAAACAGGCGCTGGCGCTGATCGCCGCAGACATGATGCGCCGCATCGCAGCGCTCCTCCCAGAAAGCTATCGCGGCTACTATCGAGAGACCGCTTTGCCAGAGAGTGCGCCAGCCGCCTCGCTGGAACCGGCAGAGACAGGCGCCGGAGACAGGATGGGCGGGTCTGAATAAAACCCTAGCTGACCTTGCTGTCCTGCACCTGCTTGAGCAGCTTTTCCGGCGATGGACTCATCATGCCCACCCCCGTCACCACGTCAATATCGCCGTTGACGCTCACCTGGCAGGCCAGGCGGGTGCCCCGATGCTTCTGGCGGATGGGGCCAAACGGCGGGATGTTCTCGTTCAGCTTCTCCTGCCAGGTCGGCGGGTTCACCGCATTGGCTGGGGAGACGATCACCTCATCCGTGCCGCAGAGGCCGTTGCCGTGACAGTTGATAAACTTTGCCACGCCCACCAGTTTGCTGTAGAGCGGAATATCGTTATCCAGCGCGGCATAGCGCAGGCTCTCGCCCACCTCCACCTGAACCTTCTTGCCCTCACGCACAAAGTTGATTGTTGGCACTGCTCGCTCCTTGGAACACAGAATCAGGCGCACAAGCGCGCCTCTGTTTTACGTCCTAACCCGCGCAGGCGGGTTTCGTGGCGCAGCCTCCAGGCGCGGGCGCGCGAGCGCAGCGAGAGGGGCGTCCCCTGCGGGGAGCAGCCCTGGCCGGAAAGGGGTTCCCGCCGTCTCGCTGCCGCTGGGCGCCCGCACTCTCGACTGCGCCTCGCGGGCCGCTGCCCAGCGCCGTCCAGCGCCCGCCGCCGTAGGCGCGGTTTTAACCGCCAGCGCCCCTGGCCTGCATCTATGATAACGCAGCGACGAAGCGCGCGCCACTACCGGCGGCTGAAAGTGTAGCACAACGCGACGCCCCGGTCAACGCCGACAGAAGCCTGGCTACCCAATGGTGATGCCAAAGAGCGGGAAGATCAGGGCGAAGAGTAGATACATAGCCGTCAGCCCGATGAGGATGACCGCCGTCGTCCAGGCGATAATATTATAGACGCGGCCATTCTTATACCGACCCATGATGCGGCGCTTATTCACCAGCCGCAGAATGAAGATCAGCAGCACCGGCATCAAGACGGCATTCAGCACTTGCAGATTCACCAGCACTGAAATGATCGGCAGGCCGGGAATCAGCGCAATGACGGCGCCAAAAACGATCAGGCCGGTGAAGAGCGACTGAAAGACCGGCGCTTCCCGAAAGCTGCGCGAGACGCCGCGCTCAAAGCCAAACGCCTCGCAGATGGCATACGAGGTCGAGAGCGGCAGCACAGCAGCAGCCAGCATCGACGCGCCAAAAAGGCCAACTGCAAAGAGCAGTTCGGCATAAGGACCAGCGAACGGGACCAGCGCGCGCGCCGCCGTAGCGGCATCAGGAATCGAGGTCTGCCCATGCGCAAAGAGCGTGGCCCCGGTGCTGACGATGATGAAGAAGACGATAAGAATCCCAAACAGGGAGCCACTATAGACATCGACGACCTCATAGGGATACTCCTCTGGCGTCGTCCCCTTATCCGCCACCGCCGACTGCGTATAGACCGGCTGATAGGGTGAGATAGTCGTGCCCACCATCGCCACAAAGGTAGCCACATAGGGGCCACTTAGCAGGAACGTGGGAACGATCATATGATGAACTACATCGCCCCAATTCGGCTTTGCCAGAAAGGCCGCCGGAATATAGCTGAGAAAGACCAGCGCCATCAGCAAGAAGACCTTCTCGACACGCCGGTAGCTGCCCTTCATCACCAGCCACCAGACCCCCAGCGCCACCAGCGGGATAGCCAGATACACCAGCCAGGTATCATTCCCAGCCAGCACCTGAATGCTGGCCCTGATGCCCAGAAACTCCGTGACGATAATGCCGCCGTTCGCGATCAGCAGGCTGAGCATGGCGAAGGCCGTCCAGCGGACGCCAAACTCTTCCCGAATCAGATCAGCCAGACCCTTCTGCGTGATCGCCCCCATGCGCGCGGCCATCTCCTGCACGACCGCCAGCGCGATAACCAGCGGAATCAGCGTCCAGAGCAGGCCATAGCCATAGCTGGCGCCGGCTTGCGCGTAGGTGGTGATACCGCCAGCGTCGTTGCCTGCCGCTGCCGAGATCAAGCCAGGGCCAAGCACCCCCAGCAGCAGCAGCAGCCGATTGGGCCGCCGGACAGTCCAGCGGCGCCGCTTCCTGAACGGCTTCTTGTCAGGCTGTTCGCCCAGGGTAGGCTCAGCCACCGTTTGCTCCTCAGCCATCAACGCCTCCTGCCAGCAGATCAGTCAGCCAGGTTTACTCCAACCAGAAAAGTACCTTCACCATGCTCTGCTCACTGATAAAACCCGCTTTCTCGATGGCTTTCTTTGAAGCGAGGTTGTCAGCGGCACAGGAACAGATCGGCTTCCAGCCCATTTCATAACAATGTTGCTTTAATTGAATGAGCATGGAACTCCCCAGTCCCCTTCCGCGATATGATGGCGCCACAATCATGCCCAGATCGGCATAGGGTGGTTGTTTCTGACTGGGAATACATTCCCCGGTTGCTACCAACGTCTGCCGATCATACCAGACGAATACCTCTTCGCGGTTGAGGCGTTCGCGCAGAAACCCCTCAATCCACTCGCCTGATCCTTCCGTTTTGGCACGATAAAAGCGCACGAGGTCATCCAACTCCGTCTTTTCCGCGTTCCTGAAGCTGCTCTTGCTGAGACCAGACGGCAGTTCCAGGCGGGCGTGATCTCGAAAAAGATAACTATGCAGCGTGATGCTGTTTTGAGTCGCAAGGCATAACGAGAAATACAGAGGTTCGATGGTGCTGGTAATGGCCTGCTGGATGCCATAGGTCGAGATCACCCAACGAAAGATCTCCTGTGCTTGCGCCTGATAGTTTTCCATCAGGTGGAAGCGCAGCAACGTATTGTCGGAGCCGATGCAAAAATGTCCTGCGTGCCGGGCTTGATCGTGTATTTCCCAAAAGGCCGCATGAGCAATAACGGCGCTCTCCCACATCCCATCCATAGGAGCAACAAGGGTGCGCAGATAATCATCCCGCATCTGCTCTATTGCCTCGGATTGCTCAAGTGGAAGACAGGTCAGCATCGTTGGACTCTGTTTCTGTTCGCAGAGAACGCTAGAATGCACAAGAGAGAAGCGCGAACCGGCAGACGCGCTGCCGGTTCTCTCCTGTCGCAAGAAGTATACTACGCGCCAGCCCGGTTTGTCATTGGCTGGCGAAGAAAATCGCGCCCCGTTACGCAGTAATATGCAAGACAGCCTTCCCCGCAAAGCGCCGGTCCATAAGCTGGCGAGCCACATCAGCGATCTCGGTCCAGGGCGCTTCCACCTCGACGCGCGGATGCAGCCGCCCATCGGCTATCAAGCCCACCAACCGGGCAAGACCCTCGGATGCCGGGTGCGTTTTGACCTCGTGGAAGAGGGAAAAGCCGTAGAGCGTGGCGCCTCCGGTCCGAAAGAAGAGGCCGGTATTGAAGGTCGTCTCAAGCCCTCCTGACGCGCCAAACAGCACGCACGTTCCTCCCGGCGCGAGCATCGTCAGCGCCGCGCCCAGCGAGGCTCCGCTGACAGACTCCAGAATCAGATGATAGGGGCCGAAAGCTTTTGCGGGGGCCAGATCATCCCCGATGACCACTTCCTGCGCGCCCGCCTCGCGCACCATCGCCTCAGCTCTCGCCTGGCGAAACGCGCCGACCACTCGCGCCCCCGCGAGCCGCGCAAGCTCGATAGCAAATGGCCCCACGCCGCCAGAAGCCCCGGTAATCAGCACCGGGCGATCAATCAGCCCGCCGCCTTTCTCCAGCGCGTAGAGCGCCGTCAGGCCCGCAACGGGCAGCGTCGCCGCCTGCGCGAACGAGACCTTCTCTGGTAGCTCGGCGAGCGCGTTCGTCGGCACGGCCACCAGTTCAGCCCACGCGCCCGACCCCAGGAACCCAACCACCCGCGCGCCAACACGCGGCCCCGAACCATCAATAGCCGCCCGCTCGATAGTCCCGGCCACGTCCCAGCCGGGGCGTGTCGTCGTCGTCGCGTTCATCGCGTTGCGCACCTCCCCGCGATTCAACGAGATGGCCGCCACGCGCACCAGCGCCTCATTGCGCAGAGGCGTCGGCGCCTCCACCTCGCGCAGCGCGAAACGCTCAGGGAGCGCCGGATCAGCAACAATCGCGCGAATTGTTTCCATCATATCCCTCCTTTTGCTCGTATCTCGGCTCATACTGTATAATTGACCTATGTCTACGCCAATTTTAGCCACAAAACTCTATATTCCTCCACCTCGGCCTCATGTGGTCAGCCGTCCCCGGCTGATCGAGCGGCTCAACGAGGGTCTGCACCGCAAACTGACCCTCATCTCTGCCCCCGCCGGCTTTGGTAAAACCACACTGGTCAGCGAATGGCTTGCTGGTTACGAGCGGCCTGCTACCTGGCTGTCACTGGACAAAGGGGATAACGACCCCTCACGCTTTCTGACGTACCTCGTCGCTGCTTTGCAGACGATTGCGGTGAATATTGGCGAAGGAGTGTTGGGGATACTCCAATCCCCTCAGCCACCGCCAACCGAATCAATTCTGATGGCTCTGCTCAATGACATTACCACCATCTCAGACCACTTTGCCCTCGTTCTGGATGACTACCACATTCTGGATGCCAAACCGATTGACCATGCCCTCACCTTTCTGATCGAGCACCTGCCCCCTCAGATGCACCTGATCATCGCCACCCGTGAGGACCCCCAGCTCCCTCTGGCCCGGTTACGTGCGCAGGGCCACTTGACGGAACTACGCGCCAGCGACTTGCGGTTTACCCCTTCAGAAGCCGCCGAATTTCTCAATCAGGTAATGGGCCTCAACCTCTCAGCGGAAGACATCGAGTTACTTGAAACCCGCACCGAAGGCTGGATTGCTGGCCTGCAACTAGCCGCGATTTCCATGCAGGGACATCAAGACACCACCAGCTTCATCACAGCTTTCACTGGCAGCCACCATTTCGTGATGGACTATCTGGTGGAAGAAGTCCTGCAACAACAGACCGAACGCATCCAGACGTTCTTGCTGCGCACGTCCATCCTCGACCGCCTGTGCGGCTCCCTGTGTGATGCTGTGCTGCTCGATCCCGCTGCTTCCGGGCAAGCCACCCTGGAATATCTCGAACACGCCAACCTGTTCCTCGTCCCCCTGGACAACGAGCGGCGCTGGTATCGCTATCACCATCTCTTCGCGGATTTGCTGCGGCAGCGCCTGCGCCAGGGCATCGCCTCATCACCAGAGGAGGCAGAAAGCCGCGTGAACGCATTACACCTCCGTGCCAGCCAGTGGTACGAAGATCATGGGCTGGAGATCGAAGCGTTTCATCACGCGGCTGCCGCCAATGATGTGGAGCGCGCCGAACGTCTGATGGAAGGAAAGGGGATTCCCCGGCATTTTCGTGGCGCGGTGATGATTCTCCTGGACTGGCTGGGGTCGCTGCCAAAGGCGGTTCTGGATGCCAGGCCCTCGTTGTGGTGGAGGTATGCCTCGTTATTGCTGGTGAATGGGCAAACAATCGGCGTGGAAGAGAAACTCCAGGCGGCTGAAACCGCCCTGCAAGGCGCCGAGCCAGATGACCAGACCCGACACCTGATCGGACGCATTGCCACTGCCAGGGCTGTATTGGCGCTCACCCGCTATCAGACAGAAGTCATGCTGGCCCAGTCGCGCCGCGCGCTAGAGTATCTGCCCCTTGATAACCTGCCGACCCGCGCGAACGCTTACTGGACGCTGGGGTCCGCCTATCTCTTCCAGGGAGACCGTCCCGCCGCCCGCCAGGCCCTTACGGAAGCCATCGCGCTCAGCCAGGCATCCGGGGACATCTTTACTACCATCCTGGCGACCATCAGCCTGGGCATCGTCCAGGAAGCCGAAAACCAGCTCCCTCTGGCTGCCGAAACCTACCGCCGCGTCCTCCAATTGGCCGGTGAGCAGCCGCTTCAGATCATCTACGAAGCCTATCTTGGCCTGGCTCGCATCTCCTACGAATGGAACGACCTGACTGCCGCTGAGCAGCACGGCCAGCAGTCTCTTCACCTGGCGCGGCAGTATGAGCGCGGGATTGACCGATATATTCTCTGTGAGGTGTTGCTCGCCCGCGTGAAACTGGCTCAGGGTGATGTGGCAGGCGCCGCCGCCCTGCTCGCTCAGGCCGAACAGTCCGCGCGCCAGCAGAACTTCGTGTATCGTCTTCCGGAAGTGGCTGCCGCGCAAGTGCCTGTCTTGCTGCGCCAGGGCCATCTGGCGGCAGCCGCGCATCTGGCAGAGACATACCAACTCCCCACCAGCCAGGCCAGAGTCCACCTGGCCCAGGGAGACCCATCCGCAGCCCTGGCGGCGCTGGAGTCATGGCGACGGCAGGTGGAGGCCAGGGGATGGGCGGATGAACGGCTCAAAGTGCTGGTCCTCCAGGCAGTCGCGCTCCAGGCGGATGGCGAACAGAACCAGGCGGTGCAACTGCTGGCTGAGGCGCTGGAGATGGCCGAGCCAGGCGCCTTCATCCGGCTCTTTGTGGATGAAGGCGCCCCGATGGCGCGCCTCTTGGCCGCAGCCACTGCTCAGGGGCTGCGGCCAGACTACATCGGGAAGTTGCTGGCTGCATGCGAAACGAAGGAGCAGAAGCGCGACGACCCCTCGCCTCGTCCTCCTGCCCAGCCTCTGATCGAGCCGCTGAGCCAACGCGAGTTAGAAGTCCTCCGACTCATCGCCCAGGGACTCTCGAACCAGGAGATGAGCGAGCGGCTCTTCCTTGCCCTGGACACGGTGAAGGGGCATAATCGCAAAATCTTTGACAAGCTCCAGGTCCAACGGCGCACCGAAGCCGTCGCCCGTGCCCGCGAGTTAGGTCTGTTGTAGCCGCGTCGCCCAGGTGGCCGCAGGCGCGCTGCTCCCCGCTCACCAACCCCACAAGAACAACACTCCAAACAACACTTTCGTGTCTCCCCTGCATCCCGTCATAGAGCTATGCTTCTAGTAGATGAAGCAAGAAGCGCCGACGGTTCAGAGCGACCACAACAGGGACAGGGTCATGTCAAACACACGCAACTCTGAAATTGATCCAGGTCAGCCACTGGTCTATCAGATCAGGGTCAAGGGCCATCTGGACTCTCAATGGTCAGACTGGTTTGAGGGTCTGACCATCACGCTGGAAGCCAACGGCGACACCCTGCTCACCGGCCCGGTGGTCGATCAGGCCGCGCTGCATGGCTTGCTCAGAAAAGTGCGTGATTTAGGCATGCCACTGATCTCGGTCAATCGCGTGAAACCCGACGAGGCAGATGCGTCAGATGGCACTGGAACGCATCAAGCTCGTTCAAAAAAGGAGTGAAACATGAGCGCCAACCGAAAGACCGCCATCATGGTGGGAGTCTTATTTATCCTTGCCACCGTTTTGTCTTTGATAGGCAGTACACTCATTGGTTCGATCATCAATACTCCAAATTATCTGACGACGGTTTCCGCCAATGCAAACCAGGTGATACTAGGAGCGCTCCTGGAGTTGGCGGCAGCCATTTCCGTTGTACTCATCCCTGCTCTGCTGTTTCCCATCCTGAAACAGCACCATGAAGGGCTGGCGCTTGGGTACTTTGGTTTCAGGATCGTTGAAGCCATCACCCTGATTTTTGGCGCACTGAGCGCACTCTTGCTCATCACCGTCAGTCAAAACTATGTCAACGCCGGATCCCCGGCTGCTTCCTCTTTTCAGACGTCAGGGGCGTTATTACTCGCGGCACGGAACTGGGCCTTTCCGTTGGATCCAACCGTTTTTGGTCCGGGTGCGCTGCTGTTTTACGCTATCTTGTATCAAGCAAACCTCATTCCTCGGTGGTTATCAGTATGGGGTCTTCTGGGAGCCGCACTGATATTCGTCTTGGGGGTGTTAGGGATGTTTGGCAATCTCTTGATCTTCCTGGCTCTTCCCATAGGCGTGCAAGAAATGGTGCTTGCGGTCTGGCTGATCGTGAAAGGCTTCAATCCTTCTGCCATTGCTGCCGCGTCTGCCAAAGGAATCCAGGCATCGGCCAGGCCGATGCGTCCGATGTCAACCAGTAAAGAGGTGATTCAATGAATCCCATCAACATCACTCAGGAAAAGAAGACAACAATGAACGCAAGCAAGCAGATCGCAAGAGTCGCAGGAGTCCTGTATCTCAGCGTCTTACCACTCAGCATCTTCGGCACACTCTATATTAACTCTGCTCTGGTTGTGCCCGGAGATGCCACAGCAACCGCCAACCATATCCTGGCATCTGAATCGCTCTTCCGCCTTGGCATTGTGAGCGCCCTCGTTGCCCAGATCGTCAATACCCTGGCGGTACTCGCGTTATACCAACTCCTCAAATCGGTGAACAAGAACATGGCTGCGCTGATGGTCATCTTCCTGCTGCTCGGTGTCTCCATCGCCATGCTCAATGAGCTAAACAACGTGGCTGTCCTCTTCCTCGTGAGCAGTACTGACGCCTTGAAAGTATTCACCGCAGATCAGGTACACGCTCTGGTGTCCCTCTTCGTGAATTTGCACGCCAATGGACTGAGTATCGCCGGTCTCTTCTGGGGCCTCTGGCTGTTTCCCATGGGGTATCTCGTCTTCAAGTCGGGATTTCTGCCCAGAGTTCTTGGCGTCTTGTTGCTGATTGGCGGTGTTGGCTACCTCATCCAGAGTGTTGCCGCCTTGCTTCTCCCCAGCTTCAACGTGAACATTGCGCTGTTTACGTCCTGGGGGGAACTGTTGTTCCCCCTGTGGCTGGTGATCAGGGGTGTCAACGTCAACCAATGGGAAAAACGTACTCGTGAATCGCTCTGAGCTATCTCGTACCGAAGGGAGGGGGCATGTTTCGAGTCCCCCCTCCCATTGGATGGATCAAGAAAGGAGACCCACATGAAAGCGATTGTGTACCCACACTACGGATCACCGGATGTGCTTCGATTCACTGAAGTGGAGAAACCTAGTCCCAAGGACGATGAAATCCTGGTAAAGATTCATGCGGCTTCCGTCAATGCGCTTGATCGGCATGCCCTGAAAAGCAAACCCGCGCTGATCCGCGTCATGATGGGCAATGGGCTGCTCAAACCCAAAGACCCGCGACTCGGCGCGGACATCGCCGGGAGGGTAGAAGCCGTTGGCCCGAACGTCACACAGTTTCAGATCGGGGATGACGTATTCGGAGTATCCAGGGGTTCCAAGGGTGGGTTTGCCGAGTATGCGTGTGCTGCTGAAAATACGTTAGCTCTGAAACCGGCCAATCTCTCGTTTGAGGCAGCGGCAGCCGTCCCGGTGGCGGCCCTCACCGCCCTACAGGGGCTGCGCGATCAAGGACAGCTTCAGCCCGGACAACAGGTCTTGATTCAGGGCGCCTCTGGGGGTGTGGGAACCTTTGCTGTGCAGATTGCCAAAGCCTTGGGGGCGGAAGTCACTGCCGTGTGCAGCACGCGGAATGTGGAGATGGTGCGCTCGATTGGGGCAGACCACGTCATTGATTACACCCAGGAAGATGTCACCCGAATGGGGCAGCGCTATGATCTGATTCTGGCCGTGAACGGCTATCATTCGATTTTCGCGTATCGGCGGGTCTTACGCCCCACGGGAAGGTTTGTCTTTGCCGGAGAAGGTTCCAATGCTCATTTACTCCGAGCCGTCTTCCAATCCAGCCTCCTGGGGCCAGTGTTGTCCAGGACGGGGCGCCAGAATATGGGTTCCATGTGGATAGCGAAAATCACCCAGCCGGATTTAGTATATATGAAAGAGTTGCTGGAAGCCGGCAAAGTCGTCCCGGTGATCGATAGACGCTACCCCTTACCGGAAACGGCTGAGGCTTTCCGGTATCTGCAAGCAGAACACGCCAGAGGAAAAGCCGTCATCACAATGGATCAGCACGACCACACAACCGAAGAAAGCTCGAATCAAAGCACGTTTGGAGAAAACGCATGAAAGCCATTGTCTGGACAAAATTCGGACCACCAGATGTGCTTCAGCTCCAAGAGGTCGCAAAACCTGCTCCCAAGGACCACGAAGTCCTGATACGCATCTATGCGACGACCGTCAGCGCAGGGGACGTTCAGCTTCGCAGTCTAAAACTCCCTCTCGCGCTGAGGCTTCCCCTACTCATAGGGGTGAGTCTCCTCAGACGTATCAGACCCAGACCCTTTATCCTGGGACAGGAACTCGCTGGAGAAATTGAAGCCGTTGGCAAAGAGGCCACACGCTTTAGGGAGGGTGATCAGATTTTTGCCTGGACTGGTTTTAGCTTGGGGGCGTATGCTGAGTACACCTGTCTGTCTGAAAAAGGGGCGCTGGCAATCAAACCGGCCAATATGACCTATGAAGAAGCCGCCGCCCTTCCGGTGGGTGGATTGGAAGCCACGTATTTTATGAGAAAAGCCGCTATCCAGAACGGAGAAAAGGTCTTGGTGAACGGCGCAGGTGGCAGCATCGGGACGTTTGCGGTCCAGCTTGCCAAATACTTTGGGGCTGACGTGACTGCTGTGGACAGCGCGGAGAAATTAGAGATGCTGCGCTCGCTTGGGGCCGACCACGTCATTGATTACGCACAAGAGGATTTCACCACAAACGGTGAAAGCTATGACGTGATTTTTGACGTGGTCGGCAAGAGTTCGTTTTCCCGCAGTATCCGCTCGCTCAAGCCCCATGGACGCTATCTGTTAGGAAACCCGCCGCGCTTCCAGCAAATGCGTGGGCAGCGGACCTTGAAGAACAGCAAGCATATCATCCCCTGGGCAGCAAGGACAGCAAGCGAATACACTGAAGACTGCAAATTCCTCACAGAGCTGATTGAGGCGGGAAAGATTCAATCGGTCATAGATCGATGCTATCCCTTAGAACGGACTGCCGAAGCCCACAGCTATGTCGAAACAGGACAAAAAAGGGGCAATGTCGTCATCACGGTGGCCCATACCGACACAACCTGAGAACGCATCCTGATCCCGATAGCTTCTCTAAAGATATGGGCCATGCCATTTTTCTTCTGCAATGGAGGCAGTGCCCTGCTCATGATCGACGGGGCAGGCATGGGCGCTGCGCTCCGACCGAGCGAGAACGCTTAATCAAGCTGGTGATGCAAGAACGCAATGGTACGCTCCCAGGCCAGGCGAGCCGCCTCGGCGTCATACTCCGGGCGATTCTCATCGAAGAACCAATGTTTGGTCCCCGGATACGTATAGCCGGTGACCGGCCTCCCCGCAGCCTGGAGCGCCTGCGCCATCTCCGCGCCCGCCTCCGCCGACGAAAAGGGGTCATCCTCCGCAAAGTGGCAGAGGTAGGCGGCCTTCGCGCGGCGAAAGTCCGGTTCGGCCCAGGCGACATAAAAGGTCACGACGGCGGCGACCTCCTCGGCCAGATGGACGGACATGTCGAGCGCGTAGGAGCCTCCCAGCGAGAAGCCGACGAGGGCGAGCTTGCCGCGACCGTCCGCCCGATGGGTCGCCTCGTGTCGGTGCAGTTCCTGCACTGCCCCCGCGATGTCGCCGCGCCAGCGCGCCACATCCCGATCCAGCGCCGCCCCCAACGCTTGCGCTTCCTCGACCGAGGCGGTCGTCTTGCCTCGGTAGAGGTCGGGGGCGAGCGCCACGAAGCCCTCCTCCGCGAGCCGGTCACAGACCTGCCGAAACGGCTCCGTCAGCCCCCACCATTCATGCAGAACCAGCACCCCTGGCCCTTCGCCGCCTGTGGGCAACGCGAGATAGCCGGGGGCCGTCCCTTCGCCGACCGGAAAGGTAATCATGTTTCCTGCCTTTCTA
>JBJKSJ010000186.1:0-12964 GCA_046704085.1 Ktedonobacterales bacterium | reverse complement strand
TTCCGCGTCGCCATCCTGCCGCGTGCCGACTGGCTGCCGGTGGACAACGAGATCGCGGCGGCGCTGGACGATCTGGCCGCAAAGCTGGGCCAGAAGGGCGCGCGCGTCATGGAAGCCCAGCCGGAGGGCTACGACCTGCGCAAGCACGAGGAGACCTATGCCGCCTTGCTGAGCCTTTTCATCTTCTCGGACGTGCCCGACGAGGCGCGCGTCGGCATGGCCGAGGGGCTGCGCCGCTCGTCTGATCCCTTCGCGCAGGCGCAGTTGCTGGGCCTGACGGCCAGCGGCGCCCAGTTCCTGCGCCTGCTTCAGAAACGCGAGTACGAGCGCGCCCTGTTCCGCGCCTTCTTCCGCGACTGGGACGTGCTGCTCGCGCCGACGACGCTTACGCCCGCCTTCGAGCATATCGATCCCGACGTGTCCTTCCCGGCGCGCACGCTGACGATCAACGGCCAGACGATTCCCTATGGGCGGCTTCAGGTTTACCCCGGCGTGGCAACGCTCATCGGGCATCCAGCGACGGCCTTCCCCTGGGGGCGCACCAGGGGCGGCCTGCCCATCGGCTTGCAGGCCATCGGGCCGTATCTGGAAGATCGCACGCCGATCACGTTTGCCGCGCTGTTGGAAAAAGAGTTCGGTGGCTTCACGCCGCCAGATGGCTATAGCGAATAGGAAAAGGAAGAATCTTAGTAATATGGCCCCAAAATTGAATCAGATCATCGCGGTGGAGAAGGGCGTCAAGAGCCGCGCCTTTCAGGAACTGACCGAGGCGCATCACCAGCTTCAGAAGCCCACGCTGCTGGCGGGCATCTCGCGGACGTATCGGCCCAGGGACGAGGAGGGCGAGGAGCTTCCGCCGGAATCCACCAAAGTGCAGGCGAAGGCGCAGGACATCATCCGCCAGACAGTGGACGTGCTGACGAAGCTCTTCGACGCGACGGCGACCAAGGATTGGGCCAACTGCAAGGCCAAGGCCGATGTCGTCGTCGATGGGCAGACGCTGATCAGCCAGGCTCCAGCCACCTATCTGCTCTTTCTAGAAAAGCAGTTGACCGACCTGCATACCTTCATCAAGAAGCTGCCCGTGCTGGACGCCTCGGAGACGTGGAACTTCGACGCCTCCGCCGACTGCTGGGCCACCGAGCCGGTGCAGACCCTGCGCACCAAGAAGGTGCCGCGCAACCATGTGAAGGCCGAGGCCACCGAAAAGCACCCGGCGCAGGTCGAGGTGTATTATGAGGATGTGACCGTTGGCTACTGGCGCACGGTGAAGTTTTCCGGCGCGCTGCCCGCCCAGCGCGTCAACGAACTGCTGGAGCGCCTGGAGCGGCTGCAACAGGCGGTGAAGTTTGCCCGCGAGGAGGCCAACAACCTGGAGGTGGAAGAGCAGAAGGTGGGCGAGAAGTTCTTCAAGTACCTCTTCGGCTAGTCTGAGGTTGGCGGCAGGGGCGGCCTCCCAGGCGCAGCCCCTGCCATCACTCCACTGCCGCCATGCGCTGGCGCAAGATGCCTTTCACGACGGCCAGCACCAGGAAAGCAATGACCAGCAGAATCACCGAGAGGGTGAGTGCCCCCTGGAGATCGGTTTCAAAGCCAATATAGATCGCCAGGGGCATCGTCTGGGTGATGCCGGGGAAGTTGCCGGCAAAGATGATCGTTGCGCCAAACTCGCCCAGCGCCCGCGCCCAGGTCATCACCGCGCCACTGAAGAGGGTACTCAAGCACAGGGGCAGGGTAATCAGGCGAAAGACCCTGAACGGGCTGGCGCCATCCACCGCTGCGGCCTGCTCGATCTCGCGGTCCACGCGGGCAAAGGCGGTGATGGCCGTTTTGATATAAAACGGCCCGGCCACAAACAGTTGGGCCAGGATGACTGCCGTTGTGGAAAAGGCAATATCGACGCCCGCATTGGTAAGGAACGGGCCGAGGAGTCCGCGTCGCCCAAACGCCACCAGCAGGGCAATGCCTGCCACAGCGGGCGGCAGCAGTATCGGCAGATCGATGAGGGTATCGACCAGGATGCGTCCGGGGAAGTGGCGCCGGGCGATCAGATAGGCCACTGGCGTGCCCGCGAGGATGGTCACGCCAGTGGTGATCAGTGTCGTCATCAGACTGAGTTGGATCGCCTGCGCGACAGTGGGATCGGCCAGATTGGTCAGCAAATTGGCGACAGAGACCCGCAGCACGAGGGCAACGAGCGGCAGCAAGAAGAAGACGACCATCGGCAGGCTCGCCAGCGCCAGCGGAAGCTGCCGCCACAGCGCCTGCCCGCGTGACGGGATGCTCTTGACCGACGCCTCGCTCTGCCCGACGCGCTGGGCGTCTGGTCCTACCCTGGATTGCACCTGCACTGGCGACCTCGCTCTCCTGATCCATGCCCCCGCGCCCTACGGGTGCCACGCTCCTCAAGTATAGCAGAAGCCTTCGGCGAATTCATTCGCCGTCAAGGGCGTTCCGCCACAAAACCCGCCTATGTGCCTGCGCGGGTTAAGACGAACGCCCGGCGTGCCTGGGGTGGGGAGTCCCTGAGGAGGGACTTGGTGGCCGCAGGCCCGTAGGCGCGGTTTTAACCGCCAGCCTATCCGTTCGCCGGGAGGAACCCAAAGCTGGTCAGAACCTGCTGCCCGGCGGAAGAGAGAACATAGTCCACGAACTGCTGAGCGGTGGCGGCGTTCTTCGAGCCTTTGACGGGCGCGATGGGATAGGTCGCTTCCGTTTGCAGATTGGTGGGAATGGCAATCTGGCCGAGTTGGCTGCTGTTCGCCAGAGCATCCGTCGTGTAGACGATGCCCGCGTCGGCTTCGCCTAGAGTGACTTTGCTTACCACCGTCTCCACGTCCGTTTCGTAGGAGACGACGTTCTTGAGGACGTTGGCTTTATAGTCCGGGCTGAAGCTGGGATCGGCGCTGGCTTTGCCCAGGAAGTCAACGGCATACTGCCCGGCTGGCACAGAGGCAGCGGCCAGGACGATCTTGAGGCCAGGCTTTGCCAGGTCTTGCAACTGGTTGATCTGTCCTGGGTTGCTCTTAGGGAAGATCAGCACCAGCCGGTTATGCACAAAGACCTTACTGCTGCTGGCATCGATGGAGCCGCCCTGGATGGCGACGTTCATCTGCGTCTGGTTGGCCGAGGCGAAGACATCGGCAGGGGCGCCCTGGTTGATCTGCTGGGCGAGTTGCTGGGAGCCGGCAAAGTTAAAGGTGACGGTGACGCCCGCGTGAGCCTGTTGAAACTTCTGGCCGATCTCCTTGAACGCATTGGTCAGCGAGGCGGCAGCGAAGACATTCAGCGTCACCCTCGGTGGCGAAGACGTGGCATTGGCGGAGTGACTGCCACAGGCGCTCAAGGCGCCCACGAGGAAGAGAAGAAACGCGGGGATAGCAAACCTGGAGATGCTGGAAAAACGTCGCATGGGCCGGGTTCCCCCTTCTACAGACTACTCACCCGCACAGTATTCATCAATTGAGTAGGTTGTGACGATTATCGCATGCTGGCCGTGCCTTGTCAACTCTGCGTATGAATCAGCGCGGCGGGCAGCCGATAAAAGCAGGGCGCCGCTCGCGCGAGCGGCGCCCCGAAGCGCCAAATCCAGCGGAAACTGGCGCACTCGTGAATGCTGTAATTCCTGCCCAAGCTGGCGGGGGTCATCCGCTGCTGGTTCTGGATGTCTCGCTGAATCTGTCCCACCACGAAGGCGCTTGCCAACTGCATCACGCCGTAGATGATGGCATAGACGCCAATCAGCCAGACCAACGCCAGCAGGCCAGTACTTGGATACACGAGCAAAATGATGCCGAAGAGAACGGAGACCACTCCGCCCAACACCAGCAGCCACTCATCCGTCGTTGATCGGTTCCCGCTAAACGCGGCGGCAATCTCGGAGACGCCCGAAACGATGGCCCAGATGCCGATGAGGAAGAGCAAGGCCAGCGCCGTCCTGCCGGGCCAGATGAAGGCGAGGATGCCCGCAGCGATGCACAGGACGCCGGAAAGCGCCAGCAGCCACCTGCGCTGATGCGACCTGGCTGACCGCGCGGCGGCGGCAATGGCAAAGAGCCCGGTTGCCAGAGCATAGATTCCAAAGAGGCCGATCAAGACCAGCAAGGTGGGGCCGGGCCAGACCCAGACGAGAATGCCAAAGACAATTGCTAAGATACCACGCACGACGAGCAACCACTTTGCCTGTTTTGCCACTGTCTCAACTTGTGTTTCTGCGTACACGTCCATATTCTGCTCCGTCCTTTCCAGACACGCCTCTCCATAGCGATGGAAAGCATGCAACGGCAGTTTGCGTGTGATGCTACAATGAGGCAATACAGAGGATGTTCTGAGTGGCGTGGGCGCACAACCTATCACAGCCTATACAGTAGTTGCACAATCCAGGCCATAGGGATGAGCTTCTGCGGCACAGAAACTGCCCACACACGCCAGAGATGGCTTGCCGGAATTAGCTGAAGGGGTGGTGAATGGCTCTCTGGTTTGTTATGCTGGCTGTCGTCCTGACCGCCGCGCCGCTCGTGGCCGGGGTGGTCACGCGCGGCCCGCTTTCGTTTCCAATGCTCTTTCTGGGGCTGGGGCTGTTGCTTGGACCGGGCGCGCTGGGCATCGTCCAGTTGAACGCGCAGAGTCCGGCGGTCGAGTCGGTGGCAACGGTCAGCCTGGCGCTGGTTCTCTTCCTGGACGCCGTCAAGCTGGACGTGCCGGAACTGCGCCGCGACTGGCGCGTGCCCTTCCTCTCGCTGGGGCCGGTCACGCTGCTTACCGTTGGGGGCGTGGCGCTGGCAGCGCACTTCCTCTTTGGCGCCGGGCTGGCGCCGTCGCTCTTGCTGGGAGCCATCCTCGCGCCCACCGACCCGGTGGTCATGCGCGATGTCGTGCGCAATGAACGTATCCCCCGCTCGATCCGCCAGGCGCTGAGCGTCGAGGCGGGGATGAACGATATAGTGGTGCTGCCAATCGTTTTGATCCTGAGCAGCGTCCTTCAGGCGGAGAGCCGGAACGCGCTGGATTGGGTGATCTTCCTGGCGCAGTTGCTCCTGCTCAGCCCGCTGGTGGGGCTGGCCGTCGGCGGGGTGGGCGCGTGGCTGATGGGCACGGTGGACGCGCGCCTGAGCGTGCCCAAAGAATATCAGGCGCTCTACGGGCTGGGTCTGGTGCTGGCGGCCTACGTCGCCGCGCAGGCCGTCGGCGGCGATGGCTTTCTGGCGGCATTTTTCGCCGGGCTGGCGGTCAATGTCTTCGATGTCACGCTCTGCGATTGCTTCATGGACTACGGCGAAGTGACCGCCGAGATGGCGATGCTGCTGGCCTTCATCCTCTTTGGCATCGTCCTCTCGTCACTGCTGGGGACGGCGCCGCTGATCCCTTCACTGATCCTGGCGGGGCTGCTGATTGTGGTCATTCGCCCGCTGGTGATGGTGCTGGTGCTTCAGCGGGCCAGGATTAGCCTGGAAGCGCGCGTCTTTCTCGGTTGGTTTGGGCCGCGCGGCCTCAGCGCGCTCTTGCTGGCGCTGCTGGTCGTGGAGGCGAACCTGCCGGAAGGGGAGATCATCCTGGCGATTACCGGCATGGTTGTGCTGGTTTCGGTCATCGCGCATGGCATCACGGCCACGCCGCTTTCCAACTGGTACGGCCAGCGCGTGGCCCACGCCGAGCAGACCAGGCCGGAGGAACGCGAGGGAACGGCGGCGGGCCTCTTCGAGAAGGAGGCGAGCGATGTTCCGAGGATCACGCCGGAGGAACTGGCGCGGCAGCTTGTCGGGCCGCGCCCGCCGATCATCCTGGACGTGCGCGCCCGCGCGGCCTATGACGAGGACACCGGGCAGATTCCCGGCAGCATCCGCGTGCTGCCGGACCATGTGGGCGACTGGGCCGCGAAGGTGAGGCCCACGCGGCCTGTCGTGGTCTATTGTACCTGAAAGGACGAGGCGACGAGCGCCCGTGCGGCGCGCAAACTTCGGGAACTCGGCTTCGAGGCATACGCCCTCCAGGGCGGCTATAACGCCTGGCGCGCCCGCTATCCCGTCGAGCCGAAAAGCGAGCTAGTCGCCCATGAGCGGGCGGACGGTTGAGTCGATTCACTCTTGCCAAAGGCTCGCTTTTCTGCCATAATCTGCCCCAATGATCGCCCTCTTCAGTAGGTTTTCTTGTAGAGAAGGAGCGGCTTCTATGGGGCAGAGGCAATTTTTCACCGGCAGTATGGCCGCAACCATGACCTATGTGGCTGCGCCAGAGTCAGGTACGGTAACGGTTCAGGTGCTGGCGCAGCCAACCGCTGCGGCGGAGCTTATCGCGCGATTGTCTGCTGGCTATCCGCTTGACATCATCGGGCGGGAAGGCTCCTGGTTTCGTATCCAGTTACCCAATGATCAGGTCGGCTATGTTGACAGAGCGAGCGCCCGCCTCAGCAGGACCGGCCCCAGCCGGAGGACGTTGGACGCTGGAGAGACGGCAGCGCCGACTACCCTACCGGCGGCGCCAACCCTGCCAGCAACCGAGCCAACGACACCAGCACCGACCACCCTGCCAGCGGCTGGGCTGATGGCGCCGCCAGCGACCACCCTGCCAGCGGCTGGGCTGGCGGTGACGGCAGCGAGCGCAAAGCAACCATCGCAGCCCGGCGCGCCGCCGAGCCACCGGGGTCTGAAAATCCTGGGGCTGGTGCTGCTGCGGCTGGTCACCTTCTTTCTCTTATTCTCAGGCATCCTGCTTAGCTCCATCGGCTTTACGACCTGTACCACGACGATCAGTATCGGCTTTTTCGGCAGCGTCAGCAGTTCGCAAAGCTGTTCCTCGCCCACGTACCCCAACCTGGGGCTGGGGATCGCGCTCGGTCTGGTTGGGCTGGTGCTGTTCATCGTGAGCATCCGCCTGGGAAGAAAGCTGCGCCGCCGATCAAAGAAATAGGGAGGGGATCACCCCGCCCGCGTCGGCGCGAGCGCGCACGTTCGCTCCTGGCGCGGCGCGTCCCGATAGCCCAACGATTCCCCGGCTTCTAGCCGGGGTACACGCGGCAGAAAGTGGTCTTTGACCAAGGGGGGACAGATTAGTTGTGGGACTGGTGCTGCTCGACATACTCACGCAGCACCCGGTTAATCTCGGTGGTAAAACCTTTGCCGCGTATCTGCTGGAAGTAGGCGAGAATATCAGCGTCCAGTCTCATCGTGACTTGCCGCTTGATGGGACGGTAATACTTGCCGCGCACGCCGCTGCTCCAATCAGCGAGTTCAGGAGCATCGCAGGTATCGATCTCCTCATCGGGCATAGCCGCCAGGGCGTCCAGTTCCCGCTGTTGTTCGGGGGTCAGTTGATCAGAAGTTTCCCTCTTCATAGGCGCTCCTTTCGTGGGCAGTGGCTTTTCTGGCGCTGATAATTCGCCCGACTTCCTCGCCGCTCGCATCCGGGCGGGGCTTCGTATGTACGACGAGCATGATGACGTTGCCCACCTGGCCGATGGTCTGCTCACGTTCCTCATCGGGGTAGAGGTCGGGCCTGGTATCTGCCAGGGGGTCGTGAAAGACAAGCTGGGCGGTCTCGAAGCTCAGGCGGTGCTTGCGCTTGTTGGCCGCGTTCTTCTGCTCATCCCATGTCCAACGCACAATTTATGTCCTACATAATTGTACTACATAAGCCAGATGTATATGCAAGCAAAGGCGGGCGTCTAGATAGACGCTCCAGACCCCACCCCTGGCTTCCAGCCGGGGCGTCCTGGGGTGGGCCGGGCAGGCCCGTCAGGGAGCAGGGCCATTGAGCGCTGTGATGAACTGAGAAGCCCCTTGTCTTGAGACATGGGGAGCATGTCACTTGGCCTGGTTTTTGATGCAAGGGGAGCGCCTGGATCGTCATAGTAGATGGAGAATGCTTTCTGGGTAAGGAGGCCACGCGATGCGCCGACGAGTCTTTTCCTGGTGTTTGCTGCTGGGGCTGCTTGCGCTGGCTGCCTGTGGTGGCCCAGCCGCCAGCAAGCCAGCGACTTCCGCGCCGACCCCCACGCCGACCTTCACGCCAACAGCCACGCCGACGGCTACACCCGCCCCCACGCCGCCCGCTGGCTTTGTGTTCTATACCAGCCACGATCACACCTATCAGATCGCCTACCCCGCTGGCTGGAGCATTGTGGGAACGGGCGCGCATATCCAGTTCAACGGGCTGGGCCAGCTTTTCGAGGTCACGGAGTCCGCCAGCGTGTCAGGGCAGAATCCGGCGGAGGTGGTCAATGCCTTTTGCCAGACCTGGCAGGGGGGCGTGGCCGCCAACCCGGTGCCGATCAGCACGCTGAGCCTGGCGGGGCAGACGTGGACGCGCGCCAACTGCGACGCCGGGGGTCAGGCTCCGGCGCTGGATTGGATCGTGGAGGTCACGCAGTACCAGGGGAACGTGTATCAACTGGATTACATGTCGCCCATTGTGGAGTTTGCGCGCGACAACGCGGTGTACTACGCGCCAATGGAGCAGTCCTTCCACTTTCTGCCCAGATGAGAGTATTCCCATCTTTCTCAAAATGTTTTCACATCTCCCCCGCTTATGCTCAGAGTGTGGTTGTGCAAGTACACCACATGAGTATCAGTTTGAGGAGGTTATCCCCGATGGAAGACTCAGGTTTCTGGCCTTTGGAAGACAACGGCTTCCGCATGGCCCAACCGCCTGCCCCGCGTCGGCGCGGGCACAGGGGCATGCTGCTGGGCGGGCTGGCGCTCGCGTTTGCACTCGCCCTGGGGGTGGGCGGGGTCATCGGTTCGGCGCTCGGCTCCAACCCGGCGCAGGCGGCAAGCTCCGCCAATCCGTCCCAGGCGGCAAGCTCCGCCAGCCAGCCGCAGGCGTTCAACTTCGGGCCTGGTCGCCCGGATGTCGGGCAGGGACCGGCAGCCGCGCCTGGCGCCGGATCGCCCGGCCAGTGTGTGGCGCTGACCGTCACAAGCGTGAGCGGTTCGACGATTGTGGCGAAAGCCTCGGATGGCAGCAGCGTGACGATCCACACGACCTCTAGCACGAAGTACACCCAGCACGGGCAGTCCGTCGCCGCCAGCGCCGTGACGGTGGGCGCGCGGATTAGCGTGATGGGCACGCACAACAGCGACGGGAGCATCACGGCGACCAGCATCGACATTCTGGGTTAACCGGGTCTCGCCAGCCCAACATTTCGCCGACCAGGAGCCAACAACCGCCAGCCCGGCGGCGATAAAAATCGCCGCCGGGCTGGCGTCGCAGGCGTGCAAGCGCCCTCCGTAGGCGCAGCGGCTCGTCGGCTGGGACAGGGCGCTCGCACCGTCGGCATCCGTGCCGACGGGGATGAGCGCTTGTACCGTCGGCATCCGTGACAACGGTGGCGAAGCGAGGGCCACGCTTTTTCCAACCGGGCGAGCGTCTTCTCCTGCACGCGATCTCAGGCTGGCGGGGTGGTGGATTGACCCGTGCCTTGCGGCGGCTGCATCGGCTCGGCCGTGACCCCTGTCTTTTCCGCCGCGTCCTTCAGGGTATCGTCGCTGATCGAGAGTTTCTCCGGTGTGCCACCATGTTTGACAAGCTGGGCGGTCACGACGTCGGCATCGACCGGCTCGACCAGAACGCCCACCGCCGCGCGGCCAGCGTTGAGTTCCTGGTCGATGCGGTCAGCGTCTTCCTTCTTCAACTCGTGGAATCCCTTGTGGAAGAAGGAGCCGACGACGCCCCCTCCAATCGCACCAGTTGCCATGCCGCCCACCAGGGAAAGCCCGCCGGTTGGGATGGCGGCCACGATGCCAAGGACCAGACCGACCCCCGCGCCCTTCTTGCCCTGATGAGGCCCAAGCTTGTGTTCCTTGATTTTGCCGTTCTCGTCCTTGACGAGAACGCCAATGCCGCCAAGCTTGACCAGTTCGTTCGCCTTGTCCCAACTCTTCAGCGCCGCGACGGCCTCGTCGGCGGATGCCTCGTTATCGAATATAGCGAGGACCAGCACGTTGTCCTGACTCATAATGCCTCCATCTATGGTTACTGTCCAACAATATCCTCTCGCTACACAATACGCGACAACCCCCTGGCGCTGCCCCCTCCGCAGGGGGAGTTTGCAGGGGGGGTTTCCGGTACGCCAAATGGCTAGTAAACCCCTCACCCAGGGGAGAGGATAGAAAGCCAGCGGCACAGCGATTCGCCGCCCACCGTTCGCTGTCGGTGGCAGGCAGGGACGGCGGCGCTACACGCGGGCCGACAGTCCGTTCTGAACCTCTTGCTTTTTCTCTTGACACAGCGAGCGGCGCCTGCTATACTCTGCTCAGCAAACTATCTTCCGCGCGGCTCACGCGCCGCGCCCGTGTCCGCGCACCTTTGCAATGAAGCGTTACCGCGCGGCGCGGTCAGTCCTAACAACTGGCCGCGCCGCTCACCCCATCCCTGGTGCTAGCCCAGGAGACGCGGCTGGAGGCATTCTATCATCCGGATGGAACGTCTCCTCTCCGCGGCCATCTCCTGACGGGCGGGGCGAACCGCTTCCCGGACGACGGCGCGCCAGCAGCAGACATCCTGCGGCTGGCCGCGCCGGTCCCTCCGGTGAACGTCGCCCTGGCCCCACGCCCCAGGAGATGGCCGCTTCGTCTCTGGCGCGCCCTGCTCCAACGCCTTGACGACAGCCTGAGAGGAGACCACCGATGGATTTCAAGACCCCTGATCTGATCGCCTTCTGGTATGCTCCCTGGGCCGCGCCGCTGCGCGCGGCCTGCTGCATGCCGCCCCTGGAACTGCCCTGGGCCGCGCCTGTGCCCCAGCCCCTGGCGCCCCGGTGGCCCAGGCCGCTCTTTATGCAGCGCCTGGTCGGGCAGGCGCTGGCCGCCCGCGTCGCCTGGCTCAAAGACCATCCCTGGGAACTGCGCTATCACTTCGGCGCCGATTCGGAACCCGATTGGGGGCCAGCCAGCACTGCCCCCTATGACGGGCACTGTCTGCGCGAACTGCGCGTCAAAACCATCTGCTGGCTCTGGGGCATGGAGCAAGAGCGGCTGCTGCGCAGTGTGCAGACGCCACCGGGCGAGGTGGGCCTGATCGCCTGGACGCAGGCGATCCTGGGCATCTGCAAGCACTTCGCCCAGATGTACGCCGAACTCAAACGCCGCTATCACGCCAGAGAAGCCAGAGAGATCGTGCAGCGCGAGGTGCAGCGTTTCCTGGACGGCGACTACAGCGAAGCGGCGTGAAACGGGGGTGGCTCCCGATGGATGCGGACCAGCGCGCGCCGCAGTGGTTCACGGATGCGCTCGGTGTTCAGGCGCAGGCGCACCTCCGCGATGCGCTCGTCCTCGAAGAGAAAGATGACGGTTCCACTCTGGCTCATGGGGCCATCCAGTCCCATCCAGCGCGCCGTATATCGGGCAGCCATCCGGTTGAGGCGGGCGTAGATCGTCACGTCCTCGAACTGCACTTGCGGGAAGTGTTGCAGCACCTCCTGGGAATAGTCGCGCAGGGCGGCTTTGCCCCTCAGCGCAAAGGGCGGCGATATAGCGAGGGAATAGACAATGCGCTCCGTGCAAAGGGCCAAAAAGGCATCCCAATCGCGCTGCCCCAGCGCGGCAAAGTAGCGCCGGATGACCTTCGCGCGCGGGTCGTTCTCCAGGGGAATCGGCTCGTAGAGGGTGATGATCATCAAGGTGAGCAGGTCCGTCAGATCGTAGGGGACGGGCAAGACGAAGGCGAAATTGTCAGCGTCGGCCTCGTGGTCGACGAGCGACGGCTTCAGCAGGAGCGCAACGGGCGTCGGCCAGGAGCGGCGGCGCAAGACTTGCGCAGCAGTAAGGGCATGCAGATCATCATCGCCGGAGAGATCGGCCAGAATCAGCGCGAAGGTGAGATCGTCTACGCGCTCCAGTCCGACCTCAACCGAGGAGACGATCTCGGCCTCGCAGCCCTCGTCGGTCAGCAGATTCAGCAGGAGTGATTGCAGGCTGGCATCTGGCTCGATGACCAGCAGGCGCAGTGGCGCAGATACAGAGTTCGTTATGGCTGTCCTCCTTCCAGGAAGGGCCGCACCGCGATGTCGCTGCCTGGGCCAGCCGGGCCGGTTTCTTCCCCGGCATGATCTTTGAGATGATCATACAAAAAAAGTATAACCCAGAGGAATATGTGTAGCAAGACGTGCTGTATACTGATGCAACGACCACCATTGCACGACGTGGATGACTCCTGGGCCGGAAACGGAGCGGCGTTATGTCGATTGAAACAAGCCAGGCCGACCTGGCGCGCTATCGCACGAACTATCTTGCCGAGCAAGAAGACATCTATCTCTATCACGCGCTGGCCGATATCGAGCGCGACGCGCATCTGGCCGAACTCTATCGTCGGCTCGCCGATGTGGAGAAGCGGCACGCGGACCTGTGGGCCGGGCATCTGCGCCAGGCTGGCGGGACGATACCGAAGTATCGCCCCTCCTGGCGCGTGCGCACGCTGGCGCGGCTGGCGCGGCTCTTCGGGCCAAATCTGGTTCTGCCGATCATCACGACCAATGAAGCCAACGCGATGAGCGAATATGATCAGCAGCCAGAGGCGCAGGAGGCCGGGCTGCCAGGGGACGAGCGTTCGCACGCGCGCATCTTCAGCTACCTGGGGGCTACCGTGCGCGGCGGCATCAGCGGCCCGGTGCTGGGGCAGTTGGAAGGCCGCCACCGCAATAGCGGCGGGGGCAACGCGCTGCGCGCCGCTGTGCTGGGGGCCAGCGATGGCCTGACCTCCAACCTGAGCCTGGTGATGGGCGTGGCCGGGGCAGCCGGCACGAACGCGGCTGTCATCGTGGCCGGCCTGGCGGGGCTCCTCGCGGGTGCCCTCTCGATGGCGCTGGGCGAGTGGCTCTCCGTGCAGAGCGCCCGGGAGCTGTACGCCCATCAGATCCGGGTCGAGGCCGAGGAGCTGACGGCCATCCCCGAGGATGAGGAGGAAGAGCTGGCGTTGATCTACCAGTCCAAGGGGGTTCCCGAGGGCCAGGCACGGCAGCTTGCGGGGCAGA
>JBJKSJ010000185.1:0-21732 GCA_046704085.1 Ktedonobacterales bacterium | reverse complement strand
TTCGACTTCAGCAACAAAACCTTCCAGCCTGTCACCGGCGAAGAAGGGCTGGTCCGGCTGGCGACGCTGCGCAAGAACAACAAGGTGCTGGATGAAAACGCCTCCGCCTCGCTCTATGATATAGGTGATGGCATCCTCTGCGTCGAGTTCCACGCCAAGATGAACGCCCTCGACGAAGAGATGGGCAGGATGATGGCAAAGGGACTGGAGGAGGCCCAGAAGAACTTCCGCGCGCTGGTCATCGGCAACGAAGCGCCGGACTTCTCCGCCGGGGCCAACATCTTCGCGCTGGTGATGGCCGCCAAGACCGGGCAATGGGAGGTCATCGAGCAGCAGGTGCGCGGCCTGCAAGACCTGAACATGGCGATGAAATACAGTGCAACGCCGGTAGTCGTCGCGGCGGCGGGCCGCACGCTGGGCGGTGGGTGCGAAATCGTCATGCACAGTTCCAAGGCGCGGCTGGCAGCAGAAACCTACATTGGCCTGGTCGAGACAGGCGTCGGGCTGCTGCCTGCCGGCGGCGGCTGCAAGGAGATGCTGGCGCGCTGGAGCAAGAGCCGCGAGAAGGGGCCATTCCCGCCGGTGCGCCATGCTTTCGAGTTGATCGCCACCGCCACCGTCTCGACCAGCGCCGCCCAGGCGCAGGATTATCGCTTCATGCGCAAAGACGACGCGATCACGCTCGACCGCGAGCGCCTGCTGGCCGACGCCAAAGCCGATGCCATCGCCCTGGCCGAAGCCAGAGCGCGCGGCCAATGGCAGCCGCCAACGCCGCCCACCTTCCATCTGCCGGGTCCAGGGGCGCGCGCGGTATTGGAGGAGCAGGCGCGCGGACTCTTCCTCCAGGGTAAAGCGACCGAGCATGATCTGGTCGTCGCCAGCCAGGTGGCGCGCGTGCTGACCGGCGGCGACACCGCGTTCCTGCGCGAGATGACTGAGCAGGACATCCTCGATCTGGAGCGCGAGGGCTTTCTGAGCCTGCTGGGCACCGAAAAGACCCAGGAGCGCATCGCCTACACGCTCACCACCGGCAAGCCGCTCAGAAATTAATTTCATCATGGTAGGAGCAGGTACAGGCATTGTCCGTACCTGCTCCTACCATGTGTAGTATTACCATTTCTCCCAATGCACCACTTCATCGAATGGCCTGCGCCCGCCCTGTCTTGGGGCAGCGGGCTGCTGGCTGGGGTCGGGATAGCCAAAGGACAGGGCGATGTCGAAGTGCAGATCATCAGGGACACCGAGAATGCCCTTGGCGCGCTCCGGCTCGTACATCGAGGCGATGCACGAGCCAATGCCCAGTTCCCACGCTTGCAGTTGCATATACGCCACCGCCTGGCCCTGATCGAAGCCTGCTGGCTCAGGCGAGATGATCGCAACAGCAAATGCCGCTCCGGCCAGATGCCCGGCATACACACCACATTGCGAAAGTTGCTTCAGTGTGCCTTTGTCGCGGATAGCAACAAAGCTCCAGGGCTGCGTATTCTTGGAACTCTGGGAGCGCCGCCCGGCGTTCAAGATGGCCCGTATCGCTTCCTCAGGTACAGGCTGATCGGTGAAACGGCGCACCGCGCGTATGGTCTTAATGGCTTCGGCAACGTTCAACGTCCAACCTGCCTTCCAAACATTCCTCGTTTATTGCGACGTTCAATCAAGGGCTAGCAATTCCAGGGGCGGCGACTGTCTGATTGGCAGTCACCGCCCCTGGTTTCCCCTCACCGGAGCAGAATGCTGCTGGCTGCTCACTCTACGCCGACGCGGTTTGCAAGCCAGCGATCTTGTTCACAATCTCCGCCAGGCGATCCACCTGATCCAGTTCGGGGATGCACGGCCAGGCGATTACCTCATCCATGCCTACATCCAGCCGCGCCTGAATCGCCTGCCGCACCGCCTCTGGCGTGGCGGGCAGTGACGCGATCATCCCTTCCACGCCTGGCCCCATAAAGGCGTAGTAATCGCGGATATAGGCTGCCGCGCGTTCTTTGGCGTCCGGCCCCAGGCCAAAGTAGAACGCGCCCACGAAGCGCGGCCTGCCAGAGCGTCCCTCCGCCTTCCAGGCATCCTCGGCAACGCGATAGAGTTCGCGGGCTGCCTCGGCGCTCAGCCCACCGGCAACAAAGCCATCGCCCCAGCGCCCCACGCGCTGGACAGCCACTGGCGAGTAACCGCCAATCAGTACCTCTGGCCCGCCCTGCTGCACCGCCTTCGGCCCCACCACCCCGACATCGGGGTCTGGCGGCTCTCCTGACCAGATGCGCTTCATCAGCGTCAGTTGCTCCTCAAAGCGCCGCCCACGCGTCTGGAAAAGAGCGGGCGCTACATGATAATCATCCTCCCTCGCTCCGACACCCAGGCCCAGCGTCAGGCGGCCATTGGAGATCGCATCCAGAGTCAATGCTTGTTTCGCCAGGATGCCAGGCGAGCGCAGCGGGGCCAGCAAGACTGTCGTCATCAGGCGCACACGTTGCGTCACCGCCGCGCAGGCCGACAACGTGACGAGCGGCTCATAATTGGAATAGACCAGACGATCAATCGTGGTGATGCTGGAAAACGGGCCTGCGTCGGCAATCCGCGCCCACTCCAGGATCAGTTCAGGGCGCGTGCCAGGGATGGTTGACGGTAAACCAATACCAATTTTCATTCAGAATCCTCCAGGGAAAGTCAGACAACTTCTTGCATCATCAAGCGCTGAAACTTCAGGGCGCGCTGGCCGTCGCTTCGTGACTCATGCCAGGGCCGGGGAAAAAACCGTGCTGCTGATCCAGCACCTGATAGAGCGTTTCCTGGATCAGTACGTCAGGATCAAGAAATTGCTGGCGAATCTGCTTGATCCAGGCGCGATAGAGCAGGGAGGCTTTATAGCTATCGAGCGCGCCCTCATGGTCAAAGACCTGAAAGACCGTCAGCGCGCGCTCGCCAAACTCGCGCATCACATAGAATGCCTGGCAACCAGCAATCTCTCCCACGCGCGGCAGCACCTCGCGCTGAAGCCACTGCTCAAAAGCCAGTTCCTGGCTGCTGCGCACTGGGTAGCGGGCAAGTCGAGCAATCATGGTTGGCGCCTCCCGTCCTTTGCCTGGATATGGCATCTCGATAGCGCCATCTGATAGACGCAAACATAGCGGGGCTGCAACTTTTGTGCCCCTGGCAGGGAAGCGCTTCATCCAGCCACCGCGATGACCAGGATGCCAGCAAAGATAAAGAGCGCGCCCAGCGTGCGCAGCGCGCCAAAACCTTCACCCAGCCAGAGCCAGCCCGCCAACGCGCCAAAGACGACGCTGACCTCACGGATGGCTCCCGCATAATTCACCTGCGTCAGTGTATAGGCATGCAGCACGAGGATGAACGTGACCATCATCAGCACGCCAACCAGGAAGATGCGCGGCCAGTTCGCGCGCCACTCGGCCAGCATGGCGCTGCGTCCGTAGCGCGCCAGCACCGCTGGAGCCGTGAGAACCGCCGAAAGCCCCAAGACGACCACCGTATAGGGCGAGGGATCGACAAAACGTACAGCAGACCCATCAATCACTGTATAGACCGAGATGCAGACAGACACCAGGAATGTGACGCCAATGGCGGTTTTGGTCACGGTCGCCGTTTTGCGCCGGGACCACCAGGCGCCACTGCCGACGATCAGCAGCCCAAAGAGGAGAATGCCCAGCCCGGCCAGCCCGGCGGGCGAGGGATGCTCGCCCAGAAAGAGCGCCGCCCAGACGGCCAGCAGCGCGGGGGCTGTCCCTCGCGCCAGAGGATAGACCAGCGAGAAATCGCCAAGCTTATAGGCCAGCGTCAGGGCGATGAAGTACGCTGCCTCCATGATCGCGCTGCCCAGGACATACGGCCAGACACGCGCGGGCAGCGCGGCGCTCAGCGCCAGTACTGGAGTAAAACACACCGACCCGACGACCAGCGCCCACCACGTAAAGATATGCTTCTCTCCGGCCCGCTTCACAAAGAGGTTCCAGCCAGCATGGAGAACTGCTGCAAGCAGCAACAAACCGAGCGCGCCGAGTGGCATTGAACTGCTCCTGGTGACAGATAATCAGCCGTATAGGCGTCCGTAATTGCTGCTCAGGGTACCGCTGAGGCGCCAAAGAAGTGGGCAAAGGGGCAGCAAGAAGCAGGTTGACATTCGTTAGCGCCAGCCATAGTATACAGGATACCAGGGCACTGGCGCTACCAGCAGCAGATGGGGAGGCTATGCAAGGGAGAGCAGCAGCGCCAATCGCAAAGGAGCAAGGGGATGATGGCGCATAAGCCTGAACCATTACGTCATCTGAGCGGACACAGCGATTGGGTGCAGAGCCTTGCCATCTCACCTGACGGTCAGCTTTTAGCAACAGGCGCCAACGATCACACTATCTGCCTGTGGAAGATAGCAACTGGCGAGTGCCTGAATACCCTGGACGGGCACGAAGGGAATATCCTGGCGCTGGCCTTCTCCCCTAACAGCCAGACGCTCGCCTCCAGTTCAAGCGATCACAGCATCAGGCTCTGGAATGTCCGGCGTGGACGCCCTCCACGCATCATCGCACAGCCAGATAGTACCGTCTGGGGGCTAGCTTTTGCGCCGGATGGTTCCTACCTGGCATCCGGGGCAACGGATAGATCGGTGCGCCTCTGGCATCCCACCACCGGCAAGCTACTCACCGAACTGGGCAGCCATGAGGATGAAGTCACCAGCGTAGCTTTTTCGCCAGCCGGCCATTTGCTGGCGTCCGGGGCGAACGACGAAACCGTTCGGCTCTGGGAGGTCCAGCCACGACGCCTGGCGCGGGTGCTGGATGGGCACTTTGGTGGGGTCAACGCCCTGGATTTCTCCCCCGATGGTCGCATGCTGGCGGTGGGGTCTGGCGATTATCTGATCCGCCTGTGGGAGCCGGAGAACGGCGCGCTCTTACAAACGCTCGCAGGGCATGAAGAGTTAGTGCGCAGTGTGACCTTCTCAGCCGATGGCGCGCTGCTCGCCTCAGCAGGCTACGATGGGGCCGTCCGGCTCTGGCAGCCGAAGACGGCTCGTTGCCTGGCAGTGTTGGACAGCTTTAGTGGCGGGGTGAACGCTGTCGCATTCACCCCTGGAGAGGCACTGCTGGCAATCGCCTGCAATGATCCGGTTGTGCGCATCTGGCGACCCGGCGACTTGCTGCTCTAGCGTCCTCCTAAACGGAGCCAGAGCCTGGCCTCGGACGTGGGTAGAAGGTTTGCTGCTCATCGTCGGGCAGCGGCAGGAACGTCGGGGCAGTCCCAGGATTGCTGAAGGCATTGGGCGCGCCATGATTGTACGCAGCAGGCATGGGAGCGCCATAGCTCGTCATCGGCTGCGCCGCTGGCGGAGTTTGATACTGACCAGCACCTGGAGCAGCAGAAGCCCCACCTGCGGCGACGGGCACGCCCGTTGCCCCATTGCGGGCAGCCGTATTACGCGCCGCGCGCTTGCGGGCGCGCGAAACCTCCAGCAGAATGCCAGCCAGCAGCACCAGCACCGCCAGCCCATCAATCAACCACTCGTATTTATAGGCGCCAAAGAGCAGGTCAATCTTGCAGGCCGCCGTGTTGCCACAACTCGTCTTGTGCGAGAGATAGCGATAAGCCAGACGCGCCGGCGAGAGCAGTTGCTCCGTCATCAACAACAGTGCCGTCAGTCCCCCAAAGAGAAAGATGGGGCGACGAGTGGAGCGCGCGTAGAACAGCGCCACCAATCCGGCAATCAGCCAGAACACAGCAAGCAGCACTTCCGGCCAGACCACTTGCATTGCTCTTCCAAAATATTGCAGCATGAGATGCCTCCAGGGCAACAACCAATGACCGATAAGAGCGCAAAGAGAGGCAATCGCCTCTGTTCGATTGCTTTATGGCGCTGCGCTTCCCCCGGCTCCAGCCTTCCTCGTCAGGGCAACCACAACCGCCATCGCGTACTGATGGGTATGGGAGATGCTCAGATCAACCTGGGCAATTCCCAGCGTTTCCGCCCGCGCCGCCGCATCTCCCAGCAAGCGCAGAAATGGTTTACCATCAGGCTGGCGCAGCACCTGCATATCGCGCCAGGCAACCGCAGCTCCAACGCCTGTGCCAAGGGCTTTGGCGCACGCTTCTTTCGCGGCGAAGCGCCCGGCAAGCCAGGTAATGCGCCGACGGCTCTCCTGAAGCTCCTCTGCTGTAAACACGCGATTCAGAAAGCGCGGGCCAAAGCGCGCAACGGTCTGCGCGATACGATCAACCTCACCCAGATCGACGCCATCGCACACGCCTGGCGCCCCAGCGAGCGTTCCCCCAGGAGGGATCGCCACGCCAGCGGTCAGTGGAGCGATTGGCTCCTCTGGCTGGTGGTCCGGTTGTGACCTATCGGTGCTGCTACCAGGCATCTACACACCTCAAAGAGTGCGCCAAACAATCCCCACGCTCATCATCACCCACAGCTAGCGCACTTTGGGGCTATGAGATAATGCGCCAGACACGCGCGTTTCGGCGCCAGCCTCATTGCTGCCCTGTGCGCCATTTAAGCCAAGCAGCGCATTGCCCGAAGCACGACCCATGCCCCGATACGTGAACCCCAGCCGCTGCATCTCCGCTGGCTCATAGATATTGCGGCCATCGATCAAGATAGGCCGACGCATGCTATTGTGGATACGCCCCATATTGAGGGACTTGAACTCATTCCATTCGGTGACAACGACCAGCGCATCAGCACCCTCGGCCACCTCGTAGCTGGTTTGGCAATAGACCACCGGCAGACCGGCCAGCGCCTGCTGTGCCGTTTCTGTCGCCACTGGATCATAAGCGCGCACCTCGGCTCCCTGTGCCATCAGCCAGTGAATAATGTCAACCGAAGGGGCGTCGCGCATATCATCGGTGTTCGGTTTGAATGCCAGACCCAGGATGCCAATGGTCGCGCCGCGCAATCCACCCAGCAGCGATACCAACTTATCAACCACCAGCCGCCGCTGGTCCTGGTTAATCTCCATCACCGCATTCAGCAGTTGCGGATGCAAGCCAGCCTCTGCGCCCATATGCGCCAGCGCCTTCACGTCCTTGGGAAAACAACTGCCCCCGTAGCCGAGGCCCGCATTCAGGAACGCGCGCCCTATACGTTTATCATAGCCCATCCCGACAGCCACTTCTTTGACATCCGCGCCTAGACGTTCGCAGATACGCGCCATCTCATTGATAAAGGAGATCTTTGTCGCCAGAAACGCATTGGAGGCATACTTGATCATTTCAGCCGTATAAATATCGGTAATCACCAGTGGCGCGCGCAGCGGCAAATAGAGTTCAGCCACGAGCCTGGCAGCATCTTGTTCAGTGGAACCAAGCACCACCCGGTCTGGTTGAAAGAAATCCTGGACTGCGACGCCTTCAGCCAGAAATTCGGGATTCGAGACGACCGAAAAGCGCACATCCGGGCGCTTGAGGTTCTGGCGAACGAGATTCGCCACAATATCGCCAGTGCCAACCGGAACAGTGCTTTTGTTGATGATCACCGCATAATGGTCGAGTTCTTGCGCAATCGAGCGCGCGGCGCTCTCGACATAGCGGAGATCGGCGCCATGACCATCCTGGCCGGTTGGTGTGCCGACTGCGATAAAAATAAACTCGGCGTTCGCCAACCCTTCGCTGTAGCTGGTCGTAAAGTGCAGCCGCTCGGCCTGCACATTGCGCTCCACCAGTTCACCCAGGCCAGGCTCATAGATGGGCAATACGCCAGCTTTCAGTTTTTCAATTTTTTCGGGGATAATATCGACACAGGTCACTTGATTCCCCATATCAGCCAGACACGTTCCCGTCACCAGACCCACATAGCCAGTGCCAATGACGCAGATATTTCTCAACGATATACCCTCCTTACACAGATGGCTTTTGGATAGTCTCCCTTTATCTAACGAATCTTGGCGCTCCCTGTCACCATCTCTTGCCCTAAAAGCGTATCTTCTCTGCTGTCAGCAGGGCCACCCATCCTGAACATCTGACCGAGCAGCCCAGCCCTTTTGCCAGGCAAACGCCTGGTGTGGCCTCCATTATAGGCATTTTGTGCGCGAGAAACAACCTCCATAGGACCACCAGGAAAAGTACGAAGGCCAGCGCACTTAACATGCGCGATCCCGCCGCTCAAATTGACAATTCCCACCGGCTGGGCCATAATGGCGATGGTCGGGTAACACAGAAGCGTAAACACGCGCCCCGCCGATACAAGCCGGGAGGATGGCTGACGCTATGCCGAATATCTCACTCGTGTTCTCGTACATCATTATCAATATCGATCCGGTCTTTCATATTGGCCCGCTGGCAATCCACTGGTATGGGGTCGCCTACGTCGTTGGTATCACCGCAGGACTCTTGGCGATCCTGCGCTATACCAAACGGCTGGGCATCGACCCGGAAAACGTCTACAGCGTCTTCTGGTGGGCGGCGCTGGCCGGATTGATCGGCGGACGGCTCTATTTTGTCATTCAGCAGCCTGATCTCGTCTCGAACTATCTGGAGAAACCGCTCAATATCATCGCCGTCTGGAATGGCGGCATGGCCTTCTTCGGCGCTATCTTTCTGGGCATAGCGACGGTCGCCTTTGTCGCCTGGAAGCGCAAACTGCCGATCTGGTTGGCGCTGGATATTGCCGCTTTTTTTGCTGCCGTTGGGCAGATTTTTGGGCGCTTTGGCAATCTGGTAAATGGCGACATTACTGGCTACGCGGCAGGCACGCTTTCCGTGCCACCGGATACCAATAGCTGCGCCCTGCCCACCTCGGCGCCGTGCCTGGGCTATGTCTCGGACCCGCATGTCGTCCCCTGGGCTACTCTGTATACCAATCCGCATGCCTTCACCCAGACCTCCGTGCCGGTGCATCCAGCGGCGGCCTACGAGATGCTGATGAACCTGATCCTGCTGGCGATCTTGATTCCGCTGCTCCTGCGGCTGCCCCGCGTCAAGATGGGGCTGGTCTCGCTCGTCTATCTGGGGGGCTATGCCATCACTCAGATCATTGTTTTCTTCTTCCGGGGCAGCGAGCCAATCACACCCTTCCTGGGCATCGATGTGTTCAAGCAGGCTCAGTGGACCGGCATCTTCGTGCTGATTCTGCTGATCCCTTACTACTTCCTGATCCGGCGCACCTCGCGCCCCTGGACGAAAGAAGAGGCGGAGACGCTGCCCGCTCGGCAGACAGCGCACAGAGGTCAGGCGACGCCTGCTCTGGCTGGCTCACCTGGGACGATACATCACGATGGTCACGCGGAACCAGCCCAGGAAAGCCACGAACACCAGGCACATGCACACCACCAGGCGGGCGCCCATGAGCCTCATCAGGAAGAGGAGCGCCAGACAAAGGAAGAGAAGGCAGCGGAGGAGAAGAAGGAGGAGGAGGAGCATCCGGTGGCAAGGGATGCCGCAGCAGACCACGCGCAGAGAGCCGCCGCGCTGGAAGAGTTTGGGGCTGCGCCAGAATATACCGACGCGATGGCCGCTGAGTTGCGCACCGAAGGCATCGTTGTTGCGTCGCCCACGCCAGCAGAGGCGCCTGGAGTCGAATCAGAGAACGGAACCGTCTCTGCCAAAAAGCCGCGTGCGCGCGCCAGCAGCACGGGCGAGGAGCATCCCAAGCCCAAACGCGGAGGCAGCAGCGCCAAAAAGACTGCTTCTGAAAAATAACCCGCGAAAAGCAGCGGCCAGGCAGATAGGGCAGCGCAGCATGTAAGAGGGGACCAGCTATGGAGACGCGCACGTTTTGGGGAGCCATATCAGATACGCTGGGTGGCACAGCGACTCAACGCGGCGTGAAACTGGGCATCGTCGCTGGATGTGTGGAGATGTTCCTGCTTTTTGGCGGAAACGCCTTGTTGCACAACAGCTCCAACACCGTTGATTTCGAGACAGGGCAGCTCGCTCCCCTGATCCTGGGGTTTTTGCCTGGATTTCTGGGATTGGTGGTGGCGGCCATGCTGGCTTATTTTGCCGGGCTGAGCGCTCCAGAAGTCAAAAAAGGTGAGGTGGACCGCGCAGGAGTCATCTCTGGCAGCCTCACGCTGATCCTCTTCTGGGTGGGTCAGCTTATCTTCCTGGCTGTAGACGCGGCGCGCAGCCCACAGGGTCTGCAATTCGGCGATTTCCTCAAATCCCGGCTTCTTGCTGGCGTCTTGTTCTTCGTGGTGGGCGGGGCGCTGGGTTGGGCTGGCAGTCGGGCTGCCGCGCGACGGGCGCGCTCCATCCTCGCGCCACCAACGAGCAGCTTGCTGAGCCTTTCAGACCACAGCAAGGACACGGCGCTCACGCTCGCCAACAGAGGCACTTCGAAGCCTATCAACCAGAACGCAAGCGCAGCGCAGAGCGATACAACGGTAGAGGAGCGTGAGGAACAGGGAGAAGCCAGCAAAGAGGTCGGCACGCCAGAGACACCAGCAGACGATCCCGAAGAAGGGTGATCCGGGTGAAAAAGGGAGCGCAGGAAACGATTTCCTGCGCTCCCTTTTCAGGAAATGGCCCCCGAAACAAAGGGATTCAGGCAATCCAGCAGGTGATCGACATCAAAGGGCTTGGCAAGATAGCCCTCCACATGCAGGTCTTGCGCCTGCTCCAGCTTTTCCACTGCCGACATCAGAATGATCGAGAGTTGCTGACGCAGGGCAGAGCGCTCATTCAGATGACGACAGAGTTCCCAGCCATCCATGATGGGCATCATCAAATCGAGCAGGACCACATACCGACCACCGCCTTCCAGCAACGCCAGCGCCTCGCGTCCATCGCGGGCCGTCTCCGTCCTAAACCCCTCCAGCGAGAGCGCATCCACCAGCATCTTGCGAATCGCCGCGTCATCATCCACAATCAAGACCCTGGGCGTTGCATCAGCCTCAGCCTGGGGATCGGCTGCGCTATGAATGACTTGCATAATAATTGCACCCCCTTGACCACTTGGGCGTATTCCTGGCATCCAGGAACACTACGCTGTCTACAACGAATAAGGCACACAATCTTCACCCATGCGCGGGCGCCTTCCCACCGTCGGCAGCGTCAGCCGGAGGTGTGATCAGCGGCAGCGCGCAGCGGAACGTGGACCCCTGGCCGGGGGTACTTTCTACCCAGATGGCCCCCCCCATCGCGGTGAGATACTGCCGACAGATATACAGGCCCAGGCCGGTGCCACGAACCGGAGTCGTCAGGGAACGCTGAAGACGGACAAATTTCTGAAAGAGCTTTTTCTGATCTTCCGGCGAGATCCCTTCACCGCGATCAACCACGCTGATCACCAGATACGTCCCAGGTTCAGCCTGTGGGGGGGCCGCCGACATAGTCTCCGGCGGCGCAAACTGGCGCTCTACGCGCGCAATAAAATCGATAGGGCTGGTTGGGGGCGAATATTTCCCCGCGTTAATCAGCAGATTCGTCATCACCTGGCGCAGACGATCTTGATCGGCATACACCCACAGTCCGGCGGGAATATCCATCTGGATCGGCTGCTGAATATCGGGCTGGATCAGCGCCAGTGCGCTCTCGGCCAGGGGCCGCACCTCACCAGGCTGCGGATTCAGCGAGAACTTCCGCGAATCCAGGCGCGAGGCATCCATCAACGTCGTCACCATGCCAACAAGCTGCTGAGCCGCGCGTGTAATCTCGGTTGAGAAACGCCGGGCCTGTTCCATCGAGAGTTTCGCGCTGTGGCGCTGGAGCAGCGAAGCATAGCCATGAATGGCGCTGAGCGGCGTGCGAAACTCATGCGAGGCCGTCACAATAAAATCATCCTTCAGCCGGTCAAGTTCTTTCTGCTGCTCTAGCGCCTGCTCCAGGTCCATATAGAGGTGGGCATTATGCAGCGCTACTGCCGCCTGACCGGCCAGCCCACCCAGCAAGGCAATCTCCTCCGGTTGGAAGAGGTGGCGCTGGCCGGGGGTATAGACGGAGAGCAATCCCAGAAGGGCTTCCTGACGCAAGATGGGGACAAGCAGCAGCGAATGCACATTATAACGTCGATATACCTCACCCTGGGTCGTCTGGGAAGCTCGCTCCGATTCAAGATCGTTCAGCACCACCACCTCACCAGCCCTGAGCCGCTTCATCACGTCCCCCAGCGGCTGAAGACAAATCTCCTCCAGCCTGGTGATTCCCCAGGCGCGAAAATGCGCCTGGTTCGCGTTCGAGGCGCGCGCAGTCACCATTTTCCCGTCGTCCTCAAAGAGGAAAACGGTACAAAGCTGTGCCTCCGTAAGAAGCTTGGCTTGATCGACCACATTCTGCAAAATCTCATCAACATTCAGGCTCGCGTTAAGGGTATTGACGGCATTATTCAGCGCGGCTACCTGGCGTTTCCTGCTTCGAGCTTTCTCTAATGATTGGGTACTCCGGTCGTAGAGATCGGCGTTCTCAAAAGCAAACGCGGCGGTATGGGCAATCGTTTCCAGTATCTCGATCTGCTCGCGCGTATAGGAGTGTGGCTGTCTGCTGGCAACGCCCAGCGCGCCAATAATATGCTCGCGTGTCCTGGTCAAGAGTGGCACCAGCAACATAGCCTCAAATGGCCCATCAGCCAACCAGCCAGATTGGAGATAGCGGCCATATTCCCGACGCTCTTCAGAGGTCGAGACCGTCACAACCGCGCCATCCTTGATCTGCTTCCACCAGGCGGGCATGTGCTTCTCGCGCACGGCGCGGCGTTTGGCAGGCGTTCCCGGCTCTGCGGCATAGGCAAACTCCACCTCTTCTTTATCCTGATGATAGAGCAGAATGGCAATGGAGGAGGCGCCCAGCACAGCAGTGATAAGCTGATGCAGCTCGGCAAGCAGTTGTTCCTGGTCGAGCGTGGTCGAGAAATGCAGGGTCGCATCATGCAGCAAACGGAGGAAGTTTGCCTGACGATGACGGGTCTCTTCTAGCCAGGCCGTTTGGAGGGCCAGCGCCACGCGATCAGCGTGCAGTTGCAGCAATTCTAGATGGCGCCTGGGGGGCGACCAATGCTTATCGCGGAACGAGACGGCGATTACGCCCACAACCGGGGCAGGCTCATCAATCGCCAGCGGCAGCAATGGGTCGGGAACACGAATAGGCGCGCCAATATGCCAGGCCAGGCCTTGATCGGGCGGCGTGGTCTCATCACGCGGAAGCGTCCGGCATTTGTCATCGGCGAGGATAACAGCCTCATTCACCTTCCAGATATGACCGAGGAAACCGCATCCACAGGCATACCCGATGATCGGTGCCCCCTCAGATGGCGCAGGTTCAGGGGCAGCCGCGCCCTCTGAGGGGGCGCCATCTACTGCCGCCAGAAGCGTGTGCTGACCGGGCAGCCCCCCGGCACTGCCGGGGACCGAATGAACAGCAGGCAGTGGGAGCGTTTTCTCCAGTTCTGGCGCCTCTCCTGCTTCCTGGCGCGTCTTGCCAGGCAAGGACAGGGGTTGGGATGGCCGCCCCAGCGCAGCCAGCGCCGTATAATTCTCTTCAAGAACCCCGATCACGCGCTGCCGCCGGATCACTAGGCGCTGGCCGGTTGGCTCAAGCATCGCCAGCATGCCCCCATCGGCGTGCAATAATTCAATAGCCGCATCCAGCGCCCGCGCGTAGAGGTCTGGATCAGTCGGAACATCCAGACTTTTGAGGCCAGCCGACAATTCCAATCCAGCTTCGGCAGAGGCGCCCTGACCCATCCGGCGCAGGCTGGCTTTATGATACCCATGCCCGGCTCCGCCAGCGCCAGTTGCCCCCGGCACTGAAGCAGAGGGCGAGAAGAGCGCCAGCGAGTGCGGCGAAGAGATTGACAAGCCATCTGGGGGCTGTTTCATCACCATTGCTCCTTGCAACCAAAGGCTCCACCACACACCAGCAGTTGCGCCCTGTCCCCTATCTCCTATGCACCATTGATGGGCATCAACCTGATCGGGCGACTGCACGTAGCAACGGGGGCAGCATAACACAGCTACACGACTGGCGCAAGGTGAACACATGGCCTATGTTTGACATGCCTGCCCAGCAGAGGCTATCATGTGAGGAGTCCCTGCCAGGGATGGACAGCCATGTCCGGGTCGTTCTCTCCATAGGCTATTCGCGCGGCATCCGCCAGTGAGGCATCCGCAGCGCCCCCAAGAAAGGGTTGCATACATGACCATGTCAAGCTCACAAGGGAATGTAGGTACACCAGACAAGCTCAACGGCAACCGCTTCCACACCTACCGCCTCAAAAATGGGTTGCAGATTCTGGCAGAGCAGATGCCCGATTTCGAGTCGGTAGCAGTGGCATTTCATGTGCGCACGGGCGCGCGCGATGAGGCGAACCCGCGCCTCTACGGCGTCTCGCACTTCCTGGAGCATATGGTCTTCAAGGGCACCCAGCAGCGTTCCGCAGAAGAGATCAGCCTGGCGTTTAATAATATTGGCGCCGAGTTCAACGCCTTTACCTCGCTAGAGCAGACCTTCTATTACGCGCGCATCCTGGGAGAGCATCTGGCGCCAGCTATCGAACTGCTGGCAGATATGATGCGGCCTAAGCTGGATCGGGACGAGTTCAATACGGAGCGCGGCGTGATTATCGAGGAGATCGCCCGCTCGGAGGAAGTGCCCGCGCGCCAGGCATATCGCTGGCTGATGCAGCACTATTTCGGCGAGAATCCGCTGGGGCATGAGGTACTCGGCTCGCGAGAGAGCATCGAGGCAATGGATGTGGAATGGATGCGCCAGTACTGGCAGCAGCGCTACAGCGCGAACAATCTCATCCTGGCCGTTGCAGGCAATTTCCAATGGGATCAGGTGGTGGAACTGGCCGAGCGTTATTGTTCAGACTGGCAAAGCGGCGAGGCCGGGCGCGCGCTGTACCCCTACGCGCCAGCCGCAGCCCAGACCGCCATCTGCACCCAGGAGAAGCTGCAACAGGAGCAGATCGTCATGGCTTTTCCATCACTGGGCCAGGAAGACCCGGATTATTACGCGATGGAACTGGCCTGTATGGTGCTGGGCGATGGCGCCGGCTCGCGGCTCTTCTGGAACATTCACCAGAAAGGATTGGCCGAAGCGGCTGTGGCCGGTCTGATGGCCTTTGAGGGCGCCGGACTGGTGGAACTCTATGCCACCACCAGCCCGAACCACGCGCCAGAGGTGCTGCGCCTGATGCGTGAAGAACTCCAAAAGCTGGAGGACGAAGGCGTTCAGGAGGACGAACTTCAGCGCGCCAAAGATAAGCTCATCAGCCGGATCGTGCTGAATGCCGAGCATACCACCAGCCGTATGCAGTCACTGCCATCTACCTGGATCTCAGAAGGAAAACTCAAATCGGCTGATGAGGAAGTGGCCGAAGTGGAAGCCGTCACCATCGAGAAGGTGCAGCAGACGCTGGCCCGCTTCCCCATAACCGAGAAATTGATCCTCACCGCCTATGGCCCACTCGATGCGCAGAGCTTGGGGGTCAAAGCATAACCTCACAGGAGGCTGACAGCTACAGCAATCAGCCTCCTGTGAGGTTATAGTAACTGCTTCAGGCGCTCGCGGTCAACATTCCCGCCGCTGAGGATGGCAACAACCTTGGCCCCCTCGGCGGCGTTCACTTTGTCGGCCAGCAAAGCGGCCACCGTTGCCGCAGCGGCAGGCTCGGCCAGCAGCTTGCAGCGTTCCAGAATCAAGCCCATCGCGTGGCTGATCTCGGCATCGGAGACCAGCACGGCGTCATCGACATAACGCTGCGTCATCGAAAGCGTCAGGTCGCTGGTGAACGGCGCGGTCAAGCCATCGGCAATGGTGTTGATTGTTTCCAGGGCCATCGCTTTGCCCGCGTCCAGCGAGCGGCGCATCGTTGGCGCGCCCTCCGGCTCAACGATTACCACCCGCGTCTGTGGGCGTTGCGCTTTGATCGCCACCGCGACGCCGGAGCAGAGACCACCGCCACCGCAGGAGACGACCACCACATCCGGGTCGGGAAGGTCTTCCAGGATTTCCAGGCCAACCGTGCCTTGCCCGGCCACAATGCGCGGATCATCAAAGGGCGGGATAAAGAGCAGGCCACGCTCGTGTTCAAGCTGGTGCGCATGCTCAAAGATGCCCGACATGCTTGTGCCAAAGAGGATGACCTCCGCGCCATAGCCGCGCGTCGCCTCCACTTTGCTGCGCACCGCCGTTTCGGCCATGACCACCGTTGCGGGCACGCCCTCGGCAGCGGCGCTCCAGGCCACCGCCTGCGCGTGGTTGCCCGCTGACACTGTAATCAGCCCCCTGCGCTTCTGCTCCGTGCTGAGTTCGGCCAGCTTATTCAGCGCGCCGCGTACCTTGAAAGCCCCCGTTTTTTGCAGCAGTTCGGCCTTCAAGAACAGACGCACTGGCGGATCGGCCATTGCGCCAAGAGCCTGGGCAGACAGCAGCGGCGTGCGATGCAGCCGACCGGCAATCACGCGCTGCGCTTCAAGGACATCCTCAAGCGTCACCATTGACTTGCACTCCTTGTTTCTTGCTCTACGAGATGGATAGCCATACAAGGGGCTACGACCGACGTTTCGCCAGCTACTCTGCCGGGCAAATCAGCAGGAAGGGACAGCGTGGACAAGAAAAGCGGTCAGGCTTCGGTGGATAGCGTCGGGCGCGCAAGCCCGCCAGGGCAGCTATCACATCGGCGCGCCGATTCTCGGCAGCTCTGCTATGCAGCGGGACGGGCGTCAGCGCGCCAGTACTCAGATTATGTTCGTAGACCTCGACCGGACGACCGGGCATGCGCTGCTCCTGGGCCAGCGCGTAAAGGACATGGCGCGCCTCAACCTCGACCTTCTCCTCATCCTTGCCGCTCATGCGATGGCGCACCAGCCGCACCGGGCGCCCTGGGTCCAGCGCCAGCAGCAACCGCTCATCTTCCACGCGATCCACCGTCACCTGGATGGTCTGCCCCTCCAGGCGCGCGTCCAGCTTTTGCCCCAGGCGGCTGCTCGCGGCCAACCGCCGCGTCGTTTGCGCCTCGTCGTCAGTGGACGCCTCTGGCGCCGCGTCGTCCGCAACACCTGCCAGATCACTCCAGGTCCGCTGGATCACGCGCAGACCATAGGCAAAGTAGCTCTCCGCGAATGGATGCTCCAGCGGTCCATGCTGCCGCCAGTGATCGGCAAAGAGTTCCTGCGCAGCCTCCAGGCTGAAGGCTGCCTCAGCGGGCGCATCGTCATGCTCATCAGGCGCGTGCGCGTCTCCCGTTGTCGCTCTGGAAGCGGCAAACTGTTCATGCAAAACGCGCAGGGTGCGCTGCACGCACTCATAGAACTGCCGATAGCCTTGCTCCGTCGGCTGAAGACCGTAGCCATAGCGATACTGATACTGGCGCGGGCAGCGCAAATAGGTCTCTAGCTCCCCAACACTCAGGACAGCCGGAAGGGCAGACGCCCCTGGCACGGGAAGCCCATCATCCGAAGGCAGCAAGCCAGCAATGGTAGACGCCGCTTCCTGGTGAGACCTATCAGACAGGGCCAGCACGTCGCTCTCCCAGCGCACCCGGCGCACACGCGCACCAGCGGCTTCCTCGATATGGCGCAAGAAATCGGAAGGTCCAGCCTTGAGCTTTTTATAGCGTTCGGCATGGCTCAGAATCACCTCATCGCGGGCGCGGGTCAGGCCGACATAGAAGAGACAGGCTTCATCAAGCAGATGCGCCTCGCGGGGATTCTGAAGATTGCGCAGCGCCTCATCTTCACACAGCCCCGACGGGATGGGCGCTGGCTCGCTGCGCATGGTCACGGGAAAGCGCCGCTGCGCCAGTTGCGGCAGATAGACAACCGGAAACTCCAGACCCTTGCTGGCGTGAACGGTCATCACCCGAACGATCTCCGCCGCTGCGCCATCGCCATCCTCGGCCTCGCGCCGTCCCCCGTCATCGGCGCGCAGTTCGATCAAGACGCGCAGATACTCCAGGAAACGTTCCCAGCGCCTGCCAGCATCAGCCGCATCTGTCGGCCCGCCAGCCTCGCGTTCACGCTCCTGTGCGTCGAAGCGGCGCGCCAGGTCCAGCAGACCACAGAGATGCTCCAGCCGCTGGCGGCTGGAGGGATCGGCAGCCCGGAGCAACCCCTGAGCCTGGGAGGTAGAGATGAAGAGATAGTGGGCCAGCAGCGTCCAGGTGTCGGGGGTGGCGCGCAAGTCCGCCAGCAGATCGGCCAGGCGCATCACGCCGGTAAATCCCTGGGGCGAGAGCATGGGCAAACGCTCCGGCTGCCAGAGCAGCACACCAGCCGGGATGCCCTCACGCCGCGCGTGATCAAAGAGCGCCAGCAGATCAGCGCGCGGCATCGGGTGATCCGCCTGCACAGCGGCGCGCAGCAGCCCCATGCCGCTTGGCTCAGCCAGCAGGGCCACGATTGCCAGCACATCTTTCACATCCGGCTGTTCCAGCAAACTTCCGCCCGCGCTGACGGGCACGCCAGCGCGCTCCAGTCCCTCAATCACCATGCGCGCATGCTCGCGCGTGCGACAGAGAACCACCTGATCCCGATAGGCAATACCGCGCGCGTGACGCTGCTGGATGGCAGCTACCAGTCCGGCAATTTCGCTCTCGGCATCCGGCGCGGTTGCCAGGGTAATGATCGCTTCCGTTGGGGGCGGGCGCACCGCCTCTTGACGTAGGGAGACGCTCGATACGCCCGCGCCGCTCCCCTGGAAAGCCACCTCGTCTCCTGAATCACCTGCTTCGTCTTGCTGGCTCTGCCCCATCTGGCGCAGCGTCGCAGCGCGGAAGGCTCCAGAGGCAGCGACAATATCAGCCAGCGAACGATAATTGCGGCTCAGCGGCAAGACCTGCGCGCCGGAGTAATCCCGCTGGAACTGCCCAATGTTGGCGGGCGAAGCGCCGCGAAAACGATAGATCGCCTGATCTTGATCGCCGACAACCCAGATATTGGCGCGCTCGCCCGCCAGCAGCTTGAGCAACACACCGCTGGCGCGGTTGATGTCCTGAAACTCATCGACCAGAATCTGCTGGTAGCGATCCTGCACCTCTGCGAGCGCCGCTGGTGTCTCCTGGAGGAAGCGCACGGCCAGCAGCAGCAGATCGCCAAAGTCCGCGTCGCCCTGCGCCGCCAGCGCCTCCTGATAGACCTGATAGACCAGCGCCACCTCGCGCGCCTTTTCGGCTTGCAGGCGCTCCTCATCGGACTGCGCGGCGGCCAGCACCTGCTCGGCCAGGCGCAGGTAGTCTTCCGGCGTAGCCAATTCATCTTTTGCGCGCGAGATCGCCCCTAAGAGCGTCGCAAAATGCAGTTCGGGATGGCTCAGATGCCCATAGTGGCGCAGCGGCAGGCGGCTGGCGATGCGGCGCAAGAGGAAATAGCCATCCGGCAGGTCGAGCAGAGCAAAATCAGGGCGCAAGCCCACCTGCGCCGCGTACAGCCGCAGCAGATCAGCGCAAAAGCTGTGGAAGGTGCTGACCGTTGGCAGCGCCGCCTCTGCTCCGAGCAATCCAGCAATCCGCTCGCGCATCTCGCGGGCCGCCTTATTGGAAAAGGTCAGCGCCAGGATGCGATTGGGCAGAATACCCTGATCTTCGACGATTTGGCGCACGCGCCCAACCAGCGTGCTGGTTTTGCCGCTGCCAGGGCCAGCAACCACCAGCGCGGGCGTCTTTGCCACAATCGCAGCCTGCTGCCAGGGATCATAGGTTCTGGATGAACTGGATGGACGAGCCTGCGCCTGGGCGCGATTGCTGACGCTAGCGCCTGGCTTGCCCATCTCTTCAGCCAGAGGCGGATCGCGCAGCATTTCTGCCAGGCGACCAAGCAGGGCTTTGAGCGTAATGCCAAAATGAGCGGCCAGGCGTTCGGGGTCCAGCGGCTCTTGCTGGGCAGTACCAAGAAAGCGCGCGCGCACGCGCTCAAGCGGGGCGAGTAGTTCGGCGGCAAAGGCATCTGCGGCGCGTTCGCGGCGCGCGCGAGGGCTATACGACTGCCCTGGACGGAGCAATTCATCCTCCAACAGACCCGCCGCCAGATACGCCTCGACATCCTCAGCGGTGCAGGCCGGGCGCCGCTCGGACAACGTAAGCGCGGCGCCTCCCAGGCTGCCACTGGCGCGCCGATGCAGGAGCCAATGCCCCAATTCATGGGCCAGCGTGAAACGCCGTATCGGCTCATCCAGCGACACACTCAGCCAGATCAAATCTTCGCCTGGCTCCAACCAGCCGAGCGTTCCTGGTGCAGCATCCATTGGGTTAAAACGCTCAACGGCAACGCCCTGCCAGGCCACCAGCGCATCGATAGGCGTCGCAGCCAGCGCATCATGCAGTCCAGGATGGGCGGCCTGGTAGTCGGCGAGAAGCTGCCTGGCAGCAGCCACCGCCTGGGTAAGATCGTTCATGCAGCGAAACTCCCACAGGGCAGATCACGCAAACACCCTCGTATTGTACCACCAGAGACGACGCAGTTGTGAGTGCTGGCTGGCAGTCTCCGTATGGTATAATAGGAATGGTTTTGCGGTTCGCCTTGGCAGGAGAAATAACAATGACAGAAGCTGCCGAAATCTTGACAACCGCCCGCAGCGGAAATGTACCCTCCAACTGGATAGTGCTGCCGCTGCGGCGCAATCAAGTCGGGTTTGACCTTCTCCAGTGGGCGCTGGGCGCCCTGATGGGCCTGGGCCTGTTTTTGGGGCTGTTTTTTGCCACCTGGCCGGATAACTTTGAACACGGCGCGCCCGGTATTGTGATTACCAGCTTCATTTTGGTGCTGCTCGGCTTTTTAGGATTTGGCAGCCTCTGGCTGCTGGTCAGAGATGCGCTGCGCTGGCTCAAGGCCGATCAGTCGATCATCGTCCTCACCCCAGATATCTATCTCAAGCAGGATGGGAAGAAGATTGATCTGGTGCCCCTCGAAGAGATCGGCTACATTACGACCAGAGGCGCCAAAGCTCCCAGCAAGCGATCATCCTGGGCCACCTATAACTCAACCCCGGAGCCGGACTACGACCCGGAAGATCGCCAGATTGCGAGCGCCGGACTCGTCAGTCAGTATCTGGGAGGGCGGCGCAAAAAGCCGCGCGGACCGACATCTGTTGCTTTCGTCGATTTGCGTACCGATAAAAAGGTGAATGTGACCAGCGACAACAGCTATGCGCACCCCTATGAATTGGGCGAGACGCTGCATGCCTATGTCGAGGCCCGGCTGAGAAAGATGGATGAAGAAGCGCGCAAACCCGGAGTGACCTGAGGAGAGAGGCGTATCTCGTGCAGCAACAGCAACAGCCCTGGCCGACAGAGATTCCCAACAGCGGCTGGGATAAACGGCTGCGCCTCTTTAGAGCCGGGAAAGAAGTTGATACCAGCGTGCTGGTCACACAGCGCTATCTGGTCATCATCGATACGATGGCAACGCCCGAACTGGCCGCCGCCATCATAGAGTCGGTGCGCGATCAATTGGCCGGGCGCCAACTGCTGGTCATCAATACCCACGCGGATTATGACCACTGCTGGGGAAACGCCGTCTTTGCCACGCCCGATGGAGCCTATCCGGCGCCGATCATCGCTCACGCGCTGGCGCGGGCACGCATGCAGAGCGACGAGGCGCGCCAGTATCTTGCTCAGCGGCAGCAAGCGGAGGCACGCTTTGCCAACGTGCGCCTGGAAGCGCCAACGATTACCTGTACGAACGGCCTTTTGATTGACGGCGGCGATCTGACCCTGGAACTTTTGCCAACGCCTGGGCACACAGAGGATCACGTCTCCATCTGGATAGCAGAACTGCGCCTGCTGCTGGCGGGCGACGCCCCTGAGCATCCCTTCCCCTTTGTGGAGGAAGCCGCGACGCTGCCCATACTGCGTCA
>JBJKSJ010000184.1:0-3990 GCA_046704085.1 Ktedonobacterales bacterium | reverse complement strand
TGGGACGCGGAGGAACGGGGCTGGCCTGCCGCCTCAAACGCCTGCTTGATGTGAGCGAAGCGGAAGCGCGAGCGTATATGGAAGAAGAGGGCAAAGCGGCTCGTCCTGCGCGCATGCACCCACGACGCGCCGCACCCACGCGCTGGACAACGCGTAGGTGCGCCCCCTTCATACCACCGCGACCCTCAGGAGCAGGGAGCCAGCGGGAAGCCGGGTATTCCCGCCACCCCAGCTCTTCTGCTCGCCCTACCAGCAGGGGCAGGGGGCATCGGAGCGCCCTGCCCGGCACCTCGCCTCTGCCAAGGGGCGAGCGAGGACAACGGCCGCTGACCCCTTGGATCAGCATACGCAACACTAGGAGGATGGACATGTTACTTGCACAGAAAACCGCCGTCATCTACGGCGCGGCAGGCGCCATCGGCGGGGCGGTCTCCCGCGCCTTCGCCCGCGAGGGGGCACGGGTCCAGGGTCTGAAAATTATGGTTGGGAAACCCTCCTCTGGAGCAGCAAAAGGAGCGCTTGACGAGGGTGAAAGGCAAAGCGGCGGCGGCTGGCAGCAATCTGAGCCGACCCTGAGCGCTGAATCAAGGTAATCGTCAGATTGCGTAAGGCGGCCATGACCTGTGGAGCCTGGCCCGAGCGGATGCGCGAGCGGTCCTCGCCAAACGTGACATCGCGGACATAATGCAGCCGATTTTCAATGGCATAATCACAAATGACATGTATAAATAGATCGGACCTTGCAAGTCATCCTTTGGATGGTATGCTCAGGTCCGACGTGTTGCGGGGGACGCTTCTAACAAAATGACTGAGGAGGCCTGCCTACCTCTGGAATTTGATTGGCGCCCCCTCTCTCAACCTCTGATGAGAAATGCGGTGCGGCAGGTGCTGCCAGCTCTGATCGAAGCATGTTTGATGGTGAGAGAGGATTCCCTTGCGATGCGTCCATCTCGCCTTGGAGGAGGACCAGCTCATGACACGCTTGCTGATTGGAGTGGACGCGGGCAAGCAGCAGCACCACGCTGCCGCCTATGATCCTGGCGCTGATCGGGTGGTGGGCCGCTTGAAGTTTGCGGTCAGTCGGGAGGGTTTTCAGCAGTTCCGCGCCTTCCTCACCCGGCTCACATCTGAATCGAAGACAATCGTCCTTGGCCTGGAGGCCAGCGGGCACTATCATCTGACGCTCATCGCCTTCCTGGCCGAGCAGGGGTATGCGGTGGTCCTGCTCAATCCGTTCCGAGCCGCCCAGTTCCGTCAGTCCCAGGGCAAGACGGCCAAGACCGATCGCATCGATGCCGAGTCACTCGCCCGCTTCCTGGCTACCCAAGCCCTGCTCCCGCTCTCGCCGCTGAATGAGCAGCTGGCGACCCTGCGCGACCTGACCCGGTTTCGCGCCGAACAGGTCCGCGAGCGCACCGCGACTATTAACCGCCTGCATGCAGCCGTGGACCTGGCCTTTCCCGAACTGCTCCAGGTGCTGGGCCGCTTGACGAGCCGCAGTGTCCTGGCGCTTCTGGAGGCCTATCCCACCGCGGCTCTTGTCGCTGCCGCCGATCCGGAAGCCCTGACGGCCCTCCTCCAGCGATCCAGCCTGGGGCATGTGCGGGCTGATCGGGTAGCTGCGCTCCAAAGCAGCGCTCGACGCAGCATTGCGGTGCGCAGTGGGGCCAGCGCCCTGGGATTGGAGATTCGTCTGTTAGTCCAACAAGTGGTCGCGCTTTCGCGGCAGATTGAGCAAGTCGAGGAGGCCATTGCCCAGACCTTCAGCGCGTTGGGCTACCACACCCAGGACTTTCCCGCCGGAAGCGTGGTGGCCCTGGCTACCCTCGTGGCCGAGATTGGGGATATCCAGCGCTTTCCCTCAGTCAAGAAATTTCTGGCACACTTTGGCTGGTGTCCCGGCGATAAGCAGAGTGGCAAGTCGAAAAGCATCCATCCTCAGCTCTCAAAAGCGGGCAACCGCTATGTGCGCCGCATCATCTGGATGCTAGCGGTCGGGGCCGTGCGCTATCCAGGGCCATATCAAGATTATTTTCTGCAGCGCACGGCGGCAGGGAAGAACAAGATGGACTCGTTGGTCGCCGTCGGGCGGAAGCTCCTGACCACCATGTATGCCATCTTGAAAACCGGAGACCCCTACGATCCCGGCTATGCGGCCAAGCGCAGGCTTCTTGCTGGAGGGGGGAAGAAAGCTGAGTCGGGCAAGGTGGCATCTCCATTGGCTGTTCACGCGGTGATGTAGACCCGCTTCCGCCATGTGAGCACCCGAGGGGAGGTAGAGTGGGTGCCCAGGTGGTGGCGAACATTTCCTAGCGAAGCGGTCGTTTGCAGCAGGCTGCACCCAGACCGAGAAGTCAAGCTGTGTCTCTTACGATCCGGGGGAGAAGCGACCGTTCACGGGGCAGAAGGCCAACGAGCTCTTGACTTATCTATAGAAATCAAATTCTGTATGAGTCGGCTGAGACGGCTCTGCCCCATGCCTGCTCGTAAGGCGATCACAGAAGAGAGAAAATATCCTTCTGAGGAGAACCATATGGAGTGTTCCTCTCAGGAGGAAACTGATGAAACGACGGCTATGGAGTATTCGGCGAGCCACCATTGTAACAACTGACGCTGTGCTTCGGTGGGATCACGCCTACCAGTGTCTTATTCAAGGGAGCCCTCAATCCGTTCAACCCTCCCCGGAGGGGGCCATGCGCCAGGAGAGCCGACATGAAGATCGCCTTGTATGTTCGGGTGTCTACCCAACGGCAGGCACAAACCCAAACCATTGACCAACAACTGGGGTTGTTGCGGGAGTATAGCCAGGCTCAGGGATGGCCGTGGCATGAGGAGCATCTCTTTCGTGACGACGGATACAGCGGCGCGAGCTTGCACCGTCCTGGCCTCGACCGGCTGCGGGAGCAGGTGAGTCGCGCAGCCTTTGATCGAGTGGTCATGACTGCGCCAGATCGGCTGGCGCGCAACTTTGTCCATCAAGTGCTCCTCATCGAGGAATTGGAACGCGGACGGTGTCAGGTGGAGTTTGTGGAACGACCCATGAGCCAAGACCCGCACGATCAACTGCTCCTCCAGATTCGCGGGGCGGTGGCCGAGTATGAACGGAGTTTGATCGCAGAACGCATGCGACGAGGTCGGCTCCAGAAATATCAGGCGGGTGGTTTGCTGCCCTGGACCCATCCGCCCTATGGCTTCCGGGTGGATCCAACGCATCCTCGTGACCCAGCAGGGGTTCGTCTGGAGCCAGCCGAAGCCGCTGTGGTGACAGACCTCTTTGCCCGCTATGTGGAAGAGGGAGCGAGCTTGAAAGCGGTGACCAAACAGCTCATCGCGCTCCAGATTCCCACGCCCAGTGGGGGCTGTCGGTGGAATCAAGCGACCGTTCGTGGCATCCTGACCAATCCAATCTACGCTGGAACCATTTACCTTGGGCGCAGCCGCCCGACTCCGGCCCACCAGCGCCATTCACCGTTGCTGCCAATTGGTCGAGACCAGGGGGGACACACACAAACCGCTCCGCACGAATGGGTGGCGATTGGACAAGTTCCTGCCCTGGTGAGCCAGGAGCAATTTGACCAGGTACAAGCCAAGCTGGCGCAGAACCAGCAATTTGCCTGCCGCAACAACAGCGCCCAGCCGTATCTCTTGCGGGCCCTGGTCAGTTGTGGTCTGTGTCGTCTGGGGTGCGTTGGCCGCAGCAGCCGCGGTGGCTATGCCTACTATGTCTGTCATGGGAAGGACCAGGCCATCATCTCTCGCCATGATGAGAAGTGTCCGGCCCGCTATATCCCCGTTGAACAGCTTGACGAGCTGGTGTGGCAGGATGTCTGTGAAGTCTTGACCCATCCTGCCATGATTGCCGCTGCTCTCCAGCGGGCCCAAGGCGGACAGTGGCTTCCCCAAGCCTTACAAGCCCGCCGCGAGAACTTGCGCAAAGCGCGCGTGAGCCTGGAACAGCAGCGAGAACGGCTGACGGATGCCTATCTCGCC
>JBJKSJ010000183.1:0-6652 GCA_046704085.1 Ktedonobacterales bacterium | reverse complement strand
CTGCTGCGCGCCTGCGGCGGCGGGCGCTTGCGCGCCCGCGCCTGGAAACTACGAGGTTTGCGACCGGATGACTGTAGAGACCCCACCGCTGGAGCAGGAGGCCGTTCCTACCCGCTCGGCGCCTGCGTGGCGCCGCTACCCCCTGTATGGCTATCTGGCAATTGTGTTAAACCTGGCTTCCTGGTTCTTTGCCTGGAGCCGCATCGACCCGTTCTTCCGCTACAGCTTCTTTCCCCTCTGGTTCAGCTTTATCCTGGTTCTCGACGCCTTGAACAAAGCGCGGCGCGGCAGTTCGCTGCTGACACGCGCCCCGGCGAAGTTCATCCAGATGTTCGCCTTTTCGGCGGTCTTCTGGTGGCTCTTCGAGACGTTCAATATCCCCACGCAGAACTGGATTTATATCTTCGATCACCAGTACAGCGCCGTCTCGGCTGCGCTGATCGAGACGCTGGATTTCAGCGTCGTGCTGCCGGTGGTGATGGAGATGGCCGAACTCTGGACCAGCTTCCAGGCGCTGCGCCCGCGCCTGCCCGCCAGCGCGGTGGGCGAACGAATCTCCTCGCCTGTTGCCGCGCGTTTGATGCTGCTGGGCGGCGCCTGCGTGGTTCTGCCCTTCCTTTTTCCACACCAGGCATTTCCGCTGCTCTGGCTCTCGGTCGTGCTGCTGCTGGACCCACTGAATAACCTGATGGGGCGCAAGTCGGCGCTGGCGCACTTGAAAGCGCGCGACTGGCGCTTCTTCGTGGCGCTGCCCCTGGCCGGGCTGACCTGCGGCTTCTTCTGGGAGATGTGGAACTATTTCTCGCTGCCCAAGTGGCAATACAGCGTGCCCTATGTCGGCTTTGGCAAGATTTTCGAGATGCCTATCCTGGGCTACAGCGGCTATCTGCCGTTCGTCCTGGAACTCTTTGCCCTGTACCAGTTCTTGCTGACCCTCCTGAGTCAGCAGGACGACGCCCTGGCGTTCTGACATGGCTGTAGGCAAAGAGCAACATTCCCGCAACGCCGAACACAAAGAACATGGCAATGAACGACCACTCGTTCCTTCTGCTATTCGGCAAGACACCGACCAGGCATCCTATAAACGAGCAGATTTCTCCAACAGTGCGGAAACGTCATAGAACGGTCCGTGATCCGCTAGCAAAATGCCTCCAAACAACAACACCATACCAATTGTCCCAAAGGCCCATTTCTTCGCCACCTCCTCAATAGGGAAGGGAGTCGCCAACGGGTTCATCTTGCAGAAGCGTCTCGATGCTCAGCAGCCGTGTCTGTAGGAAAGCATTCTATGGGGCAATCGTCGGGGTGTTGGTCACCGTGCCTCCCGTCTGGAAACTCCAAACGAATACGCCTGTGCCCGCATTCAGGGCATAGATATTAGTGTCGCTGGAGCCGAAGTAGACGATCCCGTTCGCAATGGAGGGAGTAGATTCAACAAAGTTGCCGGTTTGATAATGCCAGAGCAAGCTGCCATTACTTGCATTATAGGCATAGAGGTTATGGTCAAGGTCCCCTGTGTAGAGAATACCGTTGGCAACGGTCGGCGCTGGTGAGGTGAAAGGGTCTGCAACTGCTGGAGCAAATGTATTCCAGAGAACAGCCCCAGTTGTACCATTGAATGCGTAGATGTTCAATGACAGGACATCTATCGCATAGACTACCCCGTTCGCTGAAACCACCGAATCAGTGTTGCCGCTGCTTCCTCCGAGTGCGGCAGAATGCCAAGCTTCGGCACCGCTAGCGGCCTGGAGCGCGTGGACTATCCCTGCCCCATCGATGAAGTACACCAGGCCATTGTCAACCGCTGGTGTCGAGGCATTTATAGATGGATCGTTATCTGACCAGAGGAGGGAACCATTCCCGGCGCTCAGGGCGGTAACGTTATCTCCATCTACCATGACGTAGACCGTTCCATTAGCGACCAATGGCGCGGCGATGATGGGCTGGAAGAACCCTGCCAGTGGCTGGCTCCAAATACTTGAGCCGTCCGTGGCATTGAGCGCGTAGACCATCCCATTTGTCGCGGCCAGATAAACAACCCCATTGACCACTGCCGAGGCGGGGTAACTCGATGCGCCTATGTGGAAACTCCAGACCAACGCGCCTGTGCTGGTATTGAGCGCATAGAAGTTGCCATTACTGGACCCGAAGTAGACCATGCCGTTGGCAACGGTGGCGTTGCTGTCACTACCACCTGGGGTCTGGAATTTCCAGATCAACGCGCCAGTCGCCGAGTTCAGCGCATACATGAAGCCATCTGCCGAGCCAACATAGGTGGTCGGAGTGGGTGGCTGGTAACCGATGACATCGCTGCCCCCCGTCTGGTTGCCCGCATAGATGAAGTACATTGGGCGCTCAGCCACGATGGGCACATCGGAGGCCACCACCATCGAAAATGACTGGTCGCCCAAAATGCTGTTGGTCAAGAGCGTAAAGCGACTGCTGGGCGCAATCGCATACACCTGTACCGTCGGAGCAGACCCATTGGCAGGTAGGAAGGTCACGGTGACAGACGCCGTGTTGGTCGGGTCCGGGTTCTCAATCGTCAGATACTCAGCAAAGCCACTGCCCGTGTAACCCTCGGCAAAGTAGAAGAGCGTACCGGGCGCGCTCGCTCCCAGCACATCGGAAGCCCCAGGAATAGAGGCGCTGCTGCTTCCACCGACCATACCAGTGTACGTGAAGCTTATGAAGCGCTCCGCCAGGATCGGGTTGTTGGCGTTCACATGCGCACTATTGTTGACATTGTTACTGGTGAGTATCCCGTTGGCGTCAACCGTCTTCTGCTGGCCTGGCAAGAGCGTCACCTGGGCAGTGGCTGTCGTGCCATTGCTGCGGAAGAAGGTGACAGTGGCGTTAGCTGTGACGCTGGTGCTGGGGTTGGCGAGGATATAGGATTCGTGAAATGTACGACTGGTGTACCCCTCGGCAAAGTACCAATCCGTTTGCGGGGTGGCGATACCCACCACATCCGCCGAGCCAGTATGGCCGGTGCTGTCCACATAGTAGAGTGGCCGCTCTACCAGACCAGGCGCCGAGAGTGTCACCAACGCGCTATACGAGCCTGGAGGTAGCCCTTCCGAGCCTACCGAGACAGTGCCCCGGCTGCTGGCATTGATCTGGTGCGTACGCGGGAGCGGCGCGCCACCATTGGCTGGGAAATACTGTATCTTCGCCGTGATGGACGAGAGATTCTGGTTCAAAATGGTCAGATAGGTAAAGTAACCTTGCCTGGTATCCAAATACCCGAAGTCGAAGCTAGTGCCTAGTTCAGGCGAACCCAGTACATCGCTGCCCCCAGGGATGCGGTTGAGGTAGGTGAAGTACATCGGGCGCTCAGCGATGACAGGGAGGGTGGCAGTCACGATCAGGGAGACATTCTGATTTGGACCCACCTCGTTGTTCACCAGGATGGTGTAGCGCGAGTTCGCTGCCACTAGATAGGTTTTGGTGATGGGATTGCCACTGCCTAAGAAGTAGTGAACGGTCACTGTAGCAGCGAGCGTGTTGGGATTCGCTATCGTGAGGTACTCAGTGAAGCTAGGGCCGGTATAGCCTTCAGCAAAATACCAGACCTGAGAGACACTGGCAGAAGGGGCGCCCCGCTGCGCCAATTCCGACCGATTGGTGGTATTGGAACTTGCTGCACGCTGTGCTGCGTGAGCCGTGATCGAGGAAAGTGAGATGAGGGGGATTGTCGCCATAATGGTGAGAGCAATGATTGCAAGGACGATATATCGCCTCATTTGTCATACTCCTTATGAGAGTCTCTAATATTCCTGAAAAGAAACCGTGCGAGGGAAGGATGATGCTTGCAGCAAGTGGGAAGCCGAATCCTCCAAATTCGGGGGATACAACTCCATGTTGTTCTTATAGAACAACTATACAGTAGAGTAAAAAAGAAGGCAAGGAGAGAATCAGCAATAGGGGAATGGTACTAGGACAGGTAGTCCAAAAGAGGTGTCTGGAAAAGGGCAGCGCACTGGCGGCGCAATGCTCCGCCAGGGACGACGGAGCTACACGCGAGGGCCGTCTGGAATGGGTTTGGCATTGAGCGAATTTACTCTCCGACGCGCTTCAGCGCATCGAGGTAGACCTGATAGGCGTGCGGGCCGAAACAGACGAAGATGACCTGCTCTGGCAGGGGGTGCGCGTCGAGGAAGCGTTGGGTTTCGGCAACGGCAATGGCGGTGGCGCGCTCCAGCGGAAAGCCATAGATGCCGGTGCTGATCGCCGGGAAGGCAATGGTGTGGATGTCGCGCGGCGCGGCCAGCGCCAGGCTGGCGCGATAGCAGATTGCCAGCAGGTCATCTTCGTGGTTTCCGCCGCCATTCCAGATGGGGCCGACAGCGTGAATGACCCAGCGCGCCGGGAGCCGAAAGCCCGGCGTGATCTTCGCGTCGCCCGTTGGGCAGCCGCCCAGCGCGAGGCATGCCTTCGCTAACTCTGGCCCTGCCGCGTCGTGAATGGCGCCGCAGACACCGCCGCCGGCCCACAGGCCGCTGTTAGCCGCGTTGACAATCGCATCCACCTGGAGCGTGGTAATGTCGCCCTGCACGGCAGTCATTCTTGCGCTCATTTTACGCCTCGTTTGATTATCAGAGCAACCTTGCTATAAGCCTATCCCTCTTTTCCCCATTATAGGCCGCCGTGCAATGGGCGCGCATCAGGTGTCTGGCCGATTTCTTTCTGAACATCGCTCATCGATTCGGCGGAAGCGCGGGTGCTGGCGGAAACGATCTCCTGGCCGTCGGGCAGGGGCACCACCACTTCGGCCAGGACCGCGCCCAGGGTGACGCTTTTCACGGTGCCGCCTCGTTGATGGCGTGCGCTGCTCGGCCTCTTGCCTCTCTCGTTCTCGCACTGAAGCGCCATTGGCACCCCGCGCACCTGTACACCCCTGCCAATGGCGCTCCACGTCGCCCCTCCTCAGCGTATAAGAAGCAAGAGGCACGCCCGACTCATCACTTCACGGGACGCCAGACGGCAAATGACGCGCCCTGCGGCAGCGCCGTGGCGTTGGAGCCATCCGTCTGCGCCACATAACATTGGTAGGTCACCGTCCCCCCGATGCCACTGTTGGAGCCGTGCAACTGAAGATAGAGCAGCAGCGTGCCATCGGGGGACACGCTTGGCAGCGTCTGCGCGGTAGCAATCCCCTGACTATCATTGGTCGCGCCCGCCACGATCTGATGCACGAAGGCGCCGTTCGCATCCATCGTCCAGATGCCGTTGTTATGCTCGACGTAGATGGCCTGCCCATCAGGACTCCAGGTCGCGGTGCCCAGGGTGGTGACATAGGTCGGCGAGAAGGTGGCCGTGAGAAAGACCCGCCCTTCCATGCCCGTGTCGTTGCCCAACCCCAGCGTGGTGGTGTTATTGCTGCTCCACAGCCCAAGAATGACTGTATTGCCCCCCGGCTGATAGGTGGCACCTGCGGGATAGCCAGCCGTGCTGCTCTGGTTGCTCAGGTTGACCAGGCTGGAACTGTCGTTGCCACAGCCACGCGAGACCAGAATGCTCTGCTGGCCCGGCGTCCAGACAAACGTATCCAGGTTGAGATACGCATGGTGCACCTGCTCCATCGCCAGAACCATCGCGGTAAATCCGGCCCCGCCGCAGCCGCCGCCGCCATTATCATACAGCAGCGTTTCTTTGGTCGCCCCCGTCTGGGCATCGAGGATCGTCAGGCGGCCATCGATGTCGCCAGTGCTGGTGACCTGAGTGGTTGACGTGCGATAGGCGATCTCGGAGCCATCGGGCGACCAGACAAACGGCGTATTGTAGGGAGCGGCTGGCAGCGGAAAGGTGTGCAGCACCTGCCCAGTGGAGGAAAACTCGATCAGCGCGTACCCCGTGGGAGTGTTCGTCGGCCCGGTCAGGCGCAGCACGGCCAGCGTCGAGCCATCGGGCGACCACACCAACCCGCTGTAGCTCACCTGATTGGGCTGGGCTTTCGTCGTCCACTGCTGGGGCGTGCCATTGGGCCACCCCATCTCATAGACATTGCCATCGCTGCCAATGTAGGTCAATTCCAGTTGGGGGCCTTGTGGCGCTGGGGTGGCAGTGGGTGTGGGCGCGACCGTTGGAGGTGGCGACGTTGGCGTCGTTGTCTGGGTGGTGGGTGTGCCAGCAGCACACCCGGCCAGCAGGACAAGTCCTACCAGCGCCAGTGGTGAGAGCATTTTGCTTCCCGTCATACAGATTCTCCCATACGAAATCAATAGGTGAGGTTTATGCGCGCAGTCAACCATATCAGCCGGACAGCATGATAGGAACTGGTTCACATTGAATGAAACGAAGCTGATCCTCAAAAGTACGGGTGAGTTCGCGGCCCGGAAATCTAGTATCCCCATACGTAAGCTGAACGATGCCCTTGGGCGCGCCGCTGATGACACTGGAAGCAAAGAACGGATTCCACTGGCTCGCTACGTCCGGCAGCAAGCCAGGGCGCTACGCCTGATGACTTACGTGGTTGGCGGAAAGCAATCGCTCGATGAGATGATGGCGCTGGTTCAGCGCCACTTTGCGCCTCTCCAATCTCAAGGGGCATCAGGACGCTTTGCTTGCTCTGAGCAAGGCGGTTAACAACCGACGAGTACAAGCGGCGACGCTGCCGGATGGGCAGCGTCGCCGCTCAGCACCATCCACG